>CAZTJA010000082.1:0-14308 GCA_964613745.1 uncultured Syntrophaceae bacterium
CGATCCGACGGTTAGTTTGCTGAACAAAATTCCGTAATTCAAGAACGTTCCCTTATAGCCTCTTACTCGCCATCAATATAGAACAATTCTACAATATTTTGAAATTGCTTCTAGTGGCTGCTCAAAGCACGTATCAGCATATTCCATTTGATATTTGTTTTCAGGTTTCACGGGGAAATTAGATCGATTACTCGATTCATAGGCGCTCATTCTCTTATCAGATTTGTCTTACCACATGGCGGTAATTTCTGCTCCCATTTCGCAAAAAGAGCATCTAAACAGTGCATGTGAAGCTTTGCACTGGAAGATGCTGAATAATGATTGGATCCTGAAATGGCAAATTTATATATAGTAAAAAACAAAACACATGCAGAACTCTTAGACAAACGGTCAAGGTTACTCCGGAAAAAGCCGGAGTTGATCGCTCTTCAACGGAAGATTGACAACAGGTTAGCCAAAGCGGGCAGTCAGCACAATCGATTGACTATGATCAACGATATGATGATGGAAAAATTTGACGAACTGAACGAAATGCTCAGGTCATTCAAAAAGGCAGTCTAACTTGTACGTGAGGGCACCAGGTCTGATCGCCTACAAAAATGTGGATTCTTGTGCGTGTCGCGTGCCCTTCTAAGGAACATCGAACAGCGACACAAACTTGAAATTACTTGAATCAAAAAGACCCTGATCCGTGAGCTTAAGCTCCGGGATCGGGGTAAGAGCCATGAAAGAAAGTGTAGCAAACGGGTTTTCCAAGGTGCAGCCAAGCTCGCGAGCGCGTTGATCTACTTGTTCAAGAGAATTCCTGATTTCGTCGATCGGTTTGTTTGACATCAAACCGGCTATGGGCAAAGGCAAATCCGCCAATACTTCTCCATCGGCCACCACCGCGTAACCTCCACCAGTGTCGGCAAGATGCCTTGCAGCCTTCATAATGTCCTCGTCATTAGTACCCACAATGATTATATTGTGCGAGTCATGGGCCACAGTCGAAGCAATCGCTCCTTTTTTAAGGCCGAAGCCGCTGATGAAACCTACCGCGGCAGTTCCGGATCCCGTATGTCTTTCGATTACGGCGATTTTCAAAACGTCATTATCAGTATCTATTCCCAGCTTTCCGTCTGAAACAGGCAGCTTTTTCACCAGCCGTTTTGTGACGATCTGCCCGGGCACTACTTGAATCACGTTGACGGAGGATGCCTCAGCTTTGACGTCTAAACCTTTGAGCATTTCCCAATTCACTCGAACCGAGTTTAGAGGCAATGGATCAGATTTTGCGTGAGCATCGGTCGTGATCAACTTGCCGTTTTCCGCTACCAGGCTGCCCCTTTTGAATACTTTCTGGACGATAAAATTCTTGAGATCTTCGACTACCAAGAGATCTGCATCATAGCCCGGCAGGATCGCTCCAATGTTCTTAAGTCCAAAGTACGTGGCGGGATTGATGGTGGCCATCTGCACGGCCGTGATGGGGTCTAAGCCCTTGGAAACCGCTTTTCTTAAAAGTGAGTTCAGGTGTCCATGATCCAAAATGTCACTTGGCTCAAGATCATCGGTAACAAACATGCACCTTCGGGAGTTATAGGCATTCACCAGAGGCAGCAAACTGTCGAGGTTTTTGGCCGCAGATCCCTCACGGATCATGATGTGCATACCCAATCTGAGCTTTTCTCGGGCTTCATCCAAATTGGTGCATTCATGATCGGAGCCGATGCCGGCAATGACGTAAGCACATAAGCCTTTCCCCGACAAACCTGGAGCGTGACCGTCCTTAATGCGATCTGCGAAAAGCTCCAATTTGGCCATAACTTCAGGATCTTGAAAAAGCACACCGGGAAAGTTCATCATTTCCGCTAATCCCAGGACTTGAGGTTCTTGGAGGAATTCCCGCATGTCCGGTGCTTCAAGTTTCGCTCCGGAGGTCTCGAACGGAGTGGCGGGAACGCAAGAGGGAACCATGATGAATATGCTCAAAGGCAGATCTTTACTTGATTCGAGAATGTATCGTATTCCAGGCACTCCCAGAACATTGGCGATTTCGTGCGGGTCGGCGACAACCGCAGTCGTCCCGCATGGAACCACATTTCTCGAAAACTCCGGCAATGCCATCATGCTGGATTCAAGGTGCAAATGCCCGTCTATGAGGCCGGGAATCACATACCGACCTTTCAAATCAATGTCCTGTTTGGCTTCGTAGTCTCCGAATCCGACTACCAGTCCCTCGGAAACAGCGATTGACGTTTCATGTATATCCCCGGAAAAGACGTTCACGAGTTTGGCATTCGTAAGTACCAAATCCGCCGGTTTATTGCCTAAAGCATAATCTATTCTCGCTCGGATATTCACTCGGAACCTCCATCAGCTTTAACTTGATTGAATCCGCATGCAGAGCATTGAATGCTATATTTACACCAACGCGGAGTTAATCGCTGTTTGGCATGTGCAATCGTCGTAATCTATTCGGGGCAATGTTTCAAAAAAGATCTTTTTCACGTTCTCCACGTTGCTTTTCATTACGTTAGCAATCATTTCCCACGTAACAGGTTCTTCGCTGTGGTGCCACGCATCATAATCAGTACTCATTGCGGCAACCGCATAGCAAATACCGGCTTCACGGGCCAAAACGGCTTCGGGTACGGTGGACATATTAATGATGTCGGCGCCCCACATTCGAAACATTTTGCTTTCGGCTCGAGTCGAGAAGCGGGGACCCTCAATTGTAACAACCGTTCCCGTTTTGTGGTGAACAATGTTTTCCCGCTGGGCTGTTTCAATGAGCAATGAACGTAAGCACTCGCAAAATGGATCCGCCATGCCGATATGCACGACCTGGTCTCCCTCATAGAAGGAACTCTTCCTGGAGACGGTACGATCAATGAACTGGTCAGGAAATACTAAGTGGCCCGGCTCGATTTCTTCTCGAAGAGACCCGCACGCAGTTGTAGCAATGATGTGGGTAACTCCTATTTCCTTCATAGCCCATATATTTGCTCTATAATTGACGGCAGCTGGTGGAATGCGATGACCTGGACCATGCCGGAGGAGAATCGAAATTTCTATTCCCTTGATTTTTCCTGTAATGATGTTGTCGGACAGAGGTCCGAAGGGCGTTCCTATTTTGAGGCGTCTTACATCGCTGAGAAAGTCGGGATCGTCAAACCCGGACCCTCCGATCATTCCTACTCTTACCACAGGACCTCCTGAGAATTACAAAGTCACGGAATTCTAAGATCCGTTGGGAAATGTGTCAATTAAATCCGGATATTCTACTTCAGTGAGACATAGGCCTCGTGCAGGAGCAGTCGGTCCGGAACGATTCTTGTCTCTGGATTCCAGAATGGATACAAGACCGTTTAAAGTGGATTTACCAAGACCGATCCTTGTTACGGTTCCTACTATGGTCCTCACCATGTAGCGGAGAAAACCTGTGCCTCTGATCGTTACTTTTAATAAAGAAGAATGGTCAATAGTCCAATGGCAGGATAGAATTTCTCTTTCAGTGGAAGGTGTTCCGTCCGTGGCTTGGCCAAACGCGGCAAAATCGTGAACTCCCACGAGACACTGTGATGCATCATTCATGAGAGAGACAGCCAGGGGAGCAGGCACATGCCAGGAATAGCGGCTGAAAAGTGGTGATCGAAGGGGGCTGTTCAAAATTGTGTACGTATATGTTTTCGTTTTCGCAGAATGGCGGGAATGAAAATTTTGCGGGACTATATCTATCTTATGGACGGCTACATTTTCGGGCAACAACGAGTTTAGTGCGCGAATCAGTTTTTCCGGCGAATGTTGCCAATATGCATCAAAATGTGCAACTTGGCCTTTTGCGTGAACTCCTGCGTCAGTTCGGCCGGCTCCGTGAACTCTGGTGGGAACCTGCAGAATACGTTCAAGAACAGATTCCAACTCGCCTTGGACTGTTTGATCCGATTTTTGAAGCTGCCACCCGTGATAGTCGGTTCCGTCATACTCAACGAGGATCTTGAAACGTAGAGGATTCAATTCCGTTCTTGAGAATTCTTGATGAGTTGAATGAAATATGAATGGAATCGAGGATCATTCGTTAGCTCTGGGTGAAAGGATGTTGCCAACATGCTTCCCTGTTTCACCGCGACGATTTTGCCGTCTTTGAGACGACACAGGATCTCGACCTCCGGTCCAACCTCTTTCACTATGGGAGCTCGAATAAAAATCCCGTGGAAAGGTCCTTCTAATCCCTTTACCTGCAACTGCTCTTCAAAGGAATCGACTTGGCGACCAAAAGCATTGCGCTCAACGACCATGTCTATGAGATTCAGGATGGGCTGATTCATGCCTACATTTCGCGACATCATAATCAACCCCCCGCATGTTCCCCAAACGGGAATGTTCCGAGCGGCGTGCTTTAACGCTTCCATTAAGCCATACCAATCGGCAAGTTTACCGATTGTTGTGCTCTCGCCGCCGGGGAAAATGAGACCGTCAAGCCCTTCGAGATGTTCGGGCAAACGCACCTCAATGCAATCAACACCCAATTTACGGAGCATTTCGCAGTGTTCTCGAAATGCTCCCTGTAAAGCTAAAACACCAATCTTCATTTCGTAAAGGTAATCCTGGAACTCTGATAAATGATTGGACGCAGCAGGTTAGATCCAATTTCAGAGAGATGACACCATTCTAAGATTACAGAAAAATTACCAGCCCCTGACCGCCAAACGAGCAGATTCAGGCAATTCCGTAACGCCAATTCCCACCATTGCCTCGCCCAATCCTTTGCTCACTTCCGCCAGAATTTTGGGGTCATTGTAGTGCGTAACGGCTTTAACAATCGCCTTTGCTCTTGCAGCAGGGTTCCCGCTCTTGAAAATTCCTGATCCGACAAAGACTCCATCTACTCCGAGCTGCATCATGAGGGCCGCATCGGCCGGAGTTGCTACTCCACCGGCTGCAAAGTTGACTACCGGCAACCGTCCGGCTTTCGCCGTCTCTTTCACCAATTCGAAAGGTGCGCCGATTTCTTTGGAGTATGACATTAACTCGTCATCTCGCATGGCACTGATTTTACGGATCTCACCCAGAACCGAGCGGGCATGTTTGACTGCTTCAACGACATCACCGGTCCCGGCTTCGCCTTTGGTTCGCATCATTGCCGCACCTTCGCCTATTCTGCGCAAGGCTTCCCCAAGATTTCGGCATCCGCAAACAAAGGGCACCTTAAAGTTCCATTTATCTATATGGTTATGATCGTCCGCGGGGGTTAATACTTCGCTTTCATCTATATAATCAACGCCGATTGCTTCGAGTATCTGCGCTTCTACAAAATGACCGATTCGGCACTTTGCCATGACCGGGATCGTGACTGCGGCCATAATTTCCATTATCATCCCGGGATCGCTCATTCTGGCGACCCCTCCGTGGGCTCGGATATCTGCGGGGACTCTCTCCAGAGCCATTACCGCGCACGCTCCGGCTTCTTCTGCGATCCGAGCGTGTTCCGGGGTCACCACATCCATAATGACGCCGCCCTTCAGCATTTGCGCGTGACCTCGTTTTACGGTATCTGTCCCTGTAATCATAACTCTCTCCATTGATGACTTTTCGGAATATTCGGCTGGATAGGCCGATCAAATATTATATAACAAAGGTGTTGGAAATGACACCCTCTGGAACCAATGCTGCTAAATTTTGCTGTGCTGTGGGGGGATAAGGAACCATGGACATTTACTATATAACACTGAGCGAATTTCATGTTCCAGTTAGGGAATAACGTAGGGCAAAATCTACGGTTGTGAGGCTATTCCTGATGGACCGATTTCAACGGGTGGTCTGGGCATCGATTCTCCGACAATTATTTCGGATTCAACATCTTCTTTTTGGGCATTCTTTTTGAACCTTAGCAAGAAGGCCAATTTTCGTGAACCATGGAGTCGTTCTTCCTTCGCCGGGACCGGGTTACCCGTAAGCTCCCCGTATACTGCATTCAATATTTCTTGTAGGTTATTGAATACGTTTTGGACAACTGCGGGATCCAGCCGAAAGGATCCTGAACCGATGCTCCCTTTGGCTAGGGTGTCTTCCGCAATGTTGTAAGCTGCCAGTATTCCTCGTACGATGTTGCGCCTTCTGTGCATTTCACGCCAAGCGATCCATGAAGCAAAAAACGAGGTCATTCCAAAGACCACACACATAATGAATACCATAACATTAAAGTATTTTATTGTTATGTCGAGAAAGCTCATGGATTCCATGGTTAATCTCCCGGAGAATAATTTGGCACCTGGAAACTAACAAGGAAATGATTGTTCGTCAACCGCAATAGAAAAAAAAGTGCGAAAGTCGAATGATTGTACGCTTATTGATAATATTGCGAATTCCAGCGGGTTAAAGTAAATTCAACCATCATTCCGTTGTGAGGCGTCTTGCTACAACTACAAGTTCTTATGTTAACCCTGATACCATTGTTTTCGGGATCCGTACCCAACGAGAGAAATCTTTTTTCAGCAATTTCACTGCTCGGAATGGAAGAGCAGATGTCTCCGGAGTTCCTTATAGGAACCTGGAGATACTCAGAAGAGTTCAGCAAATGGGGGATAACCGACAGAGAAAAGGCTCGGGTAAGAACTTCTCGGACACAGGCTTGGATGAGCATCAATCAAGACGGCACTTTGAATATGGTCAATCTATTTCAGCCGGCGGAAGCAAAATGGGAGCTTGTTCGTGAAGGAATCTTGATTCAAGATCCCAAATATCCGGAACGAGGAACTCAGTTTGTGCCGATCAGAAAGCGAGATAATGATCGAATTTGGGTGTTGCTGCCTTTTAGCGGCGGAGCAGCCGGAATTGGAATGGAGCGAGTGAGAGATAGCGAAAAAGAGTCTCTCAGTAAAATTAAGCCTCGCAAAAACGAGGTTAAGCCCGATTATTCCTACGAGGGCACGAAGGGTTATCGACGGGAACCCAACACCTGGTCTGATCCTTCACTAAACACTCTGACCGTTCCGTTCAGTAAGAAAGATTTTGAAATCGGTAATTCGGATAGCAATGATAAATTCTGAACACGGTCGAGTATGGTCGATCTTCTAATCGGAAGGTGGCTCTTCAAAGAGCTTGCCGCCTTGGCTTGCTTTGAGTTTTCGATCTTTTTCCAACATCTCTGAAAATTTTTTTCGCAGCTCTTCATTCGTTACATTTTCAATTAATTTTTTGATTAAAAGATCTTCGGTTTTTGAAACGGGCGGGATATGAGTCGAATCTCTCGATACGGTGGCCTTCTTTTCGACAAGCCACGATCTCTGGCGAAATTTTATATCTCTGATCGGTTTAGCAGGCGCTGCAATATGTTCATTGACTTTAGAAATGATAATGTTTTTGAGTGCAGATAACTCATTCATCCAGGCTGAGGAGTCCACCACCACATACAGAGTTTCCCCACTGACTTTTTCTGCCCGGCTATGTCGTGCAATGGTTTCTTTCACTATTTCGGGCCAAAGTTCTACTATGGAATGCCGAGACAGATTTTCATGTTGATCGATTTTCTGCAATTCCGATTCGATTACAGCCCAAATCTTGATGGGACTACTTAATGGGGGCCTATCATTTCTTACTTTCGAGCGCAATCCTTTTGGTCACCTTGTATTTTTTCAATTGCATGAGGCAGAGCAGGGAGGATGGTTTGAAGGTTCTCTATAGCGCCTCTGGGACTGCCCGGCAAATTTACTATTAAGGTATTCCCCCGGATACCTACAACGGCACGAGAAATCATTGCATGAGGTGTCTTGCTCATGCCGGCTGCTCTCATGGCCTCGGCCATGCCGGGAATAGATCGTTCAATCACATCGAGTGTTGCTTCCGGGGTAACATCTCTGGGGGATACTCCGGTTCCACCGGTGGTGACGATCAAGTCGATGCAGTCATCGTCACACCAACATTTCAGTATTGCACCGATTTCCGATCTTTCATCCGGAACCACCGCCCTAAGTTTTATTTCCAGACCTTGGGACCTGAGCAACTGTTCCAGCTCAGGTCCCGACGCATCTGTTCTTTCGCCCTTCGAAGTTCTATCACTAACAGTGAGAACTCCCACAAGCAACATTCTTGTACTCATATTCTTTACTCGGTTCATCCTCAGAAGCCGGGATTCCCCGTAAGAAATCGCGAACCGAAACCTTTTCAGCTTCGAGTTCCTGTTTCAGGAAGCCTGCGGCCTTCCAAGGATCTACTTTATCGCCGCATGTGAAAATGTCTATTGCACAATAACCATATTCCGGCCAGGTGTGGATTGTGAGGTGGGACTCAGCGATTACCACAACTCCCGAAACGCCTTGAGGGCTGAAATCCTGAAAAGCCGTTTTCAGAACCGTTGCGCCGGCAACCTCAGCCGCCTGTGACATAATTTTTTCCAAATAATCGAGATTGTCTATTTTTTGCGTATTGCAGGACCAGAGCTCGATCAGAAGATGAATACCTAAAGCTTTCATCAGTCATCCCCCGTACCGAGTGGACTATTGCCTCTCGAGAATGAATTACTAGTGATATGTACCGCCAGTAACCAGTCTCAGGGAAGTGGACTAGGACTTGGCAGGCCTCCTTTTCAGCAACTCGGCTTATAAACGATCACCTGTAGTAATCTTCCCATACACTATACAGGTCAGCCGATTTGTTTGAAAAAGCCGAAGCTTTCTCGCGGAGGAGCTTAGGGTCTCAATCTTACGAGGAGGAAACGATATGTCTCCCCACTCAGGTGGACCCCTCCGTATTCATAGGATTTTTGCGAAGAAATAAAGCTGGGGAAGGTACAGGACACGCACGCGTGAGTCACGTTTCCCGTACAGAGAATGCGACTATGTTGCGTTCGGTTGTTGCGATTCATCCTGACCTCTGGGCGTAGCCCTCTGGAATGTACTAAGCGTCCTTTTTGCCTTTTTTTATTGAGTCCTGTCAAGCAAAAAAGTTCGATTTTGTATCCTGATATTATAAAAAAACTAATAACAATTACAGCGTCATACAATAGCGATTCTAAAATATTCGGACAAAAAAATTCGAAAAAAATCTACCAATAGGACCGCGTAGGGCAATTCACATAAGGCGGCACGCGTCAGCCGAAGTGTCATCTCATATATGGGTGATTTTGTAATAAAACACACCGTTCATAGAAATGAAGTGAGCTCCGTCGTAAGCAAGACTCTAGACTTATGTCAAGCTATACTGATTGTGATTCTTGAATCGAAGATTCCACTGCCGGAGATTCTCCACAATAGCGACATACCATCGAAAAGGGTTCCAGTCGAGAACGACACTTTCCGCAAAAATGTGCAGCATCCTCTTCTAGAGGATGAAGCAAATAATTACACCTGGAGCAACTCTCATAATCTATGGGCATGTAAGCCCCGCAATCGGGACAAGAGACTACGGGACCGGAACTGATAGTCGTATAGGGCAAATCCGTTCTTGCTTTCTTCATTCTGCCGTAAAACAAAATACACATCAGCGCCATTAAGGGCAGCAGTGAAATCATTGCACCTGAAGGATAAAAAGCGACTAAGAAGTTATAAAACCCATGCAATAAGGATGCGGCCAAAAAACCGGCGAGAATTGTCGTGAACTCGCTCCCCCTCTTGAATCTTGCGGCTCCAAGAGAATATCCCCACATAGACGAGAAGAGCACGTGTGCCGGAGTGGCATAAACCAGTCTCGAAAACAAGCCGGATGGGCTGAGCTGAAAAAGATAGACCACATTTTCTACGGTTGCAAAACCAAGTGCTGCAGTCACGGCATACGTGATTCCGTGTACGGGCCGTCGAAAATCTTCTCTGCGGTAAATTCCGAACCACACAGCGGATAGCTTTGCCGCTTCCTCAATTGGGCTAATAAGGAAAAAACTGACCAGAGCGGCGCGGAAAAGTGTTTCCTGTTGGAGAACGGCTCCGGTCGAATATTCGATCATCCAAGTGGGGATTGTGCTGAGGCAACCTAGAACAAAAACTCTGAATATATTTTGGAACTCATTGGGTTTGAATCGAGCACGATAACGACAGGTCACAAGCCACGCAATTCCGGGTAAGGAGCCTAAAAAAGGGTATAGGTTTTCCAGTGCGCACCTCATTGACTTTGTGAGATGCGGACCCTATAACACACTTCTGAGTCTTACAACAACATAGCGGAATCGACAATCGAAGCCGCGATTCTCTGGAATCAACCGAACCCTAGGAGAATCAATGGGATCTAGTCTCGAGTCATCTTGCCCACCTGAAGACCTGGTGCGTCTCAAAGAAATTAAGAAATACTTCAGTGTGAAAAAAGGCTTCTTCTCCCGCGAGGTATCACTGGTTCATGCCGTCGACGGTGTGAGTTTCGATATTATGCACGGTGAGACTCTTGGTTTGGTCGGCGAATCGGGATGCGGTAAGAGCACGTTGGGAAAAATCGTTATAGGACTCGAACAACCTACTGCCGGAAAGATCTACTTTGAAGGAATTGAAATCAATTCACTGAAAAGTGATGAACGAAAAGCTCTAAAGAAGAGAATGCAGATTATTTTTCAAGATCCGTATTCATCTCTCAACCCTCGGAAAAATATCAGAAGCATACTTACCGAACCGCTGGACATACATAAAATCGGAACTCGGGCGCAACGAACTGAAAAAGTGCTTCAGTTGCTCGATGACGTGGGATTGCGAAAGGATTATCTGGATAGATACCCTCATGAATTCTCTGGTGGTCAAAGGCAAAGGATTGGAATCGCCCGAGCTTTAGCCTTGAACCCAAGCTTGATTGTGGCGGATGAGCCTGTTTCAGCTCTTGATGTCTCGATCCGCTCACAGGTACTCAATCTTCTGGAGGATTTACAAGGCAAATACGGATTAACCTACCTGTTCATTTCTCACGATCTTTCCGTGGTCGAGCACATATGCGACCGAGTTGCAGTGATGTACTTGGGTCAAGTCGTAGAGATAGGACCGAAAACCGCTATTTATGGGAGTACGCTGCATCCGTACACTGAAGCCTTACTTAGTGCGGTGCCGGTGCCTGATCCGAAAACTCACAAGAAAAGAATAATTCTGGAAGGGGACGTGCCAAGTCCCATAGATCCTCCTTCAGGATGCAGATTCCATCCAAGGTGTCGTCTCAGAATCGATATTTGTTCGGAAATAATTCCACCTTTGCATGAAATGGACCCAGGACACAGTGCAGCGTGTCACGTCCGGGCTCCTGATCCGGCTTTATTACCTTCGAATGAGATCCGTCAAACCATGGCTGAAGATCCGCGATTTGCATAACGTTCCATTGCGGTATATACAAATTGTTTGTGAAAAGTGGGAGCCGTGCGGACGTTTGTAATGACACCGGTGGTGTGCTTTTCGCCTGTGGCGGATTGGCTCAGATTACCGCAGCGAAATAATGGAGCAATATAGTGCACAATTTGCTTAAGCAGATAGCTCAAACTGAATCAGTAAATGTTGATCTCGTCCGTGCTTCTTTTGAAAAGGGCACCATTGCCGTATTTAAACCTTCGCCTCATGGCAGGCCGGTGGGAGTCGGAGAAAATCTTTCCGTAAAGGTCAATGCAAATATCGGCACATCGGGAGATCTTACCGATGAAGATTTTGAACTGAGAAAACTACACGCTGCAGTGAATGCCGGAGCGGACGCCGTCATGGATCTTTCGACTGGTGGCGATTTGAGATCCGTCAGAAAGAAGATCATCGGCGAATCTGCAGTCCCGATAGGCTCGGTCCCGATATATGAAGCAATAGTTTCCTCATACCGTAAACGGGGCGGTAGCGAAAAGATGGATCCTGACGAAATGCTTGATGCTATCCGACTTCATGGCGAAGATGGTATTAGTTTTGTCACGGTTCATTGCGGGGTTACTTTACGCGTGCTTTCTTTACTGGAAAGAAAGCCCAGAGTCTGTGGAATAGTGAGTAGAGGCGGGAGCTTTCTTGCGCGATGGATGAGACATAATAGTAAAGAAAATCCGTTGTTCGAGCGTTATGATGAAGTCCTTGATATTTGCAAGAAGTATAATATGGTCCTTAGCCTTGGAGATGGATTGAGGCCGGGAGCAATTGCCGATTCAATGGATCTAGCCCAGGTTGAAGAACTTGTTACGCTTGGGGACCTGTGCAGGCGAGCTAGGGAAAAAGGCGTTCAGGCGATTATCGAAGGTCCCGGACATGTTCCACTCAATGAGATACCTTCGCAAATGCTCATGCAGAAAAAACTCTGTGATAATGCTCCGTTTTACGTGCTGGGACCATTGGTGACTGACATTGCACCGGGCATGGACCACCTCACATCCGCCATAGGTGGAGCTGTTGCTGCAATGAACGGGGCCGATTTCCTTTGTTATGTCACTCCCACTGAGCATTTGGGCCTTCCGGGGGTGGAGGACGTTCGAATGGGAGTCCTTACTGCTAGAATAGCCGCACACGCTGCGGAATTAGCACGAGGAAATGCAAAGGCACTGGATTGGGACCGCTCCATGAGCAAAGCGCGGAAGGAACGAGATTGGGAACGACAGATCCAATTAGCAATCGATCCGGAACTTGCTCGGAGTATTCGGGCGAGAACATGTCGTGAAGATCATGAGACCTGCACCATGTGTGGGGAATTATGTGCTTATAAAGCGGATGATTAGCAAATCTTTATTCGTTTTCGCTCAAGCAAGCAGCAGTTGCTACGAAAAATCATGTCATGGAAAATAACAAAGGTGAAACGAGATAGTTTGCGTTTGGTCTCGGTAATCTGGCTAGCGCCTATCACATTCCTCGCCATTATCATCGTGAAATATTTTGCAGTGATTGGGTTTCCAGATGAATATCTTACAATAGACCTCGCTTTAATTGAAATATACACGAAACATGCTTCATCGGCCGATCTATTGCTAGGGCCCTACTCAAGATTCGGTTGGAATCACCCTGGACCATTTTACTTCTATCTCCTGGCTCCGCTTTATTTGCTAACATCTGGCTCTTCTTACTCGCTTTTTCTGACGTCAGCACTCATAAATTTTGCCTCTATTGCAGCGAGTTTTTTCCTGACGTTGAAGTTAAGCCTCGAATCTGAAAGACTTTTTTTCGGGTTCCTAGGCCTCCTTTTACTACTGTTCATCAGTTTTTTGGGAGTAGGTATTTTGATCAGTCCTTGGACTGCTTGGATAATCATCTTACCCTTTTTTATGTTTTGCGTTCTTTGCATATTTACCTGTCAGGGCCAATTGTGTTGCGCACCTTTCTTAATATTAGTGGGATGTTTTCTAATCCAGACACATATTGGTCTATTCTTCTGTGTAATTGTAACGTCGATTCTGTCTTTCTGTTTTGGAATAAAAATTCGGGCATCTGAGATGAAAAGTTCCTTCAATTTCCTGGTATATGCACTAGCGTTGCTCGTCATAGTGTGGTTACCTCCAATTGTAGAGGAAATTTGGAATTCTCCGGGTAACATGAGCAAGATAATAAACTTCTTCGTTCAGCCTAGAGTGGATCAAAGCTTTTCTGATGTAATTGACTCTTTGGCAATCCAGTTTTCCTGGATACCGATCACAATGCTCAAAATGTCTGGATTGCCCATAGATGAGTTTGAATTGTTTTTTGTGGCGAAATGTTTCGCCTTATTGGTATTCTTATACCTTAGCTATAGAACCTTCAGTGTTATTTCTCGTAATCAGCTTAGCGCGGCTTCCAAGTACCTTATTCCACTAATTGGAATAATAACCGCGGGATTTTCTTTGTTTGGAATTAAAGGAGCTATTTTCGGGTATCTAACCAAATGGATTGCCGTGCTTGGTATTTTCGCTTGGGCAGCACTGCTAAGTTCGCTTTATTGCTTTTTCACCAGCAATTTCGTTGCATTAGAAAGGCGAGAACATCAGTTTTGCTGCGCATTTTTGATAATTATTCTGAGTTCTCTAACAATATTATTAGCTATATTTCAAGGCCGACAAATTGAAATAGCGACTCCCCCGGTCCAAACACAACAATTGGCGAAGAGCCTCATGGCGAGGTTGACTGAATTGAACGAACCCGTAAACATCCAATTCGACTGGAGTGATTGGACGACACAAAGCGCTATAATACTGAGACTTTACAAAGAAGGCATTCCGTTCTGTATTGACAATGTTCAAAGACGCTTTGGTGAGACATGGCCTCTCTTTTTCCCATCATGCAGATATTCAAGCAATCAATGGAGAGTTGTTTTCAGCACGGGGCCCTATAGTGGCAAAGTATCCGGTGAGCTCGTAGCAGAATGTTGCGGCAAATCAGTTCATTTGCTGAAATCAGGAATCGCACAGCCCGACTAATTCGATTAGTTTTCTGAGTTCAAT
>CAZTJA010000083.1:0-14269 GCA_964613745.1 uncultured Syntrophaceae bacterium
TTGATGACTCGAACGTAGCCACCTTCTCGGTTAGCGTATCTTGGTGCAATTTCTTCAAAAAGAATATGTGCGACCTTCTTAGAACGAATCACCTGCAGTGCTTGGCGACGGGCATGAAGATCTCCACGTTTTCCCAAAGAGATCATTTTGTCCGCAAGACTCCTAACAGCCTTTGCACGAGCATCCGTCGTAGTAATAGCTTCATATTCCAATAGCGATGTCACCATATTTCGAAGCATGGCCTCGCGTTGAGAGGTCTTCATGCCAAGTTTAAATCGTGCTTTCCTGTGTCGCATGGGCTTCTCCGGTGATTACTCCCCGATATAATTTTCTCTATCCTGTCTCATACGTTCCAATTCATCTCGGTTTGGAAAATTCGGTATGACCATACCAAGATGCAGATCCATATCGGCAAGTATTTCTTTTATTTCATTCAGCGATTTCCGACCGAAATTCTTGGTCTTGAGCATTTCAGCTTCAGACCGCTGTACCAATTCTCCAATGAATTTGATATCGGCATTCTTGAGACAATTGGCTGATCTGACACTCAACTCAAGTTCATTGACACTTCTGTATAGGTTCTCGTTGATTTCAGGTTCACGCTGCATTTTCTCTTCGTGAACCACCTTTTCCTCTTCTTCAAAATTGAGGAATACCAGGAACTGTTCACGTAATATTTTGGCAGCCTGAGCAAGAGCGTCCTCCGGATGAACGGCACCGTTCGTCCAGATTTCCATGGTAAGGCGATCGTAATCCGTGCGCCGTCCGACGCGGGCGTTTGTGATCTTGTAACTGACCTTACGGATCGGAGAGAATACCGCATCCAGGGCCAAGGTACCTATAGGGTCGTCCTCTTTTTTATTATGCTCTGCAGGAACATAGCCTTTACCCCACTCAACGTTCATGCTCATAGAGAGGCGACCCTCTTTGGAGAGGGTGGCTACGATTTGTTCCGGGTTAATAATTTCTACTTGATCGTCCGTTATGATGTCGCCGGCCCTGACCTCTCCATCACCGGTCGATTCAAGTCTAAGAACCTTCTGTTGACTACTATGCAACTTAAGATTTACACATTTGAGATTAAGGATAAGATCTGTAACATCTTCCTTAACCCCTGGAATGGTAGAAAACTCGTGTAACACACCATCAATACGAACACTAGTTATTGCGGCTCCCTGCAGTGAGGACAGAAGGACCCGTCTGAGTGAGTTGCCCAGAGTAATTCCAAAGCCCCTTTCAAGAGGCTCACATACGAACTTCCCATAAAAAGGCGTATGTGTGGCTTCATCAACCTCCATGCGGCGAGGTCGGATAAGTTCCGTCCAGTTTCGCTTCATTAGGGTTTGCCCGGCTTCATTCATGGCTTCCCTCATATGCAGGCCCTTGATAACGTCCCGATGGAATCGAAAGCATCAAAGACCAAAATTATCGACATTCAACATAACAATGGTTGGCGATTGCGAACTAAGCTCGCCTCCCCCCAGAGAGAGGAACACCACGATCTTATTTAGAGTAGAACTCAACAATTAACTGCTCACGGATTGTCGGCGGCAATTCCTCCCTAGACGGCATTCCTTTGACGGTACCACGGAAGTTGGCGGCATCCATCTCGAGCCATTCGGGAATTCCACGTCGAGATAAAGTTTCCATCGCCTCTTGAATGCTCTTCGAAGCGCGGCTCTTTTCGCGAACTTCGATGACCATACCGGGTTTCGTCCTAAAAGAAGCGATATCCACCTTACGCCCATTTACTTGGAAATGGCCGTGAGTGATTAACTGGCGAGCCTCGGACCTAGACGAAGCAAAACCCATTCTATACACCATGTTGTCGAGCCGTGATTCGAGTAGCAGAAGTAAGTTCTCTCCGGTAACTCCCTTCTTACGTTCTGCTAAATGAACATAAGTTCTGAACTGTTTCTCAAGCATACCGTATATTCGCCGCACTTTTTGCTTTTCTCGAAGCTGCACGCCATAGTCACTGTGCTTGGGGCGAGATTGTCCATGCTGACCTGGAGGGTAGTTGCGCCTCTCCACGGAACACTTATCAGAATAACAGCGATCGCCCTTTAAAAACAGTTTCTGCATTTCTCGACGGCAGAATCTGCAAACAGACTCTCGATATCTTGCCAAGAGAATCTCCTTCTATACCGGAAAATTAGACCCTACGACGCTTCGGTGGCCTACATCCGTTGTGAGGTATCGGGGTAACGTCTTTAATGAGTGTAATCTGGAATCCGGCTGCCTGTAATGACCGCAGAGCGGCCTCGCGACCGGCGCCCGGTCCATTTATCATCACTTCAACACTCCGCATGCCCTGTTCCATAGCCTTTCGAGCAGCATCTTCAGCAGCAAGCTGTGCAGCAAAAGGAGTAGACTTCCTCGATCCTTTAAATCCCTGCGTGCCGGCAGACGACCACGCAATAACATTGCCGTCCATATCTGTAATGGTAACGATGGTGTTGTTGAACGTGGACTGAATGTGAGCTACACCTCTAGGGATATTGCGTCGTTCTTTCTTTTTTCTGACCTGTCGCCGTCTAGGCATCAACCACTCCGTGTAAGGGTCTCAATACCGCATCTTCTTCATCATGCACTTCACACGTGCATGGCGAACTTTCGATGCTGACCCGTGTTCTACTTGCGTTTTCCTATTTGCATTTTTCGGGGGCCTTTTCTCGTTCGCGAATTCGTATGAGTCCGCTGTCCCCTGACGGGGAGTCCTCGCCGATGCCTCAGACCACGATAACATCCCAGGTCCATCAGTCGCTTGATGTTCATCTGGATTTCGCGGCGGAGATCGCCCTCTACCTTGTACGAATGATCCAATACCTCACGGATTTTAGCGACATCCACCTCGGTGAGCTGATCCGATTTCATGTTCGGATCCAAACCCGTCTCATCCAAAATCTTCCGAGCAGTCGCTCTGCCTATACCGTAAATGTATGTGAGCGCAATTTCCATGCGCTTGTTTTTTGGGAGGTCGATCCCTGCAATACGCGCCACGATATTCCTCCAACTGGACCGTAGAATCAGGTTATCCCTGTCTCTGTTTATGTTTCGGGTTTTCGCATATAACCCGAACAGTACCTTTTCGTTTGATAATCTTACATTTATCGCAAATTTTCTTAACTGATGCTCTTACCTTCATGGGGTCCTCCAACAAGGAATTCTTCTCAACCGAGGACCTTTTCGATTCTCGCAAAAATCTCGTCGATCGGACCAACACCCTCGACTCGACGAAGCAATCCCTTTTTCTCATAGAAGTTAATCAACGGAGCGGTCTGATTATTATAAACAGCTAAACGCTCTCGAATAGTCGCTTCCGTATCGTCATCACGTTGATAAAGTTCAGTGCCGCATGCATCGCAAACTGAATTAGCCTTGGGTGGATTGAACATGACATGATACATTCGGCCGCAATCTGAATTCTTGCAGGTGCGCCTTCCGGAAAGTCTAGCCACCAATTCCTCATCCGGCACATCAACCAAAATGGCATGATCAATACCTTTACTCTGTCCGGCTAAAATCTTATCCAAAGCTTCTGCCTGGGCGAGAGTTCGCGGGAATCCATCGAGCATATAGCCCTTATCCAGATCGGGTTTGGTTAGTCTTTCTTCAACTACTCCGATGACAACATCATCTGGGACCAACTCACCCTTATCCATATAGGTCTTGGCTTTAAGACCCATTGGAGTGCCTTCCTTGAGAGCCGCTCTAAAGATGTCGCCGGTTGAAATTTGAGGAACGCCAAGTCTTTCAATCAGCTTTTTCGCCTGAGTTCCTTTTCCCGATCCCGGTCCTCCCAAAAGTACGATTCTCATGCTGCATTCCCGTCCTTTTTTAAATTTGTATCTCTTATCTTCTGCCCTTTATTCGGCCTGTTCGTATAAATCCTTCATAGTGTCTCTGGATCATGTGCGTCTCAATCTGAGTAAGAGTGTCAAGCGCGACACCGACTACGATCAACAAAGATGTGCCTCCGAAATAGAATGGGGCATTAAACCTGCTGATCAGCAGCGAGGGCAAGACGCACACGACAGATACATATATTGCGCCACCGAAGGTTATTCTTGTAAGAACCCGATCAATATACTGCGAAGTAGGTTTACCTGGACGTATCCCGGGTACGAAACCGCCGTATTTCTTAAGGTTTTCTGCAACATCCACCGGATTGAATGTTACCGCAGTATAGAAGTAACAGAAGAATATAATAAGTGCGACATAAATAAGCTCATAAACGCCGGTAGCAGGCCTCAGCCAATTTGTAATGGACGTGAGTATCGGGATATTCAGAAACTGAGCTATGGTCGCCGGGAAAATTATCAAAGAAGATGCGAATATCGGCGGAATTACTCCGGCCGTGTTTACCTTCAGGGGTAAATGTGTACTCTGGCCGCCATAAATCCTTCTTCCGACGACTCGTTTGGCATACTGAACCGGTATGCGTCTTTGTCCTCTTTCTACATAGACAATGAGGGCAATAACCCCGATCATAATCGCTAGGAGTAACAGAAGTACCAAGAAACCCATGTCTCCTGTTTGCACCAGCTGGACCGTGCTGCCCAGTGCCGAAGGCATTCGTGCGACAATTCCGGCGAATATTATGAGCGATATGCCGTTTCCGATGCCTCTCTCCGTGATCTGCTCACCAAGCCACATAATGAAGGCGGTGCCTGCAGTGAGGGTTATCATCGAAAGAACGACAAAGGAGAAATGCGAAATATAAACCATGTTTTCGGTCTTGGCTAGTCCAACACTGATGCCGAGACCTTGTATGAGCGACAGCACTACGGTGCCGTATCTTGTGTACTGAGTTATCTTCTTCCGTCCTGCTTCCCCCTCCTTGGACAGCCTTTCCAGATGAGGAACCACCACAGTTAAGAGTTGCAGGATGATCGATGCACTAATGTAGGGCATAATACCGAGAGAAAAGACCGAAAAATTCTCCATTGCCCCACCGGTGAACATATCAATAACGCCGAACAAGGTCTGTTGGGTCCTGCTGAAGAACTCCTTCAACATTGCCGTATTTATGCCGGGAACAGGAATATGAACACCTAGCCGATAAACTACCAGCATTAATAACGTAAATATTACTCTACGTTTTAGTTCCGGAATCTTGGCTATGTTTCCTATGGAGCTAATCACCTTTGGAATCTCCTCACCCCGACTGGGTCAACCAATTTGGCCGGTCTGAACACCCGTCACCGCTTATAGAGACTCGACCTTGCCGCCGGCAGCTTCTATCTTTGCCCGAGCATTGGTGCTCACGGCGTCCAGCTTAACTGTATAGCCGCCGGTCAGGTCACCTTGGCCGAGCAGTTTTATAGGTCCTCGCCGTTTAACTATACCTCTTGTCCTTAACAACTCGGGCGTGATCTCTGTTCCAACTTCGAAATTCGCCAGCACTTTGAGGTTTACGACGTTGTACTCAGTTCTAAAGTTGTTGTTGAAACCCTTCTTGGGCAGGCGGCGTTGCAAGGGCATCTGGCCGCCTTCAAATCCAGGGGAAACTTTCCCGCCGGAACGAGACTTCTGTCCCTTATGGCCTTTACCGCAAGTCTTACCCCAACCGGAGGATTCACCTCGACCCACTCTCTTGCGTCTCTTGTGGCTCTCGGGAGCAGGCAGATTAGAAAGATCCATGACGTTCTCCGTATATCTCGACCAGGTCTTAGGCCGTTTCTTCTACCCTGAGCAGGTGCTTGACTTTGTTAATCATCCCACGGACCGCAGGAGTGTCCTCAAGGACCCGTGTGCTGTTAATTTTTCTTAGACCCAACCCAGTCACCGTCGCTCTTTGGCTTTTTGTGGATTTGATTACGCTCTTTACAAGTGTGACTTTAACCATTATTCCGATCCTCCTCGATGTCCTTCTGGTCATCTTCGGGAGCGTCGGTCTTTCCGAGCTTTTTAGCGATCTGTTGTGTAGTCCGCAATCCTTTGAGCCCCTCAAATGTGGCTTTCACAACATTGTGAGGATTGTTGGTGCCGATACACTTGGTTAGTATATCCGTAACACCGCAAGCTTCCATAACAGCCCGGACCGCTCCTCCGGCTATTACGCCTGTTCCGGAACCGGCCGGTTTCAACAGGACCTTGGCTGCGCCGTATCGTCCGGTAATTTCGTGCGGCACCGTCCCGTTTACAATTGGAACATCAACCATGGAGGATTTCGCGCGATCCACTCCCTTACGTATTGCTTCGGGGACCTCGTTGGCCTTGCCTAAACCGAACCCGACACGACCCTGTCCGTCGCCGACTACAACAACCGCACTAAAAGAGAATCTTCTTCCACCTTTAACGACTTTGGCGACTCTACTTAAATGGACGACTCGGTCCTTCAGTTCCCCTTCAGTAGCCATATCGGATCTACTAAGCAAGAGCGATCCCTCCTTTGCTATTAAAAGTCAAGGCCGCCCTCACGGGCGCCATCTGCCAGAGCCTTGATTTTTCCATGATATAAATAACCGCCTCGATCGAAGACCACATGGAGAATGCTCTTCTCCTTCGCGCGCTCGGCAATTCTTTTGCCGACGGCTCTAGCCACGTCCTTATTGAACGGCTCTCCGGACTTCAACCGAAATTCCTTATCAAGTGTAGAGGCTTGAACGACCGTCACACCCTGCCGGTCATCGATAATCTGAGCATAAATATTCTTGTTGGAACGAAAAACACTTAATCTTAGTCGCTCCGTATTTTTTGAAAGCTTGTTCCGCACTCTGCGTTGACGCTTTGTATGGGAGACAACTTTTGGGTCAGTATGCGACATCTTCAGTTCCTCTGGGTCTATTAATCATCCGTAAACCGATTACGAACTATTTGGCTCCGGCTTTACCGACTTTTCGGCGTACCTGCTCGCCCACATAGCGAATGCCTTTTCCACGATAAGGCTCGGGCTTGCGAATGCGCCGTATTTGGGCTGCTATCTCTCCGACTCTCTGCTTGTCTATGCCTCTA
Organism: uncultured Syntrophaceae bacterium; assembly: GCA_964613745.1. GTDB lineage: Bacteria > Desulfobacterota > Desulfomonilia > Desulfomonilales > Desulfomonilaceae > CAZTJA01. Next base: position 6,961 of record CAZTJA010000083.1, read on the forward strand.
ACGTGAATGATAACATTTCGTTCGACATCTATGGTTATGCCGTCCGGGATCGGAACTACCACTGGAATGGAATAGCCTACGTTCAATGTGAGGGTGTCCGCCCCGGCTTCCGCCCTGTAACCGACTCCCTGAATTTCCAGCGACTTTGTGAAGCCCTCGGTAACTCCGGTAACCATATTCTGAACCAAGCTACGAGTCAGCCCGTGCATGGACCGATTCTTCCGATGCTGATCGGCTACCGTTACTCGGATGATTTGGTCTTCAAACTCAAGAGAAACCAAATCCGAAACCGGCATGCTTAGGGTACCCTTGGGCCCCTCGACCGTAAGCTGAGGCTGGTTGTATGTTACCTTCACTTTATCAGGTATTGTAATAGGCGCTTTACCTATTCTTGACATTATCGAAGCTCCTGAAGTTGATTACCATACACTGCAAAGCACTTCTCCGCCGATATGGCGACGACGAGCTTCTTTATCGGTCATGATTCCCTGAGACGTAGACAAAATGAGTAAACCTACGCCGCCGTGGCTCTTCAAGTGATGCTCATGGCCCACATACACTCTGCGGCCTGGGCTCGAAACCCGCTTAAGACCTTCAATGACACACTGTGTTTCATCATCGAATCTCAAGGTAAGTTTCAGAACGCCCTGCTTATTCTTGGCGGATCTGATGACTTTATATTTCTTGACGTAACCCTCTTCCTTCAGGATCTGTGCTACACCGATCTTGAGATTAGAAGCGGGAACAGTCACTTGTTCTTTTCGAGCCTGCTTAGCATTTCTTATACGGGTAAGCATATCCGCTATGGGATCAGTCATGCTCATGGCCGGTCTCCTACCAACTCGATTTGACCATGCCGGGGATATTGCCCTTTAGGGCTTCATTTCGAATACATATCCGGCAAAGGTGAAACTTGCGATAATACGCTCTGGGACGACCACAAATCTGGCAGCGATTGTAACTTCGCACTCCGAATTTTTGCGGTCTGGCGGCTTTAATGATCATCGATAGCCTTGCCACGTGCCCTCCTTAGGCTGATTACTTTCGGAACGGCATGCCGAGACGGCTCAATAGTTCTCTTGCTTCTTCGTCAGTCTCTGCACTGGTTACGATCGTAATGTTCATCCCCCTGATTTTTTCAATCTTGTCATAATTGATCTCGGGGAAGATTATCTGCTCTCGAACACCCATGGAAAAGTTACCGCGGCCGTCAAATCCCTTTGGGTTCACGCCTCGGAAGTCCCTAACTCGTGGTAACGCAACATTGATGAGTTTGTCGAGAAAATGGTACATATTGCTACGGCGCAATGTTACTTTACAGCCTATGGTCATCCCCTCGCGCAACTTAAAGGAGGCAATCGATTTACGGGCCTTTCTCATCACCGGCCACTGACCGGTGATTACGGACATTTCCTGCTGAGCACTTTCCAGAATTTTAGGATTCTGGATGGCTTCGCCCAATCCCATGTTCACCACCACCTTTTTGATAACGGGAACCTGCATGGGATTCTTGTACTTGAACCTATCGGTCAAGGCCGGAACAACCTGCTTTGTATAGTAATCCTTAAGACGCGATGCCATATTGCATTCCTTTAGCTTTCCAGCTGCTCATTGCACTTCTTGCAGAACCTCACTCTGGAACCGTCGTCAAGAACCTTCGTTCCGGTGCGAGAATTCTTGGAGCATTTCGGACAGACCAACATCAGCTTCGCCAATTTGATAGGGGCTTCCTTTTCAATAATTCCACCCTGTTTGCCCGCTGATCCGCCGGCGCGAGTATGTCGCTTGACCATGTTCAGGCGCTCAACAATTGCTGCCTCTTTGTCGGCCAGGACCTTAAGTACTTTTCCGGTGCGACCCTTTTCTTTACCGGCCAGCACCTTCACCTTGTCGTTCTTTTTGATATTGGACATCTCACAGGACCTCTGGGGCCAATGAAACGATCTTCATAAACTTCTTGGCCCTGAGTTCACGAGCCACCGGGCCGAAAATACGGGTCCCGATAGGTTCCATCTGGTTGTTGATAAGCACTGCCGAATTATCATCGAAGCGAATATATGATCCGTCGGTACGTCTCACGGCTCTGCGAGTCCTCACCACTACCGCCTTATGAACCTCGCCTTTTTTCACCTTGGAATTCGGTATGGCTTCTTTGACGGATACGACTACGACGTCACCGACACTCGCATACTTTCTTCTCGTCCCGCCTAATATCTTGATGCAAAACAGCTCCTTGGCGCCGGAATTGTCTGCCACAGCCATGCGGGTCTGCTGCTGTATCATAGACCACCTCCGGGCAAAGCCGCCTCTTTGACGATTTTACGCACTCGCCAATTCTTGTTGCGACTCAAGGGTCGTGTCTCAACGATCATCACTTCATCACCGATGCGACAGCGATTGTCTTCATCATGAGCCATGAACCGCTTTCTACGACGCACAAATTTCTTGTATACCGGGTGGAGCACGGTGCGGCTGACTTCCACCACCACGGTTTTGTCCATCTTATCACTGATGACAACACCGGTTCGGATTTTACGCTGCTTCTTTGTTTCAGAGGCGTCCATCATTTAGACCCCTCCTTTTCTCTCAGTATGGTCTTAACTCGGGCTATTTCTTTCCGAAGCTGACGAAGGCGAGCGGTCTTTTCAAGTTGCCCCGTTGCATGCTTGAATCGGAGGCGAAACTCCTCCTCCCGGAACTCCTTCTCTTTATTGGACAGCTCTTCCTCTGATAAATCTCTGAGTTCTCGGGGTTTCATACCAGCTCCTCGCGCACTACGAAACGTGTCTTGATCGGTAATTTTCTTGCTGCCAACCTGAACGCCTCGCGAGCTATCTCAACGGATACACCTTCCATCTCATACATGATCCTGCCGGGTTTGATAACGGCTACCCATTCTTCGGGGGCTCCCTTACCTTTACCCATTCGAGTTTCAGCAGGCTTCTTCGTGATAGGCTTGTCCGGAAAAATGCGGATCCAAATTTTACCGCCCCTCTTGACGTAACGCGTCATGGCGATACGAGCGGCCTCAATTTGTCTCGAACTGATCCAGCCAGGATCCAGCGCCATGAGTCCAAATTCACCAAAGGACACATGTGCACCCTTTAAGGGCTGGCCGCGCAAGCGACCCTTTTGCCGTTTTCTGTATTTAACTTTCTTGGGTGCAAGCATCTCAATTCTCTCCAGGAACGTTCTTTATGAGCTCGCCTTTAAATATCCAAACCTTTATTCCGATTACTCCGTAAGTCGTAGAAGCCTGAGCAAAGCCGTAATCAATGTCGGCCCTCAGGGTATGCAAGGGTACTCTACCCTCACGGTACCACTCACGGCGAGCCATTTCTGCGCCGCCGAGACGTCCCGCCGTAGCTATTCGGATTCCCTTGGCCCCGGATTTCAGAGCACTTGAAACGGATTTCTTCATGGCTCTTCTAAAAGCTACTCTACGTTCAAGCTGCTTGGCCACGGACTCGGCTACAAGTTGTGCGTCCGTCTCCGGCTTTCGGATCTCTTTGATATCCACGATGACTTCTCTTTCGGTCATACGAAGGATTTCACGTCGAAGCTTTTCAATTTCGGACCCACGAGACCCGATCACGACACCAGGCCGTGCGGTATGGATAATCACTCGAATTTTGCCGGCTGCCCGTTCGATTTCAATTCGGGAAACACTCGCTTCGGATAGTCTCTTTTTGAGAAATTCTCGCAGGCGCAGGTCCTCGACCAAAAAATCACCGTATTCTTTTTGAGAAAACCAACGAGAATCCCAGGTGCGTGTTATGCCCAAACGAAATCCGAGAGGATGTACCTTCTGTCCCAAAATGACCCTCCTGAGGGTAATTGAGGCTACGACCGGCGTCGTTCAACCCCGTGGCTATTACTTTTCACTCAGCCCTACGCGAATATGGCTGGTTCTTTTTCTAATTCTAGTAGCTCTGCCCATGGCCCGCGGCATCCAACGTTTAGCTGTCGGCCCTTCGTCTACGGTAATACTGCTAATATAGAGGCGGTCTTCATCGACGCCTCGAGATTGCGTAGCACTGCCGAGTGCAGCCGCCACGACTTTCCTAATCAGGACCGCTCCCTTGTTCGGAGTAAACTGGAGCGTCGCCATAGCGGCCCCTACAGGCATACCCCTCACAACGTCGGCTACAAGTCGGGCCTTGCGTGCCGAAATTCGCGCAAATCTCATGGTGGATTCCCATTCCATTACTTCTTCCCCTTCTTGGCCTTTCTGTCACCGGCATGGCCGTGGAAAGTCCTGGTCGGCGAGAACTCACCTAGCTTGTGTCCAACCATGTTTTCCGTAACGAACACGGGAATGAACTTCTTACCATTGTGAACAGCGAAAGTGAGGCCCACCATATCCGGAATGATGGTCGAGCGTCGTGACCATGTCTGAATGACTTTTCGTGAGCCGCTGTCCTTTGCCTGATTGACCTTATTCAGGACGTGATCGTCTACGAAAGCACCTTTGTGAACCGAACGGGGCATTGCATCACTTCCTTCGCTTGACTATAAATTTGTCTGAGGTTTTGGATCTTTTTCGGGTCTTGTAACCTTTGGTCGGAATACCCCAGGGCGTGACAGGGTGCCTGCCGCCTGAAGTTCGGCCTTCGCCGCCGCCATGCGGATGGTCGACCGGGTTCATGACTACCCCTCGGACTTTCGGTCTGCGTCCTATATGTCTCGTACGTCCGGCCTTACCGAAAGACACGTTCTCGTGGTCCAGATTACCCAATTGCCCGATGGTGGCTCTGCATCGGTCAAGAACCATGCGGACTTCGCCGGAAGGCATCTTGATCTGAACGTAACCTTTCTCCTTGGCCATCAACTGACCATATCCGCCGGCCGAACGGATCATCTGACCGCCCTTGCCGATCTTCATCTCTACATTATGAACCATTGTGCCTAGTGGGATGTTCTTTAGGGGCAGAGAATTTCCAGGTTTAATATCGACCTTATCGCCCGAAACTATTTCGTCGCCCACATTCAGGGCCACCGGCCACAAGATATATCTTTTGTCCCCATCTGCGTATTGGATCAGAGCAATTCGAGCACTTCGATTAGGATCATATTCAACGGTGAGAACCTTACCGGGAACGTCGAACTTATCCCGCTTGAAATCGATGATCCTAAACCGCCTCTTATGACCTCCGCCACGATGCCTTACGGTCAAACGACCATAGCTGTTGCGTCCACCCTTCTTGCGGATTCCGGTAACTAGCGGCTTGTATGGCTCATCAGTCGTGATTTCGTCGAAAGAAAATCCCGTCTGAAATCGTATGCCTGGGGATGTTGGCTTATATTTCTTAATTGCCATAACAGGAGTCCTCGTATCTATTCGGATCGGTTCACGACCCGTATCGCTACCCTATACGCCTTCAAAAAAGTCTACACGGTCGCCTTGTTTTAGCGTAACGATGGCTTTCTTCCAGTTTTTTCTTCGTCCGAGGGTTCGCCCCATCCTCTTTTTCTTGCCGGCCCTATTCTGGGTCCGAACCGACAGGACGGTGACTTTGAAGAGCTTTTCGACTGCCTTGCGAATCTCGGATTTGTTGGAGTCCAGGGAAACTTCAAAGACTAACTGATTATTCTCATCCTTAAGGATTGAACCCTTTTCAGTGACTATGGGCCGCCGAATTATCTGATAGTGTTCCATCATCAGCCCAACCTCTCCTGAAGCTTCGGTATTGCATCCTTGAAAAGTACCACCTGCTCGAATCGAACAAGATCGTACACATTCATGCCTTCAAGGGGCAGCATCAAAACTCTGTATAAGTTCCTGGAGGATCTAGTCAGCATTTCGTCTTTATCAGGAGTTAGGAAGAGGGTCTTCTTAGCCTCATACCCCATATCCTTCAACGTTTGAGCGAAAAGCTTCGTCTTGGGCTGTTCCAAACTGATGCCGTCGACCACCGCAAGGAGATTGTCTTTTAGCTTTGAGCTCAACACCGATCTCAACGCAGCCCTGCGAACTTTTTTCGGAAGCGAAAATGCATATGAGCGCGGGTGCGGACCAAATATGGTTCCGCCGCCCTTCCAGATCGGAGATCGGCTGGTTCCTGCTCTCGCTCGACCGGTGCCCTTCTGACGCCAGGGTTTTTTTCCGCCACCCCTAACCTGCCCACGAGTCTTCGTGGCTGCGGTGCCGGCACGTCTCTTCGCAAGCTGCCATACGACTACCTGTTGCACTAAGGCATCGCGTATATCGGAACTGAAAATACGATCGTCGACTTCGACGGTATCGACCTTTTCGCCCCTTTGATTAATAACGTCGAGAATGGCCATTTATCTCTTCCTTATAAAAACTATTGCTCCATTGTGCCCTGGTATGGGCCCTTTCAGAAACAATAAGTTCTCTTCAGGTCTCACGTCGATGATTCTAACACTGGGCTTAGTCACTTGGACTCCGCCAAGTCTGCCGGGCATCCGTTTTCCCCTGAAAACTCTGGACGGATATGCACATTGGCCGATTGAACCGGTAATTCTGTGTGACCGGGAGCCGTGGGTTTCCCGACCGCCGCCGAAATTCCATTTCTTTATTACGCCGGCAAATCCCTTGCCCTTGCTGGTACCGATCACTTTGACCAAGTCGCCGACTGCAAAAACGTCGGCCTTGAATTGCTGCCCTAGTTCAACATTGCCTTCTTCAACGGCAAATTCCTTCAATATCCTGAAAGCAGTACCACCGGCTTTTTTCACATGGCCCAGCATCGGTTTCTTAGCCTTATTCTCTTTGAGAGGCTCAAATCCGAGCTGCACCTTATTCCCGGTCTTTTTCTGAACTACCGTGCACGGCCCTGCTTCAACGACGGTAATACCATGTGCTTGCCCGTTTTCGTCGAAAACCTGGACCATACCGATTTTTTTTCCGATTATTCCCTCAACCATTTCACGCTCCGTTCAGCTCGCGTTACGCCTTGATCTCTACGTCGACTCCGGGAGACAGATCGAGCTTCATCAAAGCATCCAAGGTCTGCTGGGTCGGCTCTAAGATATCCAACAATCTCTTGTGGACCCGGATCTCAAATTGCTCTCGGGACTTTTTGTCAATATGTGGCGATCTCAAGACCGTGTACTTATGAATTCTTGTGGGAAGAGGTATAGGGCCCGCTACTTTCGCACCTGTACGCCAGGCGGTATCGACGATTTCAGCTGCCGACTGGTCGAGAAGCTTATGATCGTATGCCTTTAACCTGATCCGAATCTTTATGGCTTGCATATCCATTACAAAAACCTCGTATTTACACGGTGAGTACTATTCCAGAATCTCCGAGACTACTCCGGCTCCGACGGTCCTTCCACCTTC
>CAZTJA010000084.1:0-14258 GCA_964613745.1 uncultured Syntrophaceae bacterium
AAAGTGATCAACGGGAATACCATTGTTTGTGATTCCATCGGCGACCTGCCGTTCCTTAAGGGTGAACTGGAAAAAGGATCCGTCCCCAAAGTGCGATTCATCTCAAACGCACAAACAGGGACATTAATCCAAGGCGATCCCGTTACAGTTACAGCCGTATCCATGAATAATGGGGGCTCAATTTATCTCAATTCGAATTATCCCAATTTCACCATCTCCGGTTCAGTCCCTGCGAATGCAGTTGCAGCAATTTTGGAAGAAGGTTCTTCGGACAATGTCGATCTCCTCCATGCAGGTTTTCACGTTGTTCCGGGTGTCGAACCGAATACATACGATAAAAAAGGAACCGATTACAGCGACTATCACAATGGATGGGATCTCTCCAAGGATGACGTGTTCTTAACGGTAGGCAACTATAGCCGCGGAACTCTATTGGCCAACCGAAGCTTCATCATGAATTGGGGACCAATGGGCAACAACGTTCGAGTCAATGCCGACATTTGGGAATTCACGGTTCCTCCGAATACTCGAGTGCAGATACATTTGGAACAGGGTGATCGCTCGGTGGGCAAAGACGGCGATGAACGAGCATGGAACATGAGGCTGCCCGATCCTTTTCTCATCATTTCCAAGAAAAAGCCCACAATCGAAAACAATGAATTCGTTGTCCCGGCAAATGCCGATTGGGCGGCATCGAATGACGACAGAGGCGAACCCGGGAACCTCAACTCGCGGATTGTCGCAGATCTTCCGGCCGCTACTTACTATGTGATTGCAACCCAATCGTGGCGAAATAAGATGTCCTTTGAAACCGATAATGGACAGGGACAGTACGTGATCTTGCATAATCTCGATATGAACCCGGTTTTTTCGGGCAGTCGCGGCAACGTAGCCGGCTACACCCGTATGAGCAAAATCGGCAACCTTTTCGGGGCGCGTGTTCGCTTGCGCACGGAAAAGAACAAGAGAGAAGGTGTAATCCATAAAACGGTGAGCCAGGTAAGATGGGGTCTCACAACTTTCGGACCCTCAGAACAGCTGCAATCAATCTGCAAAGAACTGCGACTTGCAGATGTGGATAGTTTTGCACAAAAGTTTACCTCCACTTTTCCCGGCGGCGGAACCCCTACCGATAAGGGTTTGCTCATTGCCCAAAATTATTTCAAGGGAACTGACGGGAACACATCCAAAACGGATTCAACAAAACTCGATCCATTCTATCGAGTCAATTCGTCCGGAGCAGCGGAAGCTGTTCCGTGCAGAAAAAATGCCGTTTTGCTCATAACTGACGGTTTGTTTGGGTCCGACGATCCCGTGAAACCCGTTTATGACATGCATTCAACGGACCTGAGACCCGAACTGAACGGTACACAAAACGTTGATACGTATTCCATTTTCGCTTTCGGGAATTGGCGCGAATTGGCTTCGGCTCAGGAGAATGAGCCAAACCCCAAACAGGGTCCCAATTCCATGAAAGCCGTGGCAATGTTCGGCGGGTACAAGAAAGTACGTACGGACACCGGAAGTCTGTGCGGAAGTGCCGCTTTTCCTTTTCCGGAAACATCTCTCCCTAAGACCAAGAGTCTCGATTTTTCCTGGCCCGTAGCTAAATGCGATCCTCTATCTTCGGATTACGATTCGCGATGTTGCCAAGAATGGGACCGAGTCAAGAACGGCGAGCCGGACAACTACTTTGAAGTATCGGACGGCGCGGAACTTGAGCAGTCCATCAACCGCATCGTTGCCGGCGTGACCCAGGGAATCGGCGCTGCAAGCGCGGTGGCAACAATGCAGAGCGGAATCGGCATCGGTGATGTAATCGTGAGAGGAGCATTCGACGCAGTTGATCCCGACCAAGAAACCAACTACCTGTGGTTCGGGCACCTTGAGGCATATTGGCCGTACAAAGATTCGAGCGGCAAGCAGGTCTACGATTTCGAGTTTCCGGAAAATCAGGGCAAGCTTTGTTGGCAAATAACGGCCGGGTCTCAGCACTGCTGGGATGCAGCGGATTTCATGCGAAGTGACGAGTCTCTTGCGGACAACCGGGTTATTTTTACGTACAGTGAGGACCTCGTGCGCAATGCTCCGGGGTTTCCTTCGGATAAGAGCAAGCCGCCCTTCATGCACTGTCCCTATCCTTGCAGACCTTTTACTACCGCCAAGATTACCAAAGCCGACCTGGATCTTCCCTCTTCTGCAAACGAGGCTTACGCGGACGATCTGGTTAAATGGGTCAGAGGCAAAAACACCGGAGCGGATGTGAGCAAATTCCGGGAGCGTGGTGATCAACTCAGAGGCAAAGGTTGGATCCTGGGTGACATAGTGTATTCGACACCTGTAGTGGTTGGGGCTCCACCGCTTGGGGCGGTTCCCAAAAGTTTCGCCGATACCGATTCACAGGGAAATTCAATAACGGTTAATGATTACCTCAAGTGGCGAGCTTCGACGGGCGATCCGGAAAATTACGATCCCAATTGTGGAGAAGGGGATTGCAAGAAATACGCAGCTCTGAACATCCGAAATAGAGATACGGTCGCTTACGTCGGAGCTAATGACGGCATGCTTCATGCCTTTCTTCTCGCCAAAAATGTTACTCAAACATCTACTTCGGCAGGCAAAAAGGAGACGAAAACATATATTTTATCCAAACGCGGCCCCTTGGATGTAACCGCAGGCACTCACCCCGACATCGGGAAAGAACTTTGGGCGTATATCCCCAGCAATCTGCTTTCCGAACTGCAATATCTCGCATCAAAGAGTTACGGCGTTCAAGACACGTCCGGAGTAACGTGTGCTCATAGAGCAATGGTGGATCTGTCACCCCAGGCATATCACCTGTTTTTCCAGTCGGATAAGAGCTGGCACACGGTGCTGATCGGTGGGGAACGGGGTGGTGGAGACGTTTACTTTGCAATAGATGTTACCGATCCCCACACTCCTAAAATACTTTGGGAGTATTCCGTTCTCAAAGATCTTGTGGTCAGATTCGATTATGTCCGAGCTACGCCCGCATTCAAAGACGCATGCGGCGATGTGAGCTATCATCCGGGTGAATTCCCTTCAGGTAAATGCGAAGTTCCTCTCGTGCCGTCTGCAGTTTTCCAGGGGAAGAAGCGCAACTCCCGCTGTAATGGGTGCTCTCCGGAAAATGTTCAGGATTGCTCAAACGACAAAAGCTGCTGTGCGCTCCTCAAGAAATATACGGGCGAAAATTACTTTAAGCCGTTCAGTGAACCGGCCGTGTACGATGAAATGAAGATCATACCCATGAGCTGGAGCAAGCCGGCAGTGGGTCGTCTGCGGTGGCATCGCGATCTGTATGTTTGCACACAGGATCCTCATAAGGGAGAAGGCGGACTATGTGGAGTAAATTGCAAGAATGATGATACTGATTCGGAGATAAAAAAGAATAATAACAGAAACATTGCATTTGTGGGAGTAGGTTTGAGAGAGATGACGAAAGCTTTCGATTACTCCAATGAAGCGATGCCGAAGTTCTTTACCGAGGGATTTCGTGGAGCTTTAGAAAAGCCGTTATTATTGGGATTGGATGTCGAATACGGAATAAACTTGTTCCGCTACATTTGGCCGTCCATCTTAGATACGGCAAATAAGAACACCGAATCTCCTGTTTTTCCAAGTCTCTCCGGAGGTTGCGCCCGCGGCAATTCCGAATGCAACAAGTCATCTACAACGGTTGTCCCGTATGCCATGGCGGATGCCATAGCCTTGGACTTGTGGAATAACAATGATGACATCGCCGGGGAAGACGGGTATATCGATCGACTTTACGTGGGAGATCTCAACGGAGTTTTTTACGGCTTGAACTTCAACTTTGACGACACTCCGCCGTCAAATCCTAATCCAAACTGGGTGGATAAACTGGGGCTGCTCTTGAATGTGTGGTACACAAAGCCCATTGAATCGGCTCAAATGGGACAAAATGTATTTCGATCCGATCATCAACCCATCACGGCCGCGCCTTCCGTAAGTTATGAGTCCGGACCGAATGCCAATGCGATCAGGGTAATCTTTGGAACGGGAAGGTTCGATCGTGTCGATGGGACAAAGTCAGATAAAACGGACGATTCCAGAATGTCCATATACAATCTCAGAGAGGAAGTTGCACGTCCGGTAATAGACCCCAATTCCCAATGGGGAGGCTATGTAAGTTCCTCGCCGTTATTCAAGTTCCAAATTGTAAAAAAATGTGCTGAAAATCGTGTCTTCAGATGCAAAGAGCAAACCGACTGCTGTAACGGCTCGAAATGCGGCTGCAATTGGGTCAAAGAAGGTTCCAACAAGTTCGAACCCGATTGTTGCGAAAACCAATGCAATAACCCGTGTTGGAATTGCGTATTCGACCTTGTAGATCCCGGTGAGCGAATTATCAACAAGCCTCTGATTGCAGGTGGTTTCGTCTTCATCACCAGCATGAAGCCATCCGACAACCCGTGTGCAGGCGGCGGTGAGAGCTTCCTTTATGTTCTTGATTACCAGTGCAGGCCTTTTCCGGAGGGTTTGGATCCTCTTTCTCTTATAACGGATTACAGTATACAAAGATTCCACGTCGGCCAAGGAGCGGAAAGCCGTATTTCCGGGGAACGGTTGAGCCTGGGGCTAGGCATAGCGAGTCAACCGGTATTGAGCACCGCCGGTGATAGGCTGTTTATCCAAATGAGCGGCGGCGAAATCTTTTCTCAACGGGTTCGCATCCCTCCGCCGAAAATGAAGGGCTGGTCCGAACGTTGATCAAACCATCGTCCGCTGAAGAGAAGAAACCATCATCTTCTCCAGGCTGGACCTTATCACATTGATATGCTGCTTTAACTTTTGAAATGGAATGAAAGGCGGGCTAACTTAGCTCAATTAGTACGTGATTTCAGGCTATTGGTCATGTCGGCCGAAAGACGCTCCGGCCTTTTGATGATTTTGTCACCGGCTGTTTGCTCTTTTTCTACCGGGATAACAATTCGTGAGCCCAACTTGAGTCTTTTTCTGAAGTTTACGTCAGGATTCACACCGGCCAATCGATGTTTTTTTACGCCGTATCTTTTGACCAGAGTGGCAACTGTATCGCCTTTCTTTATGACGTGAACAACATGGTTCCTGCTTCGCTCTTCAGGCAGCTTTTTCAAGCTCGCAATAACCGTGTTCTTTTTTGATAAAGGAACACGTACGGAATAGCCGGCATCAGGAGGAGTGCTGTTTCTCACCAAAGCCGGATTGAGTTCGGCAAGTTCCTCTCGCGGGATTCCCGCCGAAGTTGCAATCCTGTCCAGCGTGAAGGATTTGTCCACCGACACCAGCGCTATTTGGGGCTCGTCGTATTTCTTCAGATCCGGTTGTCTAAATCCATACCTATCCGCGTTTTTCGCAATGTGGGCTATTGCTTGAAACCGAGGAACAAACTCTCTGGTTTCACGTTTCAAACGTCGACTGTCGCAAATGTCATCGTATTCGCCGGCATTCTCTTGGCACATTACGTTATTCAGTTTGTTTTCACCCGAATTGTAAGCACTCAAGGCAAGCCGCCAACATCCAAAATTACCGTAGAGGTCCTTGAGATACAGTAGTGCCGCTTGAGTCGATTTTCTCGGATCCAAACGCTCATCAACCCAGCTGTCAACACGTAAACCGTAGTTTCTAGCGGTCGCAGGCATAAACTGCCACATTCCGAGTGCATTTGCAGGAGATCTCGCCTCGGGGTTGGCTCCGGATTCAAGTAAAAACAAGTAGGCTATATCTTCCGGAACCCCATTTTCCCGCGCAAGGGATCGCACCATTGGAAGATACTGTTCCGCCTGAGCAAGATATTGTTTCATGGTTCCGCGTTGGCCATAGGCGTATTCGCGTATAAACTTTTTTACGGCCGGGGAATCTTCATCGAGAGGAATGGGTGGAAAACTATTCTTTTTTGCAGGAAGCGATGTCATCAAACAATTAGATCCTAAGCACATCGCCTTAGAGATTGCATTCGCGACTAGAGGTTGCGGATTGAGATTGTTTTTGACTAATGACGTGGAAGATGCACATCCGGAGAAAAGTAAGGCACACATGCAAAACGCAATACATCCAACAGAGGCCTTTATTGACCTCATGGAGATCACGAAACTCTCCCCGAGCCGAATCTCGGGAATCATAATCCAACCTCCGGATGGTATTGCATCAAAAAAGGATTTTTCGGCATTGTGTGAAATATGAATGCAATTTGGTCAACTGTCAAGACAAATAAGTCGCAAAGCCGCTCCCAAAAATGGGAATCCAAATTGCGATTCATCTTAAATTCTAGGGTTTTTTATGAATTCGGGAACACTAATGAAAATCCGGAAGAATGTTTTCTGACGGCCCCTCCCATGGAACCAAGGACGAGTTCGGCGGTACACATTCCTACGTGATTTCTGTAGTCGCAACCTTGTTCACTCAAACCGCTGCTCCAGTTGAAAATGACCGAAGGACCTTCCACGGATTGCTGAAAAGATACTAATAACTGCTTTTCAAATGGGATATTCTGGTTTTGATGCCATAAACTCAAAGTCGTAATTGAGTCCCTGGCGAAAGCCAATCCCTGAATCAGCACCGACTCTATAATGTTCACGCAGGAATTAAAAGAAAAATTAATATCCGAGCTGTAACTAACCTGAATCTCTCGGTTTAAAAACTGTCTACTCATGATCCCGTAGACTTTTTCGAATATCGGAAGGAAAGAAGCGTCCTGCTGTCCCGATGGAGTCGGCTTGCAAAAATACCGCAAGGTATTGAGCATATCCGCCGCTTTCTCGGTTTCAGCAGTAACGGTCTTTAATCTATGCCAAAGGTATTCACGGTCCCCCTCAGGCAATTCCAGTCTGTCCAATTTGAGTTGAATCACCTGAACGGCGATCATAATGACGTTTAAAGGCTGAGCAATTTCGTGTGCAAAACCGCCGAATATTTCACGTAAAGACTCAATATGGAGAACATCTACAATTTTTAGAGAAGAATCGGATGCCATCATAACCTTTGTTGAATATTTTTATTGAGGACCGGTTCTCAATACGATCAACTAGGACATTTTGGATCCCTTCACAAAATAACTGATTAGATGATAAATTCAAGAAAATTCAAATCATCATTTCAGCCGGATTCTTAACTTTGGCCGAGCATCGATTTTGCCCGAAGGGAAATTCGTCAGTCGGCCCTGGTTCAGAAATAATCTTTCAACACTGGTCGGAAAAAACTTAATGGCAAAGATATTGGTCTTCCGCAACAAAGCTTGCTTCAGAGCGGGCCTTAAAACAGTACAGTCTTTTGATGTGTCTCATTCCATCATAAATGAACCTGAATTCGTTAAGGGCCTTGTGGCTCCTGCCTTGTCAGTAACTTGTGAATCATCCAAATTGGCCGAAATCGAACAGGACTGCATGAATGAGCTTGCGGGCATAATACCCTATTCAGCAATTAAGGACCTTCCACATGGAGCACCTCCAAACATCCTGTGGCAACAGGCCTTAGGAAACCTGACCCTCATTTCCGTGAATAAGTCGAGTTCCGATCCAATGCGGTTTAGAGTCGAGTTCGAGACTTCAAATGATTTGGGAGAAATCATAAGGTTAATTCCCCACCTGATTAGAGGCGGGGCTTACAATCCCGTTATACCCGCTTTCACCTTTGAAGAAGATCACAGGTTGATTGCTTTTCACGGAAGAAGAATTGTTTTTTCAAGACTGAACGGTATTACGGACATTTGGATTATGACAAGAACCGCCGTAGATTTAGCCATTTCCGGCTACAAGCATAAACCGAATCTTATGCCTTTGACGGAAAGAAGACAGGGGATCGGGGTAATTGAGATCTACAAACGTCTGCCCCAAACCGATTGCGGTAAATGTGATAGGCCGAGCTGCATGGAATTTTCTATGGCGCTTTTTTCCGGCAAAATGGATTCAAAGCAATGCCCAACGTTGAACGACCCGGAATTTCGAGAAAAAAAAGTCGGGCTTGAATGGCTTTTGCAACTAATAATGTGAGAGTAATTTTTGATTGAACGGCAAGCCCGGCCGTCACTAATGGCAAAATCTAAACAGCAAATCCCGAGCCTCGAAATTCTGCATTTCCTGTCTTTTCAAAATCACCTCCGTGATTAAATTCAATGACATATCGCTTTTCTAAATTGATATCGTGTTTGTTGAAAAGGAGAGCTAAAGTGACTGATCCAAGACCCGTAACGAGAGATATGCTGGTAAATCCAATTGAACTACAGGCTTCCGAAAACATTGATTTCTTTGAAGCCAAAGATATTGCCGATCAAAAAGCGAAGGAGTTGGATAGGAATCCGATGCTTCTCGCCTGGTTTGACGGACATAGAGGAAAACATTCCCCGGACGTGGTGTGCGGATGCGGAGACAAGCCGAGCTGGCTGGTTTATGCTCAGAATCGAGGCGGATTCATATCAGTAGATATTAACAAAGAAAAATTTGTATTCGTTTACCGTAGCGGGGATTTCAATTGAGTCAAATTGGCGGGTCTTCCCGCCATTTCCCTCTACCTAAATTCTGCTCAATAAAAAAACTGCCTGATACCTGAAACGGCTCCATAGCTGAATAAAATGATGATGATTGCATGAGGCACAAATTCCAGAGCCATTTCACCCCATGATTTATTCTTACCCTTGCTGAGACGATACGTGATCACCAGTGAACCGACAACGCCCAGGAGAATGAAAAACTCCTGAATCCTCAGCGTTACGGAAGGCGGTACAGTAATAACGAGTTGCTTAAATAAATCGAATTGAAACATTTGCCACAACATAATGGGGAAGTATACGCCTAAATTAATGAGGTAATAGAGGTGATACGCCATGTAAAAGGTCAATACCAGCGGCAACAAAGCCAAACCATATTTGGCGAAGTTTTCTCTTGGTGTTTCCCCGGTTGCTTTGCTCGATATATAGGAAGCCAAAAAAACCAATAGATTGACCGCACCGAGCATTAAGAGAAAGAATACAGTGAATCTAAGCATTTCCCCATGAAAGGGGAAAAGGTTCGTCCACCTCTGAAACAGCACGGTCTTCTGAAACAATTCGCTAATCAAACCGCCGAACATGGAGATGACCAGAATTGCCGTGATTGCGGCTACCTGCTTGATTTCCCAGATTTCACGCCCCGGCACCCGCAAGTTGAGATGAACCGCGCTGTGGGGACAGTTCTTCACACAGGTTCCGCACATCTTACAAAATCGGTTGCTCCGAAGCGTCGGCACCAATTGGCCGAAAGGACAACCTTCCCTTTCAGCCGTTCCCGTGAAGCATTCATTAGATGTACATTGGGAAGCGCAAACGGCTCTTTCTGCCCTTAGTTCAAAGGGAGACGTCTTGGCCAAAACCCCCATCATTCCACCCAGAGGGCATAAGTATCGGCACCAGGATTGCTTTTCGAAGATAATTGACGTGACCAGAGCCATACCGAAAATCGTGACGAGCAGAATGCCCGTATTGAGAGGTGAATTCCTAATGTCCGTGGCGGTTTCTATCCAAATGATGAAAAGAGCCGAAGCAGCTATTATCCAATCACTTTTCTGCTTAATAAAAATGGGTAAAGGAAGATCCCATGAGATAATTTTCTTGGCAAGATGGCTCAAAGTTCCCATTGGGCACAGTGAGCACCAAAAGCGAGCCCAAAAGAATGCTCCGAATATCATAGTCGGCCAACCTATGGCCCAACTGAACAGTCCGCCGGCATTACTCTTAGGATCAGCGGGTCCGAGGAATAGCAAAATGAGCAGAATAAAGAAAAACGGGGCCGCCGCACTCTGAAAAATCGCAGGAAACAAAGGGCTGCGAATAGCGGCCTTAAGCGCGGGGATCCTCAGGAGATTTACTTTCCCCAGCCCCTCCACCTTGCGTAGATCAAAATAAATATCCTGAGGTCGAATGATTCCATCTTCAGAGAGAAGAACCGCCCGCTTTAAAGTGGTGGCCAATTCCCGATCATTTCCCGGCCATGAATAAGAGACTAATGCTTTCATAGTCTCCTTGGGAATCGTTCGAACGTCTTTGTGGAGTTCCTGAGAGTATTTTGACGCATAATGGTTTACTAGTGCCGGTATTTCTTTACGTCTCTTGCGAAGAGGAGGAATATCCAGCGAATGCTCCAGGAGCGAGTGAAGCAATGGATGCTTATCCGGGGAGATTTCACTTGCGTCAAGATTGGTGGTCCCGATGAGACGGAAATCCGAACTTAAATCGGATTTACCGCCTGTTCTTCTGAACATGCCCGTATTGAGGGTCTTTAATAATTTCAACTGAATCGCAGGAGTCAGCTGCTCAAGACCTTTTACCAGCAGGGTCCCCTCTTCGGTCAGTTCAAGATATCCCGGCGTTTCAGTCAGCCCACCGCTTCCCCGCTGTTCCGATCCGAAAAACAGTGCAGATTGGTCTTCAGTGGGATCACACACCGCATCAGGCAATTCACAAAAATCCAGTCCCGGCTCCGTCTGATGATGTGACCTTGCAAGATCCAGAAACAGAAAAACCCGCTTATGGTGGGAGCTCATCCCAAATAGCGCGTGGGCCAAAAACTCCTTCCCGACACCCGTTTCACCGGTAATAAGGATTGGTCGGCGCTCTGCTGCGAGTTCTTCTAATTTCTTCCCGGTCCTTCTGCGGACGGTTTCACTTACAAAGTAATCGGGAAAGAGGTGATCTTGCTGACTAATTAATGCCTGGAGCGCTCTTTTCTTTCGGACATTCTTGGAGAGACGGTCATCAAGCTTGATGATCTTATTGGCAAGGAGTTTAAGGAGCTCCAACGCGAATTCAGGATTGTTTCTTATGATGGGTTCAAGATTGCTTGAGGCGATCTCGAATGTAGAACATTTCTCATCGGCGATTACTTCAGAATTTCCCGGAGAAGGTTTTCCCGACAAAAAACTGACTTCTCCGATGACATCGCCCGGCGTCAACACGTCGACCGTGAATTTTCGCCCCTCATCTTCATTGATAACAACTGAAGCTTTTCCGGAAATAAGGAATCTTATTGACGTCCCCGGATCTCCGGGGAAGAGAATTGTGTCTCCCGAATTGAATTCTTCTATCAATCCCTTCTCGAGAATTTCTTCCCTGATGGCTTGCGGTAAGTGCCGAAAAGGATCAAGCGTATTATTGGAGAAATATTCTGAAGGTAAATGATTTGTTATGGGCATTCTTCTAACCGAGTTTAATTCCGCAAAATTATACCACAATCTCTGAAAATCGGCATCTTTGGGGGTCTGCAGATGTCCAGCCTCAAAACGAACGATTCTTAGCATGAACGTGTCGGAAGTACGATGCGGGAAAAATGTACCCTCAACATGCTCGGAAAAGGATCCATCCCATGTACTACCATACCAGCCCAAGCTACAGTTTAACCATCCGCCTCAGTATAGAGCGAAGACCGGGCGTACTTGGAAAAATCACCACTCAGATCGGTCGGACCGGCGGGCTCATGGGAGCAATCTCCATCGTGCAGACGGAACGAGGTCGCATCATTAGAGATTTGATCGTGTATGCACGTGACCAAGAACATGAAGCGGAGATTGTACGCATTCTGGAGAACATACCCGAAGTAAGAGTCATCAATGTCTCGGACAGAACGTTTGACTTTCATCGCGGCGGAAAAATTCAGGTTAATGCATTGCGTGACATCAACAATCCCGATGATCTGGCCATAGCATACACCCCCGGAGTCGGACGGGTAAGCCTTGCAGTGGCCGACAACATGGAAGCCGTTTACGATTACACTATGAAAGGAAACACCGTCGGCATAGTCACGGATGGTTCAGCCGTGTTGGGACTGGGGAACATCGGCCCGTACGGAGCATTACCCGTAATGGAAGGTAAGGCTCTCCTGTTCAAGAAATTTGCAGGTATAAATGCCTTTCCTATTTGTCTGAACACCACCGACGTGGATGCAATAATATCAACAGTGAAGGCAATCAGCCCCGGATTCGGGGGAATCAACCTGGAGGACATTTCAGCTCCCAGATGTTTCGAAATTGAAACTCGCCTCCGTGATGAACTCAATATACCTGTTTTCCACGATGATCAGCATGGAACCGCAATAGCCGTGTTGGCCGCCCTTAAAAATGCATTGCTGTTAGTAGGCAAAAAACTGGAAGCAGTCAAAATCGTATTATCCGGCGTTGGTGCAGCCGGAATTGCCTGCGCCAAAATCTTGCTGAGATGCGGCGCTTCCCACGTAATTCCATGCGATACGCATGGAGCCATATATCCGGGTAGATCCCACATGAATCCCGTAAAGGAAGAATTGGCAGGAATGACGAACCCGAATAAGGTTTCAGGTTCTTTGAAAGACGTACTCACCGCAGCAGACGTATTCATCGGCGTCTCAGCAGGTAACATACTTCAACCCGCGGACCTCGGCGTCATGAATTCAAAGGCCATCGTGTTTGCACTATCAAACCCAATTCCCGAAGTAGATCCTGAAGGAGCAACGGCATACGCTTCGGTTGTGGCGACCGGTCGCAGCGACTTCCCGAATCAAATAAACAACGTGCTTGTGTTTCCTGGTATTTTCAGAGGCGCTTTGGATGCGAAAGCCGAAGAGATTACGGAAAAGATGGAGTTAGCCGCTGCCGACGCGATTGCTCAAACCATAACGCCCGATGAGCTATCCAGTGAATGTATAATTCCCACGGCCTTTCACTCTAGTGTAGCTCGCAGAGTAGCCGAGGCGGTGAAACGTGCTGCCGAAAATTAATCCGGTTTGTTACCAGAAAGGGCTGTAGGCGGGAGTCTGTGCTTCTATTAATCTTCTCTTCTGTTCTTCCATTCGGGTTATTTGAATCTTTTGCTCGGTATCTTTAAGCAACTTATCTACCGTTGCTATTCGAGCGGGTTCCTTGAGTAAAGTCAGTGCTTTTCTGAAATCGTTTACGGCTTTAACTTGATCGCCTTTGTTCAAATAAGCTATTCCGCGATTCGCATACGCAAGCCCCGATGAACTGTCCAGCTTTAAAGATTTATCAAAATTCTGAATTGCCGCATCATACTGTTTCACGAGCACCAGATTCTTGGCCAAATCGTAATAATTCTTCGCAGTAGCATTCTTGGGATCCAATACTATTGCTTTGGACAAATCTTCTGTTGCTTCGGAAGGCTTCTGCATAGCCTCGAACAATCTGGCTCTATCGAGAAGAAGCGCGGAATTTGTTGGATCTGCCTGAATAGCGGAATTGAGATCATCAAGAGCATTAACGTAATTTCCGAGAATCAGGTGCGCCCGACCACGGAGGCCACGAACAGGGGTTTCATTTGGATCCGAACTAAGGATGTGGTCAAAATCCTTAACGGCCTCAGCAGGTTTAGCCAATTTCAGGAGAAGTTCACCCCGGGCAAGATAAAGAGCGGGATCATCTTTTTTCAAATCCAATAGTTTATTGTAGTCCTGAAGAGCAGCTTCGTCCCTTTCAATCTTTTGGTTCAGGACCGCTCGATTTGAAAATGCCATAATAAAATCGGGATCTAATTCTATCGCTCGGGTCACATCGGAAATTGCCTCGGAATAGTTACCCAGCTTGCTTTTTGCCCATCCTCTATTGTTGAAATATTCCGCATTATTTCCGTCGAGGTTTATCGCTTTATTGTAAGTTTCGATTGCTTTAGAAAAATTTCCCTGGTTGAAATAAATATTCCCTATCCTAAACCACGCATCAGCATATTTCGGATTCAGCTCAAGAGCTTTGTTAAAGCTTTGCAATGCTGCGTCATGGTTGCTCTTTTTATAATAGGCCAAGCCCCTATAGAAATGTGATTCCGAATCCTCCGGATAAAGCCTCACAGCCTCATTTAAGTCTTTTATCGCCTTATCGTAATCCCCAAGCTGTTCCCACGATTCACCTCGCGTTCGTAATGCTCCAACATGGCGAGGATCAATCTCCAAGACCCTTGTCAGATCTTGAACTGATTTATCGTATTTCTTTTTATGAAAAAATATAAGCCCACGCCCATAAAGCGCTTCCACCATATTGGGCTCTAGGGCCAGGACTTTGGTAAAATCCGCTAGTGCCTGATCTTCATCGCCCTTAGACCTATAGGCGGCACCCCGGTTAAATAACGCTCGTGAGTTTTTTGGATCGGACGCCAAAACTGCTGAGTAAAGCTGTATGGCTTTGTCAAGTTCCCATCGCCAGTGAGCCTCAATGGCCTCATACAATTTTTGCTGAGAATCCTGGGCCGGAACCGACGTGTTATCGAAAAGGCAAAATACAATAAGCAG
>CAZTJA010000085.1:0-14064 GCA_964613745.1 uncultured Syntrophaceae bacterium
AAAGTATATCTGGATCTATAAAATTCGATGCGTGCTTCCGGCCGGTAAGAGCCTGCCGTTGCACCCTGCAGATGAATCGCCTTCGCCTGCGGCTCATGCATGACTTTGAATCCGGCTTGCCGTATTCGCAAAGCCAAATCCGTCTCTTCAAAGAAGAAGAAGTAGCCCTCATCAAACCCGCCCAGTTTCACTAATAGATCTTTTCGGATCATCATAACTGCGCCTATGAGAGAAGGCACCTCAATACAATTTGGGGCGGTTTTTTTCCCTGGGTATTTTTTCGGAAGTATTCTCTTAAGCAGACTCCGATTAAGAGTCTCCGTCATGATGTCCGGCATTGCTTCAAAACTGTTCTGATTAGTTCCATCCGCATTGAGAAGTTGTGGTCCAATCATTCCGACGCGAGAATCGGATTTCATTACATTGAGCAGTTTTGCAGCGCAATCGGCTTCAAGCAGTGCATCGGTATTCACCAGCAGCAGAATTTCACCCTTTGCAACTGAAAGAGCCCGATTATTTGCTGCAGCAAATCCCAGATTTCTGCCGGCTTCGATGATATGTACGTCGGGATACCTGGAGCGAACTTGAGACACGGAATCATCAGTGGATCCGTTGTCCACCAGGATAATCTCCGATTTAACCGGAGGATCTGAAGCCTGAATATGTCCGATGCATTGGAGTAGAAGATGAGAAGTGTTTCTATTCACGATCACGAATGAAATGATCGGGTTAGACTGCATAAAAGTGCTATCCCCCGATCATGTTCATAGCATCACATATCTTCACGCCGGAGGCACGACCGCCGGGCTTGGCGGAGACTGCCTGCAGCATAATTCCTGCTACTTCTTCATCCGAAGCCCCGGACCTAAGTGCTGTTTTCAGGTCAATCTCCGAAGCGCTCAACAGACACGGTCTCAATGTTCCTCGTGCGGTCAACCGTAACCTGTTGCATGTCCCACAAAAATGACCCGTAACAGGATCGATAATCCCTATTCGGCCCTTTGCTCCGGCTAACCTGAACATAGTCGCAGGTCCGTCCAACTTGCCCCGTTCTAAGGGAAAAAGATCTCCCACCTCGGTCCGTATGAGATGAAGTGCTTTTTCGGCACTGAACGAATCCGGCGAATTCACAACACAGTCAGCCCCAAACGGCATGCGCTCGATAAATCTCACATCAATGGGACTCTCCAGAGTCAAGCGTGCAAACTCCGGCACATCGGATTCATTCATGTCCTTGAGCAAGACCACATTAATTTTGACTGGAGCCAAACCGACTTCAAAAGACTTTCTTATTCCGAGCAGCACGTCCTGAAGCCCGTCAAATCCGGTTATTCTCTTGAACCTCTCCCGATCCAGAGAATCGAGACTCACATTGATACGTTTTAATCCGGCCTGCTTCAGGTCCTCAGCCATTTGAGCCAACCGTGCCCCGTTTGTGGTGAGCGCCACATCATCAAGTCCTTGGATGGCGGTGACCTGTGAAATGAATTCTACAACGCCTCTGCGAACAAGAGGCTCTCCCCCCGTAATTCGTATTTTGCGAATCCCCATCCTGCAGCCGAGGCGAACAACTCTAAGTATTTCCTCGTATCGGAGAATGTCCTCATGAGCCACGAGCTTAACGCCCTCGGGTGGACGGCAGTATACACATCGAAAATTACAAAGATCCGTAATGGACACACGGAGGTAATCAATAACTCGACCGTGTTTGTCAACGAGAATACCCATGACATTTTCCCGGGTAAATGAGATGCGGGTTCGTCACCAATGTAAAATGTGGGTACGATAAATTAGCCCGATTAAAGAAGATTAGACTTTTTGTGCCGCATTGTAAATTGTCGGAGCCATATTTTTGCAACAATTGTGAAAGGATTTATGCCTCTGTATAAAGCAAGAAGCCAAGACTCGATGTAATCAGGTCCTCAATTTCATCGCTGCGTGAATCTCCGGCATCTTAAACAGCCTTTCCGGAAAAGCCCTCGTGCTCCCACTGTTGTAGTCTTATCATTCATCTTCATCGGTAGGCTCATACGCTTTCTCTATATAATTTCACTTCAGCGTCTCGTAGCGATTACAACTCCCACGAGAATCAAAATTCCGCTGACCAAGTGAATGACCGTAATACTTTCATTCAGCAGAAGAGCGGCTTCAATCCCGCTAAACAGGGGCAAGCAATAATATACAAATCCAGCTTTAACGGGTCCGATTGCCGCTACGGCTTGGTTCCAGCAAAAAAAGGCAATTAAGGACGGCCCTATCCCCAAATAGAGGACTGAAAGGACAGCCGTTCCATTAAGCACCATTTTGGCCCCATGAAACCACTCCCAGATGAGCCATGGGACTAAAAACAACAAACCTAAGACGAATGTGGTCAGCAGGAATGCGATTGGACCGAGCTTTGGAGCCTTAGTCCTGACCAGAATGCCGTAAAGCGCAAAGATTGCGGCATCGGCAAGCATCATCAAATCCCCACGAGAAAATGTCAACGCCAATAGCGTCTCCACGGTTCCGCCGCTGACGAGCAGAATCGTACCGGATATTGCAATGAGCACTCCCAAAAGTGAGGTCACAGTTATGGTGTCATGGAGGAATATTCTCGCAAATATGACCATGAACACCGGTGAAAAAATAGCTATGAGCGATAAGTTCATGGCGTTGGAAGTATGGGCCGCATAGTAGATGATAGTGTTGAATACGGTAACTCCAAGAAAACCCGTCAGTGCGAGGTGTCCGATGTTTTCTCGTATTAGGCCTCGACTTCGGACAACCGATTTGATTCCAAACGGAAACAAAAAGAGCACCGCAGTGCCCCAACGCAGGAAGGCTAAGGTGACCGGCGGTATCGAATCCATTAGTGCTCGAGCTACTATGAAGTTGCCGGACCAGATAATTGTAGCAATGAGGACCAGTAGGTAACCTTTGAGTTGTTCGTTGGACTTGCCGGCTCCCGGCAATTCAGTCGTAATTACAATTCTCCTAACAATTCAAAATGAATTCGTTTCACCTAACGTAACAGTAGATAGCTCATTGATGGTATTTCACCGACAGTTAGTCATACCAAGAAATCAGGAATTCGTAAATTCCGGCAAACGTGTCATGTAAAAAGTGTGCATTATAAAACAATGTGCTGGAAGCGGCTTTTGTGAGCTTTTTCAACGAATGATTGACTCATGCCCTGAATATGTTACCATGGAAATATAGGGTAGTTGTTACTGATCAGCGAATTTTCAGGTCATCAACCCCACATTTTCTTCCCGTCTAAAAAGAAAACCTTCTTTCACCAACTGATCCACCAACAATTCCAGCTTTTCAGTCGAAACATCAATCTTTTCAGCTAATTCTTTTAAAGGGAGATTCTTATGTCGAACAACCAGCTTGAGAATTCTCGCTCGTGTCTGCCTGTCCGAACCTTCGAACCTCGATTGTCTATGGTAATGGGTGCTGCGCCTATTGGGATTGGTCACAGCTTTCTTCAGCATTACACCATAATCAGTCAAGGCCCAGTACCATTTTCTGGGATTATCAACGTCGAGAACTTTTTCCACCAGGGGCATGATTTCCCTGTCCGCAATTTGGTCTTGATTGGGAAAAAAGAAATGAATAAAGACCCTCCTGATGTTTGTCTCTATGAATAAAACCGGCAAATTGTAAGCGAATGCCATAATTGCACCGGCCGTGCCTGGTCCGATGCCGGGCAATTGTAAAAGGTCTTCTCGGTTATTGGGAATGCGACCTTGATGCTCGTTTGTAATTATCTGAGCCGTCCTATGGAGATTGAGTGCCCGGCGATAGTAACCCAGGCCCTGCCATGAGGCAAGAACATCGGCAATTCCGGCTTCGGCCAAAGAATAGATGTCCGGGAATGTAGAAAAAAATCTTTCGTAAACAGTGAGTATCCGCTCAACTTGAGTCTGCTGGAGCATCACTTCCGTCACAAGAACTCGGTATGGTTCCACATTCCGTCGCCAGGGGAGGTCACGAGGATGCGATTCGAAAAAATCGTAAATTGTTTTTCGAAATTGCAGGATCTCCGGACCTGTAAAGTCGTCCGGACTCATCAAAATTTTCGCATTTCTAATTTATTGAATTCCAAGTCTTTTCAATTTGCGCCAAAGTGTTGTCTTGTCAATTCCTAATTCTCTTGCCGTTGCAGCCTTTTTGTTGTCATTCCGAGCCAAAGCTTCCTTGATGACTCGTAATTCGATTTCAGCGAGAGATGAGCTTCGAGTAAAATCGTCCTCTTTAGGAGCATGCTCCTGCAAAGATCCAGGAAGGTGTTTTATGTCTATTACGCCGTTTCGGCAAAGTATGAACCCATGCTCGATGGCATGTTCAAGCTCTCGTATGTTACCGGGCCATTCGTAACGCATAAACGCCGTGAGTGCCTCTTGCGAGAGACCCGTGATATCTTTACCTTTCAAAACATTTAGTTTGTCTATGAAATGCCGGATCAGGAGAGGTATATCTTCTCTCCTTTCCCTCAAAGGGGGAAGAACTATCTTAAAGACCTGAATTCTGTAGTACAGATCTTCTCTAAATTTGCCTTCTTCCATCGCCGTCGTAAGATTCTTGTTCGTCGCAGCGAGGATACGAACATCAGCTTTTAGAGTCTCAGTTCCGCCCAGCGGCTGATAACTCCCGTCCTGAAGAACCCTCAGGAGCCGAACCTGCAGAGCGGGAGACAAGTCCCCAATCTCATCCAGAAACAGTGTTCCTCTTTCAGCCTGTGCAAATCGACCCGGCTTGTCCTTTTTCGCATCCGTAAATGCGCCTGCTTTATATCCGAACAGTTCCGATTCAAGCAAGGTGTCGGGCAGTGCGCCGCAATTTACCGTAACCAAAGGTTTTCGCCTACGATTGGAGAGATTATGAATTGCCTTAGCCATCAATTCTTTGCCGGTTCCACTTTCACCTTCGATAAGGATCGTACTGTCACTGACGGCAACGTCCGGCAATATCGAAAAGATGTTCTGCATTTTGGAGTTGCCGGATATGATGTCTTCATAACGGAAAGAACGCTCCACCTCTCTGCGAAGAGCTTCCACAATGCTAAGATCACGAAAGGTTTCCACTCCGCCTATGATGTCCCCAGTAGCGTCTTGCAGGACGGAAGTGCTCACGCTGATCGGGATCCGCCGCCCATCAACTCGACGGATGAAAACCGCACGGTTCACCACCGGTCGGCCGGTCAGGATCGTCTGCTTGAGAGCGCAATCATTTTCACAGATCTCCGCTCGAAATACCCGGCAACAAGGCTGACCGATGACGGATTCAGGCTCCACGCCGGTAATCTGACCTGCCGCCTTGTTGAAATAGGTGATGACAAAATTGTCGTCAACCGTGAAGACTCCGTCAGCCACAGAGTTCAAAATCATTTTAACTTCAGTAGACGACAGTTGTTTTTCGAGACTCACAACGCAATCCTTAATTGCATTCTGCGATTATAGTACATAGTCCAATGCAAACTGCAAGGAAGAGCCGACTTGCTTAGGGCCGAACAGCGGAATGTACGGCGAACCAATCTATTTAAGGGGTTTTATCGATCAAGTTGTGAATAGATTAACTATTCCGGAATCTTCATTTATTCAGATGGAAGATTCTGCTCCGCTATAGCCATGTACACAGCTTTACACGTAGGAGAAACGCCGCCCTTGTGACCTCCGGGATTTCGGCATCCATCAGAGTCCTTCAAGGCTTCGATATAATCCTTCGCATCCGGCAGGGTCTCGTCCATGTCAGGTGCTATATTGAATACCGATGTTTCATAAGGACGCGACGAAACATCTTGAGCGATGTTTTCCACATCCTGAACAAACTCGATTTTTCCCGAAATGGGGCACGCTACATACTTGAGCTTCGAAGTAAGTGCCAAAACTACTGTTTCACCTTTGCTCACGGATTGACCGTCTTCAACAAGCATTTCGATTTGTCGAATGCTGCCTGCCATAAGAACGGTCGGTTCCGTAAACCCCACTGCCAACGATCCGTTTGGATTCTTCTTGAGCCACAATCCTTCGGTCAAGTCATAGGAACGATCATGCGGAATAGTAAGCTCACGACCTAGGAAACCGGTGATTTTCAACTCCATTTGCGCTCCAAAAAATTAGATTGCAAAACATTCTAATAAAAAAGCGCTCATTTTGGAATCTCAAATCCATACTCTTTTAATATACTTTGAGCTTTTTTGCCTTTCATGAATTCAATAAAGTCCGTCGCAGCTTGCATATGGGGAGCATTTACCACCTTTGCAGCCGCGCTTACGGATTTCTGATTCAATTCATCGGGTATCTTAACGAGATCAATCGGATTACCTATTTTCTCCTGAAAGAGCGCTTCGGTTAGCCAAACCGGCCCGACATCCGATTCGCCCTTCATGATTCGCATCGGCGTCTGTCTGTGATGAATCTGTGTAATGTACGTTGTGCCGCGCTGCACTTTATCCTTTAGAATGCCGTTGACCAGCTTTTCTCCACCGGCTTTCTCGTAAAGCTCCGTAATCTTTTTGGCGATGTCTTCTATTTCGGCATTCGGCATGCTGACCTTAATGTCTTCTCGGCCCAAATCCAATACGGATGCTATGTTCTTAGGATTGCCCTTGGCAACCATTAATGCCAACGAATTTTGAAGGTAAGGTACAGGATCGCTTACGCTTCCTTGTTCCTGCAATTTTTTGATCCGGTTTTCTCCGGCAGCAATGATATCCGGTTTAACGGAAATTTCGAGATTCCCGATGATCAAATTGCCCTCTTTGAGTTGGCGCGTGATTATTCCGGGCGGCAGCGTTTCATAGAAAATTCTCTTGTACTGAGGATAGGCCGCCTTGAATTCCTCGATGAGATCCGGAATCACCATAAACTCGTTGCCGCCAAAAAAGATCACGAGTTCAGGATCGTTCACAGCTCCGCTCAAATCGGGAGCATTATTTACCTCGGGTACGGTAAAATCCACCCCGGATTTCTTAGTTTGCTCCCATGGTGGATAGAGCTTGTCTGCATCTGCGACTCCCAGAAAAATAATCAAGAGTAATGCCCCCATGAGTGATGTGTTGATGTAGTTCTGATGTAATTTTTTCGGTTTACGCATGACGGCTCCTATCAATTCACATATGGGAATTGGTTCCGATATCACTGACTGACAAGGATCACGGCAAAAACGTTCGCGATCGGTCACACTTTATTTCACATGTTGAAGAACGGTGAAGACGAAGGTATGATAATTCTTTTTCCAGACAGCGAATCCAAGAGTTCCGACTTGACAACATCGTCGGGAAATGTTTGAATAACGTGTTATTGTTCAGGAGGCTAAGTCATGTACGCCATTATTCAGACCGGCGGTAAACAATACAAAGTCGAACCCGGAAATCAGGTTAAAGTCGAAAAGTTACTCGGAGAGCCAGGATCGCAGGTCGAATTTGATCAGGTCCTCGCAGTTAAAACCGATGAAGGTCTTAACATTGGTAAACCGATCGTTCCTGATGCTACCGTAAAAGCCACGATAGTTCGCACCGCCAAGGATCGCAAGATCATCGTTTACAAAAAGAAGCGACGACACGGTTTTCATAAGAAGCAGGGACACCGTCAATGGTTCACGCTTTTGAAAATCGACGGCGTCGGATTTAAGACCAACGAAACTCCGGCCGAACAGGCCGCTGAATAGTTAACCGGGATCCGTCCGAAAGACGGAACGCCTAACCACCACAAACTGGAGGAAAGAAAATGGCTCACAAAAAAGCAGGCGGAAGTTCCAGGAATGGTAGGGATAGTCCCGGTCAGCGCCTTGGAGTCAAGAGATTTGCAGGCCAGCTTGTTAAGGCCGGCAGCATCATCGTTCGACAGAAGGGGACCGCGCTTCATCCCGGAGAAAACGTCGGAATGGGACGTGACTATACATTGTTCGCCAAGATCGATGGAATTGTCGCATTCGAACGAAAAGACCGCTCCCGTAAGCAGGTGTCAATAAAACCTGTAGAAGTAACGGAGTAGCGTTTTCAATACAAATTAGCCCCGAATTACCGCCAAATCAAACCAGACCGGATTCGTCCGGTTTTGTTTTTTCGGGAATGTAAGCGTCATCCGTTTCCAGTATAATGGTACCATTGTGAAATTCGTCGATCAGACTAGAATCACCGTAGTTTCTGGAAACGGTGGGAATGGGTGCATGAGCTTCCGTAGGGAAGCCTTTGTACCTAAGGGCGGACCGGATGGCGGTGATGGCGGTAAAGGCGGAGATGTCATCATTGCGGCTGATTCCTCATTGCATACTCTCCTCGACTGTCAGTATCAGCAACTTTATCGAGCAAAGAACGGTTCCCACGGGATGGGAAGTAATCGTTCCGGCAAGTCGGCACCGGACCTGATCATCCGAGTTCCTGCGGGGACAATCATAAAGGACGATGCCAACGGCGAAATTGTAGCGGATCTTGATACCCCGGAGGCGAGCATCTTAGTGGCCAAAGGGGGCAGAGGCGGCAAAGGAAATGCTCATTTTGCAACTTCCCGAAACCGAGCCCCGAGAAGATACGAAGGCGGTGAACCGGGTCAGGAGCGGCGGCTCCTGCTTGAACTCAAGCTGATCGCAGACGTCGGTCTGGTAGGGTTGCCCAATGCAGGCAAATCTACACTCATTTCAAAGATCAGCAATGCAAGACCCAAAATAGCGGATTACCCATTCACTACCAAAGTTCCCGGCTTGGGAGTTGTCCGAACAAAAGCCGGTTCTTTTGTCGTAGCCGATATTCCCGGGCTCATTGAAGATGCTCACAAGGGCGCGGGAATGGGTGATCGATTCCTACGTCATATAGAACGCACACGTTTACTCCTCCATTTGATCGATCCCTCACCCGAAATCGAACCCACTGCTGAAGACCGCTTCAAAATAATCATGAAAGAGCTTGCATCCTACAGCAAAGATCTTGTAAACACGCCGATGTTGGTGGTAATCAACAAAACGGATGTGCCCGGGAATGATGTTCTTGCGCAGCAGTTGCGTACCACGCTGGAGAATCAAGGTTTCTCCGTTTTCGAGATCTCCGCATTAACGGGGACGGGCATCCCGGCATTGCTCGATGAAATTACGGAACTCCTGAAGAATATCCGTAGGAACACATGATGTATACGGCTTTACGCAGAGAAATTCTCTCCTGCGTCAGACGCGTCGTTCTCAAATTGGGGTCGAGCGTAGTTACCACCGAGAACGGACTCGATCATCGCACTATTAAAGGTATTGTTGACGACGTATGCCGGTTCAAAGAACTCGGCAAGGAATTTATTATCGTGACGAGCGGAGCTGTTGCCGCCGGCGTTCGCAAGATGAGACTCAAGGGCGGTGCCAGGAGCATTCCTCAGAAACAAGCAGCGGCGTCGATTGGTCAGAGCCGCCTTATGGCAATGTATGAGAGGGCTTTTGAGAAGCATGATGTCCGAGTAGCCCAGATGCTCTTAACCAAAGACGATTTGACGCATCGTAGACGGTATTTGAACGCCAGAAATACTTTGACCACCCTCCTCTCCTGGGGCGTGGTTCCCATAATAAATGAAAACGACACGGTAGTCGTCGATGAAATAAAATTCGGAGACAACGACAATCTATCAGCCTTGGTAGCAACCATGGCCGATGCCGACCTTCTACTCACGCTGACGGACATGGAAGGATTCATGGATTGCGATCCCCGATCGAATCCCAATGCATGCCTTATCCCGGTAATTGAAGATATTACTCAGGAAATAATGCAATTAGCCGGCGGAACTTCGTCGGGTGTGGGTCGCGGTGGAATGGCTTCTAAACTGGAAGCTGCATCAAAGGTTCGAGTCGCCGGAATTCCCATGATAATAGCAAAAGGAAAGCTCCCGGGAATAATTCCGCAGGTCATGGACTCCGATCTTTGCGGCACGCTTATTATGCCCTCAAAAGAGAGAATTTCCGCCCGCAAACATTGGATTCGTTACAATCTTGAGCCTGAAGGCATCATCACTGTAGATGATGGAGCCGCTACGGCGATCACCGTAAAGGGCAAGAGCCTCCTACCAATCGGAATAGTTTCCGTCGAAGGTCATTTTGAAGACGGATGTGCAGTTCTCATTCGGGATAGATACGACAGAGACCTGGCAAAAGGGCTCGCAAATTATGATTCCGAAGAATTAAACAAGATCAAAGGTCGACAGACGCCGGAAATTGACTGGATCCTCGGATACAGAAGAAATGACGAAGCTGTCCACGCTGATAACTTGGTTCATATGGATCTGTCATAGCGGTTGTCCGATTTCTTGGACCGACCACCATGCCGAAAACTCTACTATTAGTTTTATGCGCCATTCTTCTTATCGGATGCAGTTCTTTGCGCAGACCACCTGATGTTGCCGAAATTCCCGATGAGCTGTGGGAGCGTGCGAAGAAGGAAGCTGCAGAAAAAAGCCAATCCGCAAACTCAAAGACCCTTAAACCCGAAGACCTGGAAAAGCTAAACAGAGCTGTCGATAAACTCGGCTGGAAGCCTAAGTCTAGACCGTAACTGGTTCCCTGTAAACCCGATAGGAGTCAATACAATGAAAGATTTGCTGACGGCAGCAGAATCCGGCGATCTGGAGCAAGTAAAAAAAGCTTTAGCAGCCGGCGCAAATAGCAGTGCTAAGGATAAAGACGGCCTCACACCTCTCATGAAGGCCGTGATCAAGAGCCATTCAGAAATCGTCAAACTGCTCCTGGAAGAAGGAAGCAACGTGGATGATGTTGATGCCTACGGATGGAGCGCTATGTTATGGGCGGCCTCGTTGGGAAATGCGGAACTTGTTGATCTGTTCTTGGACAAAGGGGCGGATATTGAGGCAAAGGACCAATACGGTGCAACTGCAGTGATGAAGGCTTCCAGGCGCAATTTTCCAAGAGTTGTCAGTTTACTGATCGAGCGAGGAGCAAATGTGAATGCCAGAGATTCCATGGGACGCACTGCACTCATGAGAGCGGCTCGTCGCGGTTATGCCGGGACAGCCGAACTTCTTCTGAAGGGCGGCGCGGACCCGGAGCTCAAAGATGAATATGGGGCTACATCGCTCATTATTGCCTCATCGGAGGGGCATGTGGAAACCGTAAGTAAACTGATTGAGTTTAAAGCCAACATTCACGCCAAGGACAAAAATGGTTGGACCGCTTGGCTATGGGCATTCTCCGCCGGACACGCGGACATTGTGAAGCTGCTGAAACAGTCCGGAGCGGAATATTAGCAGATACCTGTCGTCGTGATGGGAAATGACTGCAGACCCAGTTAATGCTGGGCATCTTTTGAATGTGGCCGGATTATAGCGCAACTTGCGATAAATGAGATTTTCAGAGGAAACGATGCGAAGTTGGACTCGTGAAACTCTTTCGGATACGGGAGCGGCTTTTATGGAAAGCCGCATCTTGCTTACTGCGGCTGAACTGGACATCTTCTCCCTGTTGAATGAAACTCCGGTATCAGCGGAACATTTAGCAACTCATCGGAATTGGGATGTCCGGGGACTTAGAATCCTGCTGGATGCCCTCACATCGATGGAACTGTTGACAAAGGACGACAATGCTCATTACCACGTTCCGACTTCCGTAGCGCACTTCTTGACCGCTGAAGGCACTGACGGTCTTTTGCCTCTTCTGCAGCATCGAGTCAGAATGTGGAAGAGTTGGTCCGCTTTGACGGAAATTGTTCAATCGGGAAAAAATCCGAACATAATGGCTATTTCAGAGAGGACAAAAGAAGACACTGAAGCATTCATCGGCGCAATGGATGTAGTAGGCAGCAAATTAGCGGGCGTAATCGCTTCTTCTCTAGATTTGAAGTTGTTCACCAGAATGCTCGACGTAGGAGGCGGACCCGGCACGTACATACGTGCTTTTCTCAAGGAAGCGCCTCAGATGACGGCGACTCTGTTTGATTTACCGGTAGTACTCGAAATAGGACGTCGCAAAATTGGCAATTCTGAAGTGAGTTCGAGAGTCGACTTTGTTGCAGGTGACTATATGAGAGACGAATTGCCGTCGGGATACGATTTAGTTCTCCTGTCGGCAGTGATACACAGCAATAGTCGGGAAGCCAACTGTTTATTATTCGCCAAGGTATTTCGGTCACTCAATCCCGGCGGCGTATTAGTAGTAAGGTATTTTATCATGGACGAATCCCGCACCCACCCACCTGATGGAGCCATCTTTGCAGTCAATATGCTTGCGGCCACTCGAGGTGGAGACTCTTACACGTATAAAGAATTGGAAGAAGACCTCAGCCGAGTCGGGTTCACAAATGTTCGTCTCACAAGAGACGGCACGAGAATGGATCAGCTACTCTGCGCAAACAAACCCTCATAATTGGAGGTTAGCGCTATTGAGATTGCATACTCCGGATTCCGGATCATTTGTTTATTCATTCGGATAGACTTTATTTGATAGAACCTCCGGGAT
Organism: uncultured Syntrophaceae bacterium; assembly: GCA_964613745.1. Classification (GTDB taxonomy): domain Bacteria; phylum Desulfobacterota; class Desulfomonilia; order Desulfomonilales; family Desulfomonilaceae; genus CAZTJA01. The sequence continues at coordinate 12,424 of CAZTJA010000085.1, forward strand.
TCAGAATGTATTGCGTGCACCTGGTTCCGAAAACCCTCATTTAGGCTCACACCACGTTTTGCTTTAACTTGTCTTTAATGAGAAATGCCGAACCCGGTAGAAAATGAAATACCCCAATTTCGGGTCGGCAATTCACTCTCCATGGAACGAAAGTCAATCCGGCTCCTCTATTCAGATACATGCGGCAATCATCATGCGAGTACCACCCATGGGTGTACTTGGATGCCACTGAGGCTATGCTCAATCCTTTTTGTCCGTTGGGAACAATGATTTGACCGCCATGAATATGACCGGCCAGAACCAGATCGATTCCAGCCTGAGCTGCATGGGGCAGAACATTTGGTCTATGCGATAACAGTAATCTGATTCCTGGGATTGTCGGACCTTTGCGGGCGAATTCGGAAAATCTCGGAAAATTCTGACCCCAGATCCAGTTGCCCATTGGGTCGTCAATACCGCCAATATGAACTGAACTATCTTCCTCGGAGAAGCTGATCCATCGGTCTCTTAGAAGCGTTATGCCGCCGTCTTCTATAGCTTTGGCGGTTCGCCATTCGCCTGCATAGAAATCATGATTACCCATGACGGCGAAGTTGCCGAATTTCCGGGGTTTCAATTTTGTAAGGACTTCAGGTGCCGTTTCAATGGGTGAGAGGGAGGAATGAAAAATGTCACCTGTCATAAAAACGGCTTGAGCCTCTACTTCGTTTATTTGATTGATCAGTGCCGTCAATTCATCTTTCCCGAGGAAATGACCATAATGAAAATCAGTGATCTGTATGACCGTAAAACCTTTATGATCGCTCGGCAATTTGGGAGTGAAAATAAAGAATTCCTCAAGTTTCGGCAGTTGAAATGCTTCGGAAAGACCTCTGCCGGCCAGAGAGAATGCTGATATTAGTCCGGCAGCGGCAGTCAATTTGAGGACCGTTCTCCTGGTTGGTAAACGTGGATCATAGCTGACCGGCTCTTCCGAATGAGAGTTCGGTTTTGCCGGATCATCGCCTGATTCGTTGAGTGCCGAGAAACACCCACGCTCATCAAGGCAGGGTTTTTGCGAAGATTTTCCACTTGAACCGAGAAATAGGAAACGAGTTAAATCGACCATCTTCAAAAGAATGCCGATGATTAGAAAGAAAAGAGTCAGAACAAGAATGATGCCCAAATATGAGAAGAAAATAGTGGCAAACAGCTGTTTTATGTCCGGGTACAGGTTAATCGCGTCAATGCCCATGGAAGCCTTTACAAATCCGTAATTAATCAAACCTAAGAGTAGGAGAACTCCGTATGCCCATTTGCGGGACGGTTCATCATAGCGCAAAAATATGTATTTCCGAATAGATGTGATCACGTACCATTGACAAATAATTGCAAAGGCGGAAATTCCGGCCAGAAATAGGAAAACCTTATCCATCCAGGTTAACTCCGTTTATGAGAGCTGACGAACCACTTGGACCTGCTCTAAGTCCTAGGATCAATATAATACCGGAGTAATGATTCAGCAATCCGGAGTCAAAATCACGACCTTGACATGGAGCATTCAGGGTGCTATTTTGACCAACTTACGGGGATGTAGCTCAGCGGGAGAGCATCGCGTTCGCAACGCGGGGGTCGAGGGTTCAAATCCCTTCATCTCCACCA
>CAZTJA010000086.1:0-3954 GCA_964613745.1 uncultured Syntrophaceae bacterium
CTCTACAGATTCACGGTGGTTTGGGAATGACGGACGACACTATTCTTGCATGGTTTTATAGACATGAGAGGGCTGCAAGAATATATGACGGAGCGGACGAGGTTCACAAAGTATCGGTTGCCAAGCGTATTCTCTCTGATTATCGAGGAAGGACGCCTCGCTAGTGGATTCCCGTTGTGAACTTCAACGAATTTAAACAGAGCGTCGATACATCGTTTGAAAGCCTGTGCGTAGAACTCTTCAGAGAAAATCGTAGCGCGATAAAGATCGGCAAAGAAAGTTTAGCGGTTAAGAATTTAGCAAAAATCTTGGAAGCCGCCCTGAAGCTATGCATTAAAAAAGGCTTCGCTGCTATGAGCATGCGAGATTTGAGCAGAGAAGCAGGCATGAGCATGGGGGGGTTATACAGGTATTTTACAAACAAGGAAGAGCTTTTGCGGCTAATGCAGAGTCAAGGAAGGAAAACGGTCCTCAGAATACTTACTCAGGGAATGGAAGGTTTAACCGACCCGCGGACAAAGCTCAGACGCTTCCTAAAAATCCATTTATTTTTAAGTGAACTGATGCGCCCTTGGTTTTATATTTCCTATATGGAAGCCAGAAGCTTTCCGGGTGACGAATACAAGAAAGCCATAGACGCAGAGCTTTTTACTGAAAATATTGTGACTGAAACAATTACGGATGGATCGAAAAAGAAACTTTTTCATACAGCCAATCCGGAACTTGTTGCTTCACTCGTAAAAGCGTTGCTACAGGACTGGTATTTAAAGCGGCGGAAATACTCGGACCGCAATATTTCCGTTGATGAGTATGCAGACTTTCTTATCGATTTCATCGAGTCGAGCCTGCTGTGCGTGAAGGATGAAGGAGTCCATTCCAAATGAGTCAAAATGACGAATCGGTCAAAGTTCGACCGGGAGAAGAATTCGACGTAAATAAAGTAGGTGAATTCATCAGATCGAAAATACCGGGCGTCACTGGTCCAATAAGCGTAGAGCAGTATCCTAGCGGTTATTCCAATCTGACTTACTTGATTAAACTAGGCGAGAAGGAACTTGTACTCAGGCGGCCTCCCCTTGGCAGAAAAGCGAAGACGGCTCATGATATGAAACGTGAGTACACCATACTTAATGCGCTCCATCCAGTATTTCCGCTTTGCCCCAAACCGCTCTGTTATACTGACGATGAATCCATCATGGGAGATTCCTTTTACATAATGGATCGATTGGAAGGCATTATTCTTCGCAAAGAGATGCCATCAGGTATTGAACTTGAACCGGACGAGATGAGGACTCTATGCGAAAATCTTACCGATACTCAATTAATGCTACATTCCATCAATTATGAAAAAATTGGGTTGGCTGATTTCGGAAAACCCGAAGGCTATGTTAGGCGTCAGGTTGAAGGGTGGTCCGAAAGGTACAGAACTGCTCGAACTGACGATGCGCCCTCTTTTGATGAGGTTATGAAATGGCTTTCGGCAAATATCAGACCCGACCTCGACAGACCGGCCATTATCCATAACGACTATAAGTTCGATAATGTCGTCTTGAAGAGAGACTCTCCCCTACAAATTATCGGTATTTTGGATTGGGAAATGGCAACAATTGGTGATCCTCTAATGGATCTCGGGAGTTCTCTGGCCTATTGGGTGCAAAATGATGATCCTCCGGAAGCCCAGGCCATCAGATTACTTCCAACAAATGTTCCGGGTGCTCTCACCAGAGCCCAAATTGTTGAACGCTACACGACTAAAGCGGGCATTAGAGTCGACAATTTTGATTTTTATTATTGCTTTGGGCTGTTTCGATTGGCAGTTATTGCTCAACAAATTTATTACCGGTATTTTCATGGACAAACCAAAGACACCAGGTTCAAAACATTGATTTTCGCAGTTCACAGTCTGGAGAAATCCTGTTTGAGAACCATGCGGGGAAAAGGACTATAGAAGACTTAGATCCACTAGAACCGGAGATCAAGCATGAATGCCTCGGATATACGAAATGTTCTTATCGTGGGAGCAGGAACTATGGGCAGGCAAATCGCTTGCCTATGTGCGGTACACGGATATACCGTAACACTGTTCGATACCGAGCAAAACATCATCGATGACGCATTTTCTGAAATCGAAAAGATTGCCTCGATATTTTTCCTGAGAAATAATCCCGACGGAGTTCCTGCAGTTATGAATCGGATTTCAGGAACGACTGAAATTGGTGTTGCCGCAGCTGATGCCGATATAATCAGCGAATCTATACCTGAAAATCCGAAATTGAAGGGGCGAGTATTCTCTCATTTCAATAAAGTTTGCCCTCCGAAAACCATTTTTACCAGTAACACATCTACCCTCCTCCCTTCGATGTTTGCAAAAGAGACCGGTAGACCGGAAAGATTTGCAGCTTTACATTTTCATGATGTGAGAACGTCCAATCTCGTCGACATCATGCCGCATCCTGGTACAGACCCGGAAATTGTTCGAGTTCTGGAAGAATTTGCAAGCAGCTTAGGTCAGATATCAATCACATTGCTCAAAGAAAATAGCGGTTACGTTTTCAACGCAATGCTTTCAAGTCTCTTCACTTCAGCGCTTTCACTTGCTTCAAAGGGTGTAACTTCAATTTACGATATAGATCGGTCCTGGATGGCTGTCATGAACACTCAGATCGGACCTTTCGGCATAATGGATCAGGTTGGGATCTCAACAGTATTTACCATAGTGGAATACTGGGCCAAGAAGACCGGGGATCCTCAAGCCACCAATAATGCCGATTTTCTGAGGAAATACGTTGATGCCGGTCATTTGGGAATTAAAACAAAGAAAGGTTTTTACGATTACCCTAATCCAGCGTATGCGTCTCCTGATTTTTTGAGCGGGCAAGGTGCTGAAGATCAGACAAAATCCTGATTCCGCTACTTTGTATCAATAGATTCCGTGCTCTTGACGGAAACAGGATCGGATTCCGGGCTTCCAAGGAACGACACAGTTGCAGCTTCTATGAAATACCGTAAGTGCTCCAGACTGTAGTCGCCGATATCCGTAATCATGAATCCGGATGTGATGTTTGACTTGAGACGAGCCAAGTTGCTCCATTTACAAACGGCCTCCACCAAGAAAGGTTTGAAATCGAGGCAAGTATCGGAACAAAATAGGATTTTTAGCTTGCTGCCGGGCTCTGGACCAATTCCTCTGATGCCCACCCCAGATTCCGTTATATCACGAACTACGCCGTCGAAATTCGGGTCATCGATCACGGAAGCACTCAACGTGATTAAAGGATAATATCTGACCGGATTTCTACAACGTATTTCCGATAAACATCCACCTAAACGTGCCGAGTATAACAAGTATTCAGATCGGTTAATTTTTCCTGATTCGAACAACTTTTGAAACAACCGTAAACAATTTTTCTTAGATAATGCATAGCGTGCCATGAGATCAGGTCCGCTCAAACCGGATCTCAAATCAGCAACAACCCTTTCGACACAAATCTTAATTGATGATTTGATTCTCGTGCGAAAAATTTTGTCCTGCAGAGCACATACATCTCGAATTTGCTCGGATAATCGGCGAACACATCCGCTGGAGATTTGGAATTTCTGCATTAATTGACGGGTGTTGAACCCGTGCGCGAGATCATCAGCGAATTCTTGGGCTTTGATTTCCTGTATTAAACCAAGCGCAACAAGCCTATCAACCAATTTGCGAAAAGTTTCGGGGGTCAATTCATATTTCCGGATTAAGTCGAAATCATTGACTCCGGACAGGATGTCGCTCAGTATTTGCTTAATTTGCGTCATTTCAGTGGTCCAGCAGTCATGTTTATCTGCAAAGATCAGAAATCGTGGTCAACTGAAATGAACGCCAGGTGAACACATCTACAACTTTCACGCTACTCCCCCCTTAGAATTTTTTTGGTGTAAATGCCGCGGAATAGCTTATAGGAAGCAAAACAG
>CAZTJA010000086.1:4054-13830 GCA_964613745.1 uncultured Syntrophaceae bacterium
CCCGAAGTCTGAACATTAAACCGGTAATTGGCGGTTGCGGACTGCCCTTTTATCCGGTCATTCAGAACCGTTCTTATAATGAAGCCGCCCGCGAGATTTTTTCCCACATTGATTTCAACTTTGTAGAAAAGATCAAACAAAGGCGAACGTGAGAGCCTATGGAGCTTGTACATTCCCTCTTTACCCGACACGATCTTTCCGGAAAGATCATGGATGAAAAAATCAATTGAGCAATCAATCACAAAGCGGTCATTCGATACGAGAGTGCTCACATTATCCGGTTCGAAGTACAGCACTAGTTTTTGAACCGGTTTGCCGGGTTCTATAGGTTGGTATACGCCGAAACCTTCTACAGACGAACAAGCTACAACTTTTCTGAAGCCCAGCTTGGAATTGTTTTGAAGATGGATTATTTGCAACTTGAGATCTTCCATTTTTTTTCGGTCTTCCCCAATTTGGGGTGCTTGGTCGGTTGCGTGGTCTTGATTAGGAGAGTTCTTCGCATTTTCGGCATGTGCCTTAATCACAGCTGTGGAAGTGAATACGATCGTAGTAAATAATATGAACATCAAGAAATAGGTTCTATTCGGTAAATGCATAGCTACTCCTGAATAATGCAGCCGGGATCTTCGTAAACCTGCAGTTCAGGCATACGTTCGACTGATCAATCCAGCATCTCGTCGGGGGATTTGACCTGATCTTCTTTCTGTTTTATCATACGTCTCAATTAAATTTCAGTCCAAATAAATGCTGCCTTTAGATTCGGATTTCAAAATTACTTCAAGCTTTACTGTTAGCGTGGAAAATAGTTTTAGAAGGCGGCTTTCGATTTGTCGCAATTTATACAGTCATTACGGAACAAGAACTTACCATTAATCGTATGCATTATTCTGATAATGGTGCTTCAAATATTCTCCTGGGTGGAAGCCTCCGTCACGCATCCGGTAAAAGTCGCAGTCATAAATTCTTATCATCAGGGCTATGACTGGTCAGACAAGGTAATCCAAGGGGTTCTGGAAAGACTCCATGCATCAAATTATCCGATCGACATTCACGTAGAACATCTTGATCTCAAACGATTACCCATCGACAATCACGAAGAATTGGTCACATCATTCCTGAAGCGCAAGTACAAGGGAAGCAATTTCGATCTAATCATTTTGGTCGACAATCCTGCATTTGATTTGGTGCTACGTCATCGAAACGATCTGTTTCCAAACGTTCCCATCGTATTTGCAGGAATAAATAATTTCACCTCGGCAATGATCCAGGGGCAAGAAAAGATCACGGGTGTTGCAGAAATTCAAGATAATGCGGGGACCATATCGCTGGCTCTGATGCTGCATCCTGATACTAAGCGCATTTTGGCCGTTCACGATTACACTTCTTCCGGATTGGCTCTTCGAAAAGAGCTGGAAACAGCTTTCATACCATTTCGTGACAGAGTTCAGTTGGATTTCAATGAACAAGGGAGCTTCTCGGAAGTAGCTGCTCAAATTGCATCTTTAGAAACTAATGAAATAGCTTTGATACTTAGCTTTGCAACGGATCTGGATGGAAAGTCGCTACGGCCGTCTCAAAGCACACAAGTGCTTACATCGGGGTCGCGAGTTCCTGTTTATGCAACTCATGAAACGCGGCTTGGTTTCGGAATAGTCGGGGGACTTCTGATATCAGGTGTTTACCATGGAGCTCAAGCCGGCGAGATCGCTCTTCGAGTATTAACCGGCGAAAATCCGGACGATATTCCCGTAAAAATAGAACGCAATTCTATCCCCATGTTCGATTACCAATTGCTCACGAAATTTGGAATTGATCCAGCAGTTCTGCCGTCTGAGAGCATCTTAGTCGGTCGTCCCCATTCATTTTACGAAGAAAATAAAACAATTGTCTGGATGGTTTCTCTCATATTCATGCTATTAACTTCACTGATAATAGCACTCGTAATTCTTCTTGCCGGACAAAGAAAAGCAAAATCGGAAATTCGTGAATCAGAGGAGCGTTTTAGGCGTTTAGCCGAAGACATGCCGGCCCTCATTTGCACATTTCACCAAGACAGCACTCTGACATATGTCAATAATGCAATCTGTCGTTTCTCAGGACGGTCGGCAAATGAGCTGGTAGGTATGAAATTTTACGATCTTATCTCGGAAAAAGAAAAAAACGTCATACGTGAAAATCTTAATCTGCTAAACCGTGAAAATCCGATTATCAGACGGGAGCACGACGTTTCCGATCCGCAAGGTAAAAATACGAAACAGTTGTGGATCACACGGGCTTTTTTTGATGATTTGAACAGAGTTACTTTCTATCAGGCTATAGGCCTGGATATTACGGATCTCAAGCGAACCGAAGAAGCCTTGCGAGAGAATGAAGAAAAATACAGGGCTGTTTTTAATAGTGCCACAATCGGAATTGGAATCTTGGATCTCTCAGGAACAATTACTCAGACGAATAACGCCGCAGCCAAGATGTTGGAATATTCACAGGAAGAATTGGCCGGTCTTTCCATTTATGACCTCACTGCAGCGCATGATGCAGATCGAACTGCAACCAATTTCGGATCTCTTATTCGGGGCGAGATTGATTCCTATCGTCTTGAAAAGCAGTATGTGAAAAAAAGTGGAGACTCAATGTGGGCCGATGTAAGTGTTTCGGCAATTAGAAATAACCAAGGAGAATGTGTCTCGGTATTGGGAGTAATATTAGATATCTCAGAGCGAAAAAAAGCTCACGAAGTACTAGTACATTCCGAAAGGATTAAAGCCGTAGCTGAATTGTCCTCTGGTGTTTCACACAATTTTAACAATGCCCTACAAATCATCATTGGTGGAACGTCTTTAGCCAAAATGTCTCTGGAATCCGGCGATATTAGCGAAATAGGACTCTATTTGGATCAGGTAATGGAAAGTGCACGTTTTGGCTCTGAAACCATTAAGCGCCTCAACGAATTCGCCCGTAGCCATCGAGAAAGCGATTCCCTGGAGACGAAGACGTTTGATCTGTCGATTACCGCTCAGCAGGCCATCAGTATGTCAAAGCATTGGTGGAAAACGCAGGCTGAACGAAAGGGAATTAAAATTAAACTTACTTTCGAACCAGCTAACGATTTGCTGATCAAAGGTATGGAGAATGAAATTTTTGAAGTAATAGTCAATTTGGTAAAGAATTCCGTAGAGGCACTACCTCAAGGCGGAAATATTCATATTGCCGTGTCAAAAGAAAATGATTTTGCAGTGTTGTGTGTTCAGGATGACGGAATTGGAATCCCCCAGGAACATCTTGGACATGTCTTTGAACCGTTTTGGACTACAAAAGGCTATGAGGGCACCGGCATGGGGCTTGCCGGTAGTTACGGGATTGTGCAGGCTCATAAAGGCGAGATTTTCGTAGAAAGTCGAATTGGTCAAGGGACCAAATTTACCATCAAACTCCCATTATCCAACGAATCCTTTGATCAGGACGAACCCACGCAATTGGAGTTCCCCTGGCAACTATCCTTTCTTTTGGTTGATGATCAAAAACAGATTTTAGATGTATTCACAGACACTCTCAGGAGGTTGGACCAACAAGTTTTTGCAGCTTCTTCCGGAGCCGAGGCGATTCGTCTTTTTTCAGAAAATGCGATTGATGTTGTAGTATGCGACCTGGGCATGCCGGAAATGAACGGAAGACAGACGGTCAAGGCAATAAGACGCAAATCGGAAGAGTTGTCTCGGAAAAAACCGATTTGCATCCTAATTACAGGTTGGGGAGATCATCAGTCGGACGATGAGGAGTTATTCGATTCAGCAATCGACATGGTTGTAGAAAAACCGATCACGATTCATAAACTGCTGCATCTCGTTAAGACCTTGTTATAAGAACACGTCGGAGAAGTCATGCTCATAGAATCATATGATCTTGAAATCGAGGTATCTAAACACAGCGTTGAAGAATTCGAATATGAAGCCATAGCCCACCTCAACTCTGATATTACTCCAGTGCTCCCCTATCTGAACGCTTACTTGCGAAATGCTACTTACTTGCCGGACATCCCAGCTTTGTCATGGAGGCAGGGTGAAAACAAAATCGGATTCTGGCCTGATCGCATAGCTGCAGATCACCTGAAATCGAGGGATTCGGCGGAGCACCTCCTGCGCGATTTGGTTGGGCTGGTGAATAGTATTTGGGATAAACGCGACGAGATAACCCCGGACAGTTCTACAAGAGAAAAACTTCAGCCGCTGGAAATATTTCGGAAACTTCCGAGAACCAACTGTAAATTGTGTGGGGAGGACACGTGCTTCAACTTTGCCTTGAAGATAGCAGCAGGTCAATTAACTCTCAATTCGTGCAGTCCTTTGTTCTCTGATGATGCTTATCAATCCAACAAGTCCCTCTTGGAAGAAATGGTTTCAACTCGCCAGACGCTATTATAGGGGGCAGATTTGTTCCAGTCTGAAAAATTTGAAGCCCCTACATGTTATTGCTCGGGGCTTCCATCTTTCGTTTATTAGAAATGTTTAGTCCATGAGTTCCATCAGCTTTCCACAGCATGGTGGAATGCGATCACCTTTCTTCAACATAACGTATTTGTTGCAAGTCTGGCAGTAACATCGACAATCCTGGTCGACTCTAACTTCCGGATAGCTGGAATCGGCTTTTGAATCAAGTCCCTCAATTGCAAATCTTGCAAATGCATTTTTCTGAGGTATGAATTCTCCCACAGGAACTAACTTTTTGTTGAAGCGAGCACAATCTACTACTAATCTCCATAGTGCTTGCAGATTTGCCTGTTCATTTGAGTTTTCCGGCGTAAACTCGACTAGATTTTTGTCGATGTCTATTTTCATCTGATACCTACCTCCATTTCTCCTATCATGAGGTTACACCTCAATTCTTATTCCGTGATTTACGATACTGTGCTGAAAGATTTGTAATTGTGAGTCTCTGATAAACAGAGATGCAGCTGTATTTTCGACGATTCACGCTAATATGAGGATTTTTACGGATTCAGCTCTTTTTCCTGAATCCGGTGTGGCTCCGGGGTTGTTCGCGGGGAAACCAGCTCAAATAGTTTCGTTGAATCGTTGAAATGGTTCAATGTGACGGGTATGATCTCTGTGTATGTATCTTAATTGGAAGAGTACATGAAACTCTCGTTTTCAACAAACGCTTTCGTAGAATACTCGATTTCTGAAGCAGTGAGTTTGATAGCACAGGCGGGTTACGAAGGCACTGAACTGTTGGCCGACAAGCCTCATTTATTTGCGGATTCAATCACGCATCAACAGTTGGAAGAGCTTTCACATCGTTTAAAAGCAGTGAACCTAAAGGTTGCAAACATCAACGCCAATACTGCTTCTGGTTTCTATGTGGGACAATTCTTTGAGCCCATATTCGAACCTTCGCTTGCTCATCCACATCATGAATTGAGAAAATGGCGCGTAGATTACACGCAGAAATGCATCGAAATGGCCGCTTACTTCAAATGTGATACGATCAGCATAACTTCAGGAAAGCCCATTCCGGGAATTCTGCCGAAGGACTCGCTCGCTCTGTTTGAAAATTCTTTGGAACACCTGATCAAGTTTGCTCAGGAACGTAATGTTAGAATCGGGATTGAATATGAACCCGGAATGCTCATAGAGAATTGCAATGAACTGGCGAACCTGATTGAAAAAATGAATTCCGATTACCTTGGTGCAAATCTTGATTTTGGGCACAGTTACGTGTTGGGTGAAGATCCCAAACAGGTGATCCGCTTACTCGGAAATCACATTTTCCATATCCATATAGAGGATATTCAGGACCGCAAGCACTATCACTTGATACCCGGAAGAGGCGACATCAATTTCGCTGAATTATTTGAATTACTGCATGACCGGAACTACAACGGTTATGTAACAGTTGAGCTCTACACCTATCCGCACATGCCTTATGAAGCTGCAATTGAGTCAATTAGGTTCCTCCGAAAACTATCACAATAATTTAGGATCTGCTCATGAAGTTCGCATTTAGTTCCAACGCGTTTAGGCGTTTCAAGTTTAACGACGCCGTTAAAATAATTTATCAGGCCGGATATCATGGAATAGAGGTGATGGCCGACATCCCCCACGCTTTTCCGGGGCATCTAACCCGGCACAATATTACAGAAATGAGGCAACTGATTCGTGATCACCAACTGATCGTTTCAAATGTGAATGCATTCATGCATCATGCTGACGGAAACACCTATCACCCTTCTTGGATAGAAACAGACCCTGCATTGCGAAGAAAGAGGATCGACTACACTCTGGCTTGTTTAGATCTTGCAGCTGAACTTGGGGCAAGGAACATTTCCACTGAACCTGGTGGATTTCTTGAAGGTATGACTCGAGAAGAAGGAGTCAAAGTTTTTGTTGAAGGGCTGATGTCGGTATCAGATGCGGCCAAAGAGATTGGATTGAAAATTTTGATAGAACCGGAACCGGGTCTACTCATTGAAAATAGCCATCAATTCCTAGAACTCATGCAGTTGCTCGACGTGGAAGTCTTCGGCTTGAATTTTGACATTGGGCATTTCTTTTGCGTCGGTGAAGACCCTAAGAAGTTGGTATCGAACTTACGAACGTACACGCATCATTATCATCTTGAGGACATCGCATCGTCAAGAGAACACTACCATTTGCTGCCGGGCCAAGGCGTCATCGATTTGTCCGGAGTTCTTGATGAGATCAGTTTTTCCGGCTTTGACGGATTTGTGACGGTAGAACTCTACACATATGAACATGATCCAGAGGGCGCAGCTCGTTCTGCACTGGAATATCTCAAGGGACTGAGACCTGAACTTTTTCCGTGACAAGACCCCGATGCAACACGAGACGTATGACTGTATGTGACTTCAAATGATCAGATTTTAAGCCCTTGAAAACTGCACAAGTATTTTGTATTATTCCATGATATAGTTGATGGTCTATTGAATGACCACTTCGTATTGTCAAATTTCCGCTTAAAGGCAAAGTGATCGTCCGGCCGTTCAGCTGACGGCCAAAGTGATCGGGGGGCTTAAGTGTCAGATTGCGGAAAAACTAAAGCAGAACTGCTGGCAGAACTAGCTTCTGCAAAAAAAGCCTTAGAATTTCTCAAGCGACGATTCAATCTCACCTCCATAGAAAACCACAAATCCCCAGCTGAATCTTTTGACGAACCGTGTTTTCAAGACTGTTCATCTGATCAAGGCTTGATTGCCCCAGAAAATACGAGAATTGCACTTGAGTTGAGCGAAATGCGATTCCGCAATTTGTTTGAGAGCACTCAGGACCTGATGTTTATAAAAGATTCAAATCTCTGTTATACGGAAATCAATTCTGCAATGCTCAGGAGATTCGGTTTCGCCAAAGCCGGGGTCATCAATAGGACCGATGCCGACCTATTCGGGATGGACTGTTATGCCCGAACCTTGAAGCTTGAACGAAAAGTTTTGTCTGATCAAGTTGTAGAAAACGAGCAAACCCTAAGATTCTGCGGACACAACTATATTTTTAATTTCCTTAGATTTCCAATGAGAAATGTGGCGGGAAACGTGACGGGATTGTACGGAATAGCCCGTGATCTGACTGAGCGAGTACATCGAAAGAAGCTCATTTCGATAGTTCCAAGCCATTACCCATCTCAGGCTATGAATGAGGCTCTTAACCAAACGCAGTTGGCGGCATCAAGTGAGAGTTTGGTACTTTTCTTGGGAGAGAGCGGTTCCGGCAAGGATTTCATGGCCAGATATCTCCATGAACATTCGGCTCGTGCGAATGGACCCTTCTTCTCAATTAATTGCGCGGCTCTTCCTGAAGATCTAGTGGAATCCGAGCTCTTCGGACACGAACGTGGAGCTTTTACGGGAGCAGGTGTCCGCAAAAGAGGTTTGGTGGAATTGGCTGAGGGAGGCACTTTATTATTAAACGAGATCGGTGAACTCCCCGCAAGATTACAAGCAAAGTTGCTTTCTTTTCTGGACACACAAAGCTTCATTCGTGTTGGTGGAGAGAAAGAGATATTCGTTGATTGCAGAATTGTTGCCGCCACAAACAGGGATTTACAAAAAGAATTTGAAATGGGCAATTTTAGACAAGATCTCTTTTACCGCTTAAATGTATTTTCAATTACAGTTCCGCCGTTGCGTGACCGTTTGGATGATTTGGAATTGCTCGTCCATGAGCTCTATGATGCAATCTGTACCAAAATGGCATGCACCTGCCTACCTCAAGTTGAACATCAATTTATTGAACGACTGAAAGACTATAGTTGGCCCGGTAACATCCGGGAATTAAGAAACGTGCTGGAACGAGCTCTAATCCTCTCCCCAGATTATTTTATGTCAGCGGATCTCATCGATAATGCTCTTAATCTCGGAACTACAATACCGATAAAACCGGGATCTTCTAATGATAACGGCATTCCTTATAATGAAGCCGTGGCAAACCTGAAGAAAAAACTGATCCTAAATGCGCTGGAGAAAAGTTCAGGCAACATTAAAAGGGCCTCTGAAATTCTCCAAGTCACGAGAGACTCACTTATTCATCAAATGAAATCGGTTGGATTGAGGAAGTGAATTCACACCCACATCGGATCAGTGATTTCAACCCACACTTTTGTCCATGATTACAGCATCTATACAGATAAGCGTCACATGCCATGTTATTTTCACCTGTCCCAAGGGGTTGTGTTAATACAATCCTATCAGTCAACTCGAAGCAATCATTTTGCTTCGTAAAATCAACCACTTCTGACTGCTACTTTTGAGTCCGTATGGCACGGAAAATGCTTACATGAAAATTATATTGACTGATCATCTTGCTTGCGAAAGGAGAACCAAAGCATCAACATGAGACATTCGTTAGAACCATCACTGTTTTAGGTGGAGACAACAGTGACGAATCGACAGATCGGAATCAATCGTCTTGTCGGATTTTAGACATTTCCAAACCTGCACCGGGGCCTAGCGCCTAAAGATTGAACCGGTTCACAAAGACATTCTCAAGGGGGGGATACCATGAGAAAGGCCGTAACCTGTTTTTTGGTCGCGTTTTCCGTCGTTCTGTTATCTAGTCCGGCACCGTGCTTGGCAGACGCAACATGGAAAGAACTCGTCAATAATTCCGAACAAATGAACCAAAATGGCTCTTGGTCAAATGCTCTAGCCTATGCAAAATCGGCTCTGGTAAGATCCGAAATAGTCTACGGCAGACGAAGTCTCAATACTGCAAAAACTCATCTTTTACTTGCTGAGCTCTACTCTGAAAAAGGAAAATTTTCTTCCGCTGAGATGCACTATGCCAAGGCAATCGGACTTTTGGAGGATTTGTTCCATAAGGGACATCCATCTACAATTCGCCCGATGACTGGTCTGGCAGAGTTGTGCGTTGTTCGAGGACATTCGGAACGTGCAGAGTCACTTTACAGAACAGCCATTGCTTCATGCAACAACTCCGGAATTCTGGAACCTGGTTCTGAGGCCGCTCTGGTTGGGCTCGCCGGGTTGTACGGAAAACAGGCTAAGTATGAAGAAGCAAAAACTCTGTTACAAGATGCTACAGCGGTGATGGACAGAAGTGCAAAATACGACCGCTCATTGGATAGCTTGCGTGTGCGTGCGTATAGCGACATGGGGGAAATTTTTTCCAGGGAGGGAAAATATTCGGAAGCGGTAAATGCGTTTGAAAACGCTTTGTCTGCAGTGGGAAATGGACCGAATTTCTGGCTGAAACCTACCATACTAAGCAAATTGAGTGAATGTCACTCCAAATGTGGATCATACA
>CAZTJA010000087.1:0-13747 GCA_964613745.1 uncultured Syntrophaceae bacterium
ATGGAATTGTAGCTACTGATGAACACGGTCGTATCAACATCTACAATATCGCTGCACAAAAGATATTCGGCTACTCAACGGCGGAAGTCATAGGGGATACCGATCTTGAGAAGTATTTCCCTAGACAATTTCTAGAAATAGTCTTGGCTCCCTTCATCGGCAAGGAATCCAGTGAACCCAGATTGGTCGCACAAGAAACTGCAATTATAGACCGGGAAGGAGAACCTGCGCCCGTCAGATTCTCCGGATTCGTGATGGTGGAGAATGGTCGAAAAGTGGGTGCAGTAGGCTTTTATCAGGACCTAAAATTGCTCAAGCAATTGGAACGGGAAAAACAGGCTTCGGATAGGCTGGCGGTTGTCGGGCAAACAGTTGCCGGGTTGGCCCATGGAATAAAGAATATTCTCACTGGATTGGAGGGAGGAGTTTTCGTTCTGGAGACTGCCTTAGAAGATAAAGATGAAGATCTACTCAAACGCGGCTGGAAGATGATCCAATCCAATATTGGCCGTATATCTCAGTTGGTCAAAGATTTATTGAGCTATTCCCGGGAACGTGCACCTGAGTATGAGCAGACTGATCCCAATGTTCTCGTCGAAGAGGTATGCGCCCTCTTTGAAATAAAGGCGCAGGAGAAATCGATCATCATTAAGCGGGACTTCGATCCGGATGTCGGAAGGATGTTTGCTATTTTTCTGGACCAAAGGGGTATTCATGCATGCCTGTCTAATCTCATCGCGAATGCCATCGATGCTTGTGAGATAGACACAAAGGATGTCCAGCACGTAATCAGAGTTACCACGGCCCAGGATTCCGAGGGCAATCTGGTTCTTCAGGTTACCGACAACGGAATCGGCATGAACCAGGAAACCCGAAAAAAGATCTTCGCAAGCTTCTATTCCACTAAAGGCAGCCGAGGCACTGGACTTGGTCTGATGGTCACAAACAAGATCGTTTTGGAACACGGCGGTGAGATTTCCTTCGATAGTGAGGAAGGTGTTGGGACGACTTTCACCATAATACTACCGTACGTTGAGGTTTCCAAGAATCTCGGTTCATTGAGAATAGCGGAATCCGGCTCTGTCCAGGGGGCAATCGACAAAGCGGGACGTCTAAGTTGACCTCGGTTGTGAAGGGCAAATAGAGCGTTAGCTCAAATCTGAATTCACTTTGGAATCTCCACCGAATCGGAGGAACTGATGGATCGAATCGAATCGGGAGCATTGAAGCGCGACATCGACTGGGAATTATCATCCAGGTTTGCTGCAGACATCGGCCAATGGTCGGATCGGTTTGTCGAGATTCAAGAGGTTGTGGTCAGCCACGACGGAGAAAAGGTTGCAGCAATAGTGAAGCCGGATGAGGAAACGTTCACGGTGTGCGTAAATGGAGAAACATGGGAGAACTCTTATGAAAAAATCTGGTGCCTTCAGTTTACTCCTGACGACCGACTTGTTTGCATAGCCATGAACCAAGATGAATGGACGGTTGTTACTGATGATGATCCTTGGGATGAAACATTCGAATACGTTTGGAACCTCAGATTCAGCAGCAAAGGCAGTGGTATCGCTGCAAACGTGAGGACTTCGGACGGCTATGGAATAGTTCTTAACGGCAAGCCATGGGGCAGGTACTTCCTTCAGATGAGGAGCTGCGAGATCAGTTCGGATGGAAGCAAAACGGCCGGCAACATTCAGGTTGAGGCTGTTTCCGAAGGAGATATTCAGCAATTCAGAAAAGGAGTATGGACCTTGGCTGTCGACGGTGAGCTTTGGGACAGCAAGTTTCTGAATGTGTGGGACTGTTCGTTCAGCCATGACGCACAAAAGGTAGCCGCCGAAGTCCGATTGGACCACACCAGACAGACTATTGCAGTAAACGGCTCACCATGGAACGAGACGTTTCGTGCGGTCTGGAAACCAGAGTTCGTACCCTGGACACATGACGTAATTGCTCCGGGGCTAACCCCTACGGGCTGGATTCTCTTTCGCAACGGAAAAACACTGTGGAATAAATCCTTCGCCCAGCTTTGGCAGCCAAGATTCAGCCCCGATAACAGCAGATTGGCGGCTGTTGTAGCCCCCACGTTTGGGAGATGGACCATAGTTTCCGATGGAAACGCCTGGAAAAGTACCTTTGGGAATGCCGTGTTGCCGCCGATATTCAGCGCTGATTCCAAGCGTATAGCTGCAGTTGTTCGCGATAATGAAACGTGGACGATTGCAGTGGACGGCGTACCCTGGACACAAACTTTCGACATGATCTGGGATCCCGTATTTAGTCCGGACAGCAAGTTGATTCTCGCAAAAGCAGAGAAGAACGGAAAGTTTCTGTTGATCATTGATGGAAGACCTGCCGGACCGGGCATGGATATGCTGTGGGATCCGGTATTCAGCTCCGATGGATCCCGTATTCTCCTGAGGAGCATCGAAGAAGGCAAGTACTACCGGAAAGTTCTCGCCGTCAAAGATCTGCTGAGATGAAGAGAGGAGATGCACGATGTACAATTTTGTAAGTGGTCCTCTGGTCTGGATAGCATTTGCAGTTTTCTTGGGCGGCTTAGCGTATCAACTCATAACTATGCTTAGTTTGGCCAAGAAAGACAAAGTTGTTTATTCGTACATGAGCACAAAATATGGTTTGCGGTCTTTGGCCCATTGGGTAGTGCCCTTCGCATCCAAAAACATGCGTATGCGTTATGAAACTACGCTTATTACATTTCTTTTCCATCTATTCCTGGTGCTTGTCCCGTTTTTCCTCGTTGCGCACGTCGCAATGTTTTCTTTTTCCTGGGGACTCAATTGGAGCACCATTGCCAGTGCATCCGGAGACTGGTTGACCGTCTTCGTGTTGCTGGCGGCCATTTTTTTTCTGCTCAGACGAATCATGCTTCCAGAAGTTAGATTTGTGACATCTTTTTCAGACTACTTATTGCTGGGGCTCGTCGCTGCTCCGTTTGTGACGGGATTCATGGCTCACAGGCAATGGTTTGATTACGAAACAATGGTCCTTATTCACATGATTTCCGGATCCGCCATGTTGATGGCAATACCGTTCACCAGGTTGAGCCACATGCTGTTTTTCCCCTTCACAAGAGCTTACATGGGATCGGAATTTGGTGCCGTACGTCACGCTCGAGATTGGTAATAGGGCAGGATAAAGGGAGGTTCAACTATGGGTTACCCGGCGATCAATTTACCTTTGCTACCGAACGTGTATGACCCGGGGCTGGATGAAACCGCTAAAGAATTAACTACTGAAAAGATTGCGGAAGTAATTAATCGGATCATAGACAAAGAAACTGCCGCTAGATTCAGAATATACATGAAAACCTGCGTCCACTGTGGACTCTGCTCTGATGCTTGTCACTGGTTTCTCTCGAATGATCGAGATCCGAGATTTTCACCGGTCGGCAAGGTTAAACAGACTCTCTGGGAGATGGTGAAACGTAAAGGCCGTGTAGATGCTGATTTCATTAAGGATTGTTCGCGCATAGCTCAAACCGAATGCAATGTCTGCAGAAGATGCAGCATGTACTGTCCCTTCGGCATTGACATTGCCTATCTGCTCCTCGTTGTTCGTCGCATTTGCAGCGAACTCAATGTTGTTCCTCAGTTCATGCAGGACACGGTTAACAGTCATGCGACTACTCTCAATCAAATGTGGGTTAAACAGGATGAGTGGATAGACACTCTCCAATGGCAGGAGGAAGACGCAAGGTCCGAAGTTATCGGTGCAAGGATACCTTTGGACAAAGAAGGAGCCGAAATATTCTATTCGGTCATTGCTCCCGAACCCAAGATACTGGCTCAACTGATCGGTAACATGGCCCAGATCATGACCGTTGCCGGAGTCGACTGGACAATGCCGTCCACCGACGGATGGGACAACAGTAACATGGCGATGTATTCCGGGGATTTCGAGACTATGGGTAGAGTTGAGAAGGCCCACCACGAGGCTGCTCTACGACTAAAAGTGAAGCGAATCGTAATGGGCGAATGCGGTCATGCATTCAGGGGAGCCGTTTATGATGGGCCGAAGTGGCTTGGGTGGCGTCAACCTCCTGTTCCAGTAATACACGCAGTTGATTTCTATCATGAGCTTATTACTACCGGAAAAATTAAGATTGTCCGAAAATTCGAGGAACCGGTAACGGTTCAGGAACCATGTAACATTGTCAGAGGGCGAGGACTTGGTACCAAACTCCGGGAAATTATCGAGGCGACTTGCTCTGATTTCAGACCACCCGACCCGGAACTCGAACATAATTACTGCTGTGGAGCGGGCGGTGGTGTGATCAACTGCGGACCGGTCTGGAAAACTTCCAGGGTTAAAGGAAACAGCGTGAAAGCAGAACAATTGGCCGCGACTAAGGCACACGTGATTATAACCCCCTGTCATAATTGTCACAGTGGTATCGAAGACATCGTGGGCAGCTATCGTCTCGGAATGCACGTAAAATTCTTTAGTGAAATCCTTATGCAAACAATGGAAATCCCGGATGAACTCCGGGCCGAATAGCACAACTCGCGAATATCCGAATACGAGGAGCGCAGTCATGCATAAGCCTCATAAAATAAGAGCAACGGTTTTTGTCTCCCTATTATTCATTGTGATTATCGGATGGGCAACAAAAGCCTCAAGCGACAATATCCAAAATCCCGGCGCTGCTGACGGCTCCGTCCTTCCACTCATTATCGCACATCAGGGATCTGCCTCGAATCTGGACCGACCCCCGGTAGCATTCGACCACGACCGCCATACTGCCGCTCTTAATCAAGGTAACAAGCAGGACTGCTCTATATGCCACATTCTCAAGGAAACCGATGCCCGGTTGTGGGAACAGCAAGTTAATGTCTTTAAGTTTCCTAAAGAACCATTCGACGGTACAGACAAAAATTCCATCATGCAGGCGTACCATAATGCCTGTGCCGGGTGCCATAAAAAGATGGCTACTCAAAATAAAAAAACCGGTCCTGAAATAGGTTTCTGCGGCAAGTGCCATGTGCGAAAAGCCGATCTGAAGAAAGTGAGCTGGTCCTGGCAGCCGATTTTCGACTATGTAAGTCATGCCAAACACGTCAAAGCGAGTCCTCAATGGAAAGTCTCAGGCATGACGTATGCTGTTGCAAGACCGGAGATCGTGGGTGAACCGGACCAAGGTGGCTGTTCGACCTGTCATCACTCCTACGATGAAAATCGTAAAAAGCTCATTTACAAAAAGGATACCGAGAATTCCTGCAGAACTTGCCACAAAACGAAAGATGAAAAAAATGCCCGCTCAATGAGAAAGGTTGCACATTCAGGGTGCATTGGTTGCCATGCGGAACTGCGGGACAAAGCAAAGTTGACCCTTGCCGATACAAAATTTGCCGAGGCAGAAAAGAAGGATAAGCTCTATGGACCCGTTGAATGTAAGGGTTGCCATGAAGGTCGGAAATCAATAACTCCCGACCGGACAATTAAGACTCCCAGGTTGGTCAGGGGTCAGAAAGATGTGATGGATCTTGTTCAACCATATCAAGGTGATCGAGTAGAACGTCCTGAGGTCTTTTCCTCCATCAATGGGCTTGTTGCTGGAGGTAAAATGAAATCGGTTCCGTTCAATCACAAAGCCCATGAACCCAGGGCACAATTCTGCAACACGTGCCATCATCAGTCTGTCGAGAAATGCTCGAACTGTCATACTCCGAATGGAGATCCCAAAAAAGGTGGTGGAATTTCTCTGGAAAGAGCATTCCACAAACCCGATGCTCAACAATCGTGTGTCGGCTGCCATGATACGGTTAAACAAAGTCAAAAATGCCAGGGATGCCATAGAACCAAGCATGAACCTGCTCCGAAATCATCATGTCCCATATGTCATCAAGGGCCTACAAACGGACAACCGGTTGACGCAGCCCCGGCATCACTCGTGTTCGACAAAGAAAAAGTTCCGGAAAAGCTTGAAATCAAGTTGCTGGAAAAAGAATTCAAACCGGCGCACTTGCCACATCAAAAAATTGTGGCAAAGCTGACGACAATTTCAAATGAAAGCTCATTGGCTCGAGTGTTTCATTCACGACTCGGAGAACAGACGCTGTGCTCGGGATGCCATCATCATACCGACACCGCTGCGGCGCAGAGTAAAAAGATTCCTAACTGCAGCTCTTGTCATACGAGAGGATCTGATCCCAGACAACTCGGCACACCTGGAATAATGGGTGCATATCACCAGCAGTGTATTGGATGCCATGAATCAATGAAACAGAAGCCGCCGGCTCTGGAATGCACAAAATGCCATCCGCGAAAAGAGGACGCTAGGTCTGCATCCCTGGAGTCGATGGTCGGAAAGTCACATTAGCAGCTTATCGGAACTAAAGGCCGGTAATGCGACAAAGGAGAGAATTATGCCCAACATATTGCATGAATTCTATACGTTAACCAAAGGCATGGAGTATCTGGTGGTGATTGCATACCTTTTCCTGTTCATCTCTTTCTGGCGATTTCTGACTTACAAAGAAAAGGGCTGATCATCTGTACCGAGTTGAAGGACTGGAGCTTACTGGAGAAACCCTATGAACTCAGATCGAAGGACTTTTTTAAAAAAAGTGGGAATAGGATTGGGCACGGCGGCATTGGGTGTACCCAAATCTGCATGGGGCGGCGCTGGAAGCATTCAGGGTCTTCCCAATCAATTTGGGGTACTGGTGGATACAACCGTTTGCATTGGGTGTCGTAGATGTGAATGGGCATGCAAAGAAGCCAACGAATTGCCGGGAAGAAAGCCCCTAATAGAATTTGAGAAGGATCGGACCGTTTTTGAAACGCTTCGACGAACGAATGCAGATACGTATACCGTGGTGAACAGATTTGAAAATCCAAGAGATTCATCCAGACCGATTTATGTGAAGAAACAATGCATGCATTGTTATGAACCCGGATGCGCTTCGTCATGCTTTGTTAAAGCCTTTACAAAGAGGCCCGTTGGCGCAGTCACGTACGATGCTTCGTTGTGTGTTGGATGCAGGTATTGCATGGCGGCTTGCCCCTTCGACATGCCTGCTTATCAGTACAATGATCCTTGGACCCCGGAAGTGACAAAGTGTACATTCTGCTTCAGCAAAATCAATGAGGGAGGCATGCCTGCGTGCGTTTCAGCCTGCCCCGTTGAAACAATGACTTTCGGCAGAAGATTGGATCTCATCGATTTAGCACACAAAAAAATCAGGGATAATCCGGGACGATACGTAAACCACGTGTACGGCGAACATGAAGTGGGAGGAACAAGCTGGCTCTATTTGAGCAGTGTGCCTTTTGACAAAATCGGTTTCCGCACGGATCTGGGCACGGTTCCAATTCCTTCATATAGCAAACCCTTTCTTTCCCTGGTATCCCCTGTTTTCGTAGTCATACCCGCTCTTGCCATGGGAATCTACAGCTTCAAGAAACGAAGGGATGAGGTAGCTGAAGAGGACATCCGAAAGGCCCTTGAAAAGAAGGAGGGGAAATAACCATGGCCGTTGCACTTCCCACCGAAAACATTAAACCCAATTGGGTCCAGGAAAAACTGTTTCTCGGAATGACCTGGAAAGATTACGTAAAAAGCAACTACACCCCATTTAATGCAGTAGCTGCTTTCATATTAGCCATTGGAATTCCCGTTATTCTCTACAGGTTGATTTATGGATTGGGTCCTTCAACCAATCTGTCCGACAACAATCCCTGGGGTATCTGGATAGGTTTTGACATGCTCTGTGGCGTCGCCCTTGCAGCCGGAGGATTCGTCATAGGAACGGCTGTTCATCTTTTCGGTATGCGAGACTACGGCTTCCTGTTCAGACCTGCGGTATTGACCGGATTTTTAGGATATCTCTTTGCAATTATCGCCCTGACCTTTGATCTAGGACGGTACTATCGTATTCCGTATCCCATGGTTGTTTCCTGGGGAGTAAACTCCGTACTCTTTCTCGTTGCGTGGCACGTCGCTCTTTACCTGAGTTGCCAATTCGTCGAATGGTGTCCTGCCATCTGGGAATGGCTTAACCTTAAGAAACTAAGGCGCATCTTCATCAAAATGACCCTTGGAGCAACCATCTTCGGAGTATGTCTCTCCATGTTGCACCAGTCTGCTCTAGGATCAATATTCCTACTGATGCCGGAAAAGCTCCATCCGTTATGGTACTCGGAATATATACCCTTGTGGTTTTTTATGTCGGCCATAGTAGGCGGATTGGGCATGACCATAATCGAAAGTATGGCATCCCATCGAATATTTGTGGACCAGGTTAAGCACGACGATCCGGATCATTTGGATCGGGTTACTATTGGTTTAGGTAAAGCCACTTCCGTTACGCTATTCGCTTATTTTTTCATGAAAATCATCGGAATTGCCCACGGGAATACTTGGGCCTACCTAGATACCGGCTATGGCTATTGGTTCTTGGTGGAACTGATTGGATTCGTGCTCGTACCGGCTATAGGATTGATGTATGCAGTCCAAAACGGATTCGTCCGAATGGTTAGAGGATGGGCGATAGTTGCGGTATTGGGGATAATACTGAACCGATTAAATCACTCCATAATAGCTTTTAACTGGCATTTACCATGGGCTGACCGATACGTTCCTCACTGGATGGAGGTCGTTCTCACAATCACGATCATAACAATCGGAATCCTCACGTTTCAGTGGATCATGAACCGGATGCCTATTCTATATGAACATCCTGATTTTGAACCGGAAAAACACTGAACGAAAAAAAGGGGTGCATGATGTCGAAAAAGATTCTGGTCGTAGATGATGAACCTCATATCGTAAAATATTTGACGGCGTTTCTGGAAGATTCGGGATATCGGACGTGCACCGCATCCAACGGGGAAGATGCGCTCGAAATACTGAAGAAAGAGGTTCCGGATCTCGTAACGCTGGATCTCCAAATGCCCAACGAGACCGGCACAAGGTTTTACCGAAACCTCATGAAAGACAAGGCTTTCAAAGACACGCCCGTGATAGTCATAAGCGGAATACCGGGCCGCCATCTTGCGGTAACAAAGCCGGCCGCCGTTTTTGAGAAACCGGTTGATAGGACTGCTTTGCTGGATGCGATCAAGAGAACACTTGGAGAATGAATCGTTTCTCTGATTGGTTCCACGACAGTAAAGTAAAATTCAATTGCAGCAGGGGCACTCTTCAATGGATGCTCTGACTAATGATGATTATGGGAAAATTCTTGACGCATTACCCTGTTATGTGACTCTGCAGAACCGCAAACTTGGGATCATATGGTGTAATGAATCGTATCGCAGGGATTTCGGGTCGCCCGACGGAAGGACATGCTATGAATTTTACGGACTCGGGAAGACCAAATGTCTTGATTGTCCTGTCGAACGCACTTTTTCCGACGGTCTCGTCCACACCAAGGAAATGACGTTTACGATCAACGCAGATCGTCGATTGGATTTTGTTATCTATTCATCCCCTGTGTATGAAGGAGAAAAAATAGTCTCGGTGTTGGAGACGGCCGTCAACATCACTTCCATCAAAGACATCCAGAAACAGTTGATTCTCGTAGGTCAGGCCGTTGCCGGTATGGCTCATAGCATCAAAAATATAATGATGGGTCTCGAGGGAGGAATATACGTAGTCAATAGGGGCCTGGAAGACAAAAAACAGGAGGAAATCAAAGACGGCTGGGAAATGGTTCTTCTCAATTTCGATAAAATTTCCCGACTTGTAAAGGACATTCTATATTGCTCCAAAGATCGTGCACCTAATCTCAAGAAAGTAAATCTAAATGAAATCGTAAAGGAGATTTACTTGCTCTACAAAGAATCAGCGAGTCGATACAACATAGACATGAAACTTGAGCTGGACCAAAACTTGAAAGAGGCAGTTGTCGATCCGGATGGCCTAAACACTGTTCTCACTAACCTGGTAACCAATGCCATGGACGCCTGCAAAATCGATCTCTGGAAGGATGAACACCTGATCGAAATACGAACACACAGGGGGAAAAATGGGTCTGCCGTAATCGAGGTTGCAGACAACGGAACCGGTATTGATAAAGAAATTAAGGGGCATGTATTTGAAGATTTCTTTTCTTCCAAAGGGGACAAAGGTACGGGGCTGGGGCTGATGGTAACGCAAAAGATCATGAAAGAACATGGCGGGCGCATTACCTTCAGGTCCCGACGACACCGAGGAACCACTTTCGCTGTTACTTTCCCGAAGAAGGAACTTGCTTGATTTAGGAAACATGCTCTAGGGCAATTCCAACGCTGAGTGATAATGAGGGAAGGCTTCGGCGGGGGATTTATGTCATTCAAACTGTCGCCGTCAATGACTATTCACGATTCGATTCATTATTAAAGTCTTTCAAATTCGTCAATCGTCGATCCCTACCGGTATTCATTTCATGTTGTAAACATTTCAGACTTCCCCAAAGATGTCCTCCACGCTTCAAGCACTCACTTTATAAGCAGTAGACCCTGAACTTTGTGCCGACCCGAAGGTTTTGGAGTCCAATATACCAAGATGCGATCTGCGAAATGAGTTCGATCAATCCTCCGTATTGAAAACATTTTCTTTTGCTGATGAAAGCTAATGTCAAAGCAGTCAAAGTAGCCGGCATATTCTCCTTCTTGAGCGCCCGTGCAAACTTTTCGTTGGATTCATGACGAACAGTTATTACATTACCAGCCGAAGGTGAATTCACTGATCGTATGTTCCATCGGGGAGTAGGGTTACAAAGTGGCCGTGATTCCGTGAACCTTAATGCCTGTCGTGAGACTTGATTCTCATCAATTTTGCGAATCCACAGTTCGTTTTTCCATCATGGATTCGGAATAGTTTTTCGAATCGAAGATTGTCTGCTGTGCTAAGAGCCACAGCTATGCTTGAAATGCAAATTCCGTGAAAAGGAGACCGTATGAAACAAAATCAAAGTGTCTTGATTGCACTGCTTGTGCTTACTCTCACAAGCTTTACCCCTGTGTGCGCCGATGCTCCCGCTCCGCATGATGAAGCCAAGAAGACATCCGTCGGTCTGTATATTGATGCTTCCGAGGCAGCCAAATGGTTCAATGAGAAAAAAGCGGTCATTATTGATGTGCGCAGTCCTGAAGAGTTTCTCTTTGTAGGTCACACGGGAATTGCTCCCAATATTCCATTTCAGCTCTGGAAGGGAGAATTTATCCGGAATAATGGAAAAACACAGGCCAAAATGGTTGAAAACCCTACGTTTGTGCAAGAAGTACAGAAGAAATTTAAACCTGAAGAGATTATCCTTGTGATGTGCCGTTCGGGTCAGAGGTCTGCACCGGCGGTGGAAGCTCTTCGCGAAGCGGGTTTTCAGAATGTGTACAACATGCTTGACGGTTTCGAGGGCGATCTCGCGAAAGAAGGTCCAAAAAAAGGAAAACGGGAAGTAAACGGATGGAAAAATGCGGGAAACCCCTGGACTTATTCGATCAATGACGATCTAATCTGGGCGCAGTCCAAATAAGAGCGGTGTAAACTTAAATAGTTTTACACGCATTTCATATACATTCAAAAATGTGACTTCTGCGCTTCTCAAGAAAAATCACCTTCTCAAAATATGTGAAAACACTCCTCGGAGTGTTTTCAGTTTTGGAGGCACCGAAATGATCAAAATCGCACTTTTTGCATTAACCCTGGCCGTTATTTTTGCTACAGTTTCAACGGGCGGGGATAATAGACGCTGCTTCCGTCAAACCGAGAAGAACCATTCACAAACAGTTGCGGAAATGGTCTGTTGTCATTGCTACAAAAGGATGTCTGACGGCACGAGATTTTACATGGGAGTAAGAGAAGTTGAATCATGTCTTTCTTACTCCGGTGGTTATTGTGTCGGGTATGCTAAGTGCTTTCCCTAGTAACGAGCTTGAAGGATGTTTTCACGATTGAAAACCGAACAGGAATATGCGTTAGAAATCGTGCAATGTGAGAACGTTTGCACAAGAAATGGGATTTCCGCTTTCGTTTAGATGAATTGATTAATTCCGGGGAGACAAGGAATGTCTCGCAGATTTATTGGAAAGCAAGACACCTACAGCAAAAATCCAACGAAAACCGTCTCTCTTCTTACTTTTCTTACCAGGCTTATCCTCATTTGCTTATTGCCGCTTATTCTCATGGCAATTTACCTGGTATTTCATCATATCCAGTATCTCCGAGTTCAGCAGGCTGGGCAAGCAGACCACCAAGTCAGCAATGTGGTAACAGCTATCGATCGTCAACTCAAGGCAAAAATCTCGGCATTGCAACTTATGGCTGAATCACCCCTACTTGATGATCTCACGGGGTTGGAAAAGTTTTACATTCAAGTCAGCGCTTTCCGGGAGAGTTTCGGCGGGCACGTTATTCTCGCGGATTCATCTATGCAGATGCTCTTGAATACGCGAGAAGCATATGGTGCAACTCTGCCGAAATTGCCTCCATCCAAGGGTACGGCTGCCGCCCCGAAAGCCCTGGAATCAGGACTTCCGGCGGTCGGAGATATTGTTTTTGGTCCGGTCGCGAAAGAACCACTCATCGCAGTGGCGGTACCCGTTATCCGTGACAAGGAGATTCGATACATTCTTCTGGCCACATTTGAGACTCGCCTTTTTCAACAATCCTTGGACGAGGTCTCGATTCCAAGAGGCTGGTCCTTGAGGTTACTGGACGGCGCCGGTGATGTGATCGCCGGTCGATTTGCAACCATAGAAAACGGAAGCCCGGGCCAGGTGGAGCAATCGAAAAGCTTCAGTGCCCGTTCAGCAGCGGCAGGCTGGACTTTATTATTGCAGGTCCCAGAAAGTATTTACAGAGCCCCAATGCTGGAAGCAGGCCTAGTCTTGATTATTGCTATCATTAGTGCAACAGCCGTGAGTTTTGTAGGTGGGCATGTGGCAGGCCTTCGGTTGGCCAAATCGATTGCCTTATTGGGTGAAACAACCTCGGAAGATGCCAAATTTCTACCCATAACCGAGATTGAAAGGGTCCGTCGCAAGCTTCTTTCAGCCGACAATGACCGAAATTCTGCAGAACAGATGATAATGGAGAGCCAAAAACGTTACCGGGACTTATGGGAAAAGGCTCCCGTAATGATGATTTCCCTGGATAGGGAAGCTCGAGTTAGTTTTGCCTCCGATAGATTCTGTGAAGAACTCGGATATGAACGCGAGAAAATTCTAGGAAAAACCCCTTTTACATTTCAAACAAAGGAATCAGCCGAATATGCCGAATCAATAGTCTTTCCTAGGTTTCTCGCAACGGGAAAAATCACGGATGCTCCTCTTAAGCTGGTCAGAAAAAATGGAGAAGTGATTGATGTCCTCTTGAGCGCAACTGCTGAGAGAGATCCTGAAGGAAGAATTCTGAGTTCTCGTTCAGTTTTCATTGACGTCACCGAACGTAATAAGGCGGAAGAAGCGATCCGCACATCAGAGGCAAGCTACTCAGACCTCTATGAGAATGCCCCGGATATGTATGCGTCAATCGATCCAGCCAGCGGAACAATACTACAGTGCAACAAAACGTTTGTACGCATACTGGGTTACACAAAAGAAGAAATTATTGGTCGTCCTGTGTTCGAGATTTATGATCCGGCATGCCTCGGCAAGGCCCAAACAGCTCTACAGTCCTTTGCTTTTACCGGAAAAGTTGAAAATGTTGAACTCCAGGTAAAATGTAAGGATATGAGCACACTCGATGTTATTCTAAATGCCACGGCAGTTTATGATGAAACAGGAAAAATACTGCACA
>CAZTJA010000088.1:0-13376 GCA_964613745.1 uncultured Syntrophaceae bacterium
CGCACTCCTTTCCGCTTTTCTGTTTGCTTACGAGTTCCTTAGTTATCCCATGGATAGGCGTAAATTTACGTGGATGCAGAAAAAGGAGTTCCTAAAAACCCGGTTGGGTACGGTGATGGGATTCGGGCTCGGATGTGTTGCGGTGGCGGCGATCCCGGTGATTAACATCTTGTTCATTCCATCCGCCGCCATTGGTGGTACGCTACTCTTCCTGGAGCTGCAAGATTCCGCGAACGTTAACAAAGCTAGGTAGTCGTTCTTAGAGGTAGAAAACGTATGATTCTAGAATGTCCTAACTGCACAAAAAAAATGAAACTGGATGAATCTGCATTTCCCCCTGGGGAGCAGATAAAGATCAGATGTCCGCACTGTTCTCAGATTAGTTCCGTGATGGATGGAGTTATACGTACCGACGGACCTGAACCGGCACCAACTCAAATAGAGGAAATTCCAAGAGAGATACAGCAAACCTCCGCATCCGGTCCCGAGGACCCCGTTTTTCCCAGGGACGCTTTCAAAGATTTTCGTTTTCCGGCGGAGCAGAAAGGAGAGACGGTGAACGGCAGGTCTCGTACATTTAACGGAATTCTTCCGTGGTTTGCCATCGGTATAGGGATAATTCTTTTTTTTGCCCTGCTTGTAAATATCATATTGCCCGGACCATACGGCGGACCGACCGCAATAGATGAGTCTCAAAAATCTCAGGCTGAGCAGTTAAAGTAATCTTGCTTTCCTAAACGAATATTCCAAATTCAAAATATCGGCCATTGCAGGATAGGATCACCATGATCGTCGAACGCGCTCGACAGGAAGAAAAGGAACGGGTTTTCCAAGCCCCTTATGCGTTGCTTTCGGAGAAAAGTAGAGGAAGAGTTTATCCGGAAAAAGAATGTCATTTTAGAACCGCTTTTCAGCGGGACAGAGACCGCATCATACATTCGAAGGCATTTAGACGACTTGAATATAAAACTCAGGTATTCGCATATTACGAAGGTGATCATTACAGAACTCGTTTGACCCACACTCTCGAGGTCGCTCAGATTGCCCGCAGCGTCGCGCAGTATCTGGGCGCAAATGAGGATTTGACCCATGCCATAGCTTTGGCTCATGATCTTGGTCACACACCATTCGGTCATGCCGGTGAACATGCTCTGCATGAGTTCATGTCGGCCAGTGGAGGATTTGAGCATAATAGTCAGTCATTACGAGTAGTTGATCTTCTGGAAGCTCGGTATCCGGAATTTCCCGGGCTCAATTTAACTTTTGAAACCAGGTCAGGAATAATTCGTCATTCAACGGTTTATGACCAAGCACCGGAACACATTCTCCAGGAATTTCTTTCCGATCCGCAACCATCCCTGGAAGCTCAGATTGTAAACTTAACCGATGAGATAGCATATAATTGCCACGATATAGAAGATGGGCTTCGTTCCGGCTTTTTTGATGAATCCGAGTTAATGGAATTGGAGTTGTGGAACCGTGTAGTCGAAGTGGTGAAGAATCGCCACCCCGACTTGGACAAGGATACTTTTCGGTATCAATGTATTAGAGTGCTGATCGACACTTTTATTCGAGACCTCACTTCTGCAACGGAAGACAAACTGGATCAAGGGAAATTCAAATCTCCCGAAGAAATCACCAATGCTTCATCGCCTGTTGTTGTATTTACGGAACACATGCAAAATATGAAGGAAAAACTTAATCGCTTTCTTCATGGCCGGTTCTACACTCATTACAAAATACTCAGAATGCAATTCAAAGCCGGACGTCTTCTTAAAGATCTTTTCGACGAATATGTCCACAGGCCGTCCCAACTCCCACCTCCGGTAAACAGGAGAATCATTCAGAAGCAGGATACGGTTCAGAGAATTGTGTGTGACTACATTGCGGGAATGACTGATCGCTTTGCATTAGACGAACACAGGAAACTATTTCTACCCTACGAATACTGATCCAATGGCTCGACCGGCTCGACAAAGACTTTTCAAATTTATAATTACGATTTCGTTGATTTCGATCATAATAATTCTGATCTCAGCAATATTGATATCAAGACTCCCGGATTACGCACACCTGGCCGAAGAATACCGAGCGAAGTCGGGATTCGCCGTTTTGGATTCTAAGGGCCGCATTCTAAAGCTTGTCCCAGATAATGCCGACAATTATCATTTGTGGACCCGCCTCGAAGACATTCCATATAATGTACGTCACGCATTCATTACGGCCGAGGATAAACGGTTTTATTCCCATTGGGGCTTTGATCCTTTGGCAATTGCCAGAGCCGCTTTCCAGAATGTGAGGCACGGAAAAATAGTATCCGGTGCGTCGACCATAACGCTGCAAGTGGTGCGGATGTTAAGTCCTAAGCCCAGAACCCTGAGATCCAAGATTATCGAGCTTTTCGCAGCAGCAAAACTAGAACGCCAACTTTCAAAGGACGAGATTCTCGAAATCTATTTGAACATGCTTCCAATGGCGGGAAATGTACGAGGGGTGCCGCTGGCGGCGCGAACGTATTTCGGCAAAAATGTGGCAACCCTGAACACACATGAGGCAATTATGCTGTCAATCATCCCTCGCGCTCCTGCCCGCTTCAATCCCCGTAAATCGGCAGGACGGGAATCGCTGAGTAAAGAGGCTGCGAGAATCTGTAATTCAGGATTCGGGGCGAAAAACGGCATTGAACAATTCACGAAAGCTCCGAGTTTCCAAATTACCCGGCTTCCTTCAATTGCCCCACATTTTACCGAAATGGTGTCCCCAGACCAAGATCCAAAAGAATACCTGTCCACAACTCTTGACGCAAAGCTGCAAACCGAAGTCCAAAGGATTGTAAAATCCCATGAAGTGGAACTGGGAAAGAAAGGAATCTCCCAGATTGGATTGCTCGTCGTCAATAGAAATTGCGAGATTTTGAGTTTGATGGGGTCTTTCGGGTACGGTCCAAAAAAATTGGGATACAATAATGCGGTTCTGGCGAGAAGAAGTGGGGGATCGATTCTCAAGCCGTTTCTCTATGCCGCTGCTATTGAGAAGACTCAGGCACCCATTTCGGTAATCCCGGATGTCTTTCGAACGTATGCAACTCCTTTTGGGGATTATCAGCCTTACAATTCCGATCGAAGGTGGTACGGCCCGGTGAGCTTGAGAATTGCGCTGGGAAACTCACTGAACACCCCCGCTATACAGGTCATCAATTCTCTTGGAGTGGATAATTTTTACAATCTTCTCAACCAACTTGATCTGATTTCCGAAAAAAGCTCAGGTCCTGATCATTATGGTTTGGGACTAGCCATTGGAAACGTAGAAGTCCGTCTTATCGATCTTGTTCAAGCCTACAGTGTGTTTGTAAATGAAGGAAAATATAAGCGGATCAGTTTTAAGGACAACTCGGGACTACAATATGAGAGAATATTTTCCAGAGAAACAACATACCTTATCAATCATGTATTGGCTGATCCTTCAGCTCGCTTGCTGACGTTCGGTAACCCGAGCTCGTTTGATTTCGGATTTCAGATCTGCATAAAAACAGGCACGAGCAGCAACTATCGTGATGCCTGGATAATCGGATACACTACTGGACACATCATCGGCATATGGGGAGGGAATTTCAAAGGGTCATCCGGCGGAGGTTCCGCTTCATCGCCTGCTTTAGGCCCCGTTTTCCACGACATTGTTCGCGCTGTTTATGGTTCCGGTCAACCCGAGGACTTCACAAGACCCGATACGCTCCAAGAGAACTTTGTATGCTGGATGTCGGGACAAATCGCAGGTCCCAATTGTCCCTACGTCGGACGTGAGCTGTTCCACACCGGGCATGAAGGAGATACGTGCAAAATTGCACACAATGATTCGAACTCTTTCCCTCTGGGTCCGGGATATGCCTCATGGTTGGACAAGCGCAACACGGAAATGGGGAACACCAGGTTTAAGCTGGGTACTCGGAACAATGGGCCGATCGCATCAGGTCAGAAAAAAATAGAAATAGTGACGCCACACGACAACGATCGGTTCGTGATTTCGCCTTTTAAGAAGGACAAAATTCTGTTCAGAGCAGTTCCCGAACCGGTTTCCTCCCATATTACATGGATGATGAACGGGTATGAAATTGCCAAAACTCCTGCCCCGTATGAATTCTCTTGGATACCGCAGAGAGGAACGCATGTCGTACATGCAATCACCCCGGACAATCTAGCCGCAAAAATAACCATAACCGTTGAATAATGTTGCCTGTTGCCGGCATGCATTCTTAAGTTGAAGTTTCTTCCAATCTTCACAATGATGAACTTAGTCTGCCCATACGAAATGAAAAGAGGGAACCTTGTTCCCTCTGGTGTGCATTTATAATGGGGCTAATTCCTGATTAAAACGAAAGATGAATTAGCGCGGGCCTCTCCCATAACCTTGTCGCTCGGGCCTATCCGTCTTTGGTTTTGCCTCATTTACTTTAAGATTACGTCCCATAAAATCCTGAGCATCCAGTTCCTGAATGGCCTTCAATCCTTCCTCCCGTTCCGGCATCTTGACGAAACCAAATCCTCTGGGCTTGCCCGTAAACTTGTCTGAAATAATGGTTGCCGACTCCACCTGACCATAGCTTTCAAAAAGTTCCCTGAGTTGGTCCTCGTTGGTTTTAAAGGACAGGTTACCCACGTAGATGTTAATTGCTGCCACTTCTCTACTCCTTAGAAATAAAAATACCCCTCATCTCAGGGCATGCGGAACAAAGTTGATGGGAAATTAAATGGATCCCAAGAGCTTGGAAGCAAACTTCTAAAGGAAGGATTGTCACGAGCGAAATACCTGATTAAGAGAACCTTGCTTGACGCCCGTGATCCTGGGGTAGGCGGGGGCAAAGACAAGCGTATCTTAAACGAAATCTAATGTAACGGGATAGAGCTTGTCAAGGAAATTGATGATATGCAAGCGGCTCACCTAGAGCCTCTCACAATTGAGACAATTGGGAGGACGTCGACCGCTTAGACCCTCAAGCAAATTTTTTGCCGCAAGTTCCGCCATGGCAGTCCGTGTTTCAGTTGTTGCACTACCTACGTGTGGTAGTAGAACCACGTTGGGTAAATCCAAGAGCCCGCCGTTTACTTCCGGTTCATTTTCATAAACATCGAGCCCTGCACCTGCAATTTCTCGGCTCTTTAAAGCTTCCACTAAAGCCTGTTCATCTATTACCGGGCCTCTGGATGCATTAATTACGAATGCCGTCTTTTTCATGATCCTAAACTGATCCTTTGACAACAACCGGCGAGTTTCCGGAGTGAGCGGAACGTGCAGAGAAACAAAATCGGATTCCGACAAAAGAGAGTTGAATTCTCGATATTCAACTCCAAGCTTTGATTCCGTTACTTTGTCCAGCTTCTTCCTATTGTGATAAAGAACATTCATATGAAAAGCTTTGGCCATACGAGTCACCGCTTTTCCAATATCCCCCAGACCGAGAATTCCTAGAACCTTTCCGGTAACTTGGGTCCCGAGGAAAACCATAGGAGACCAAAGCGGAAAATCTTTCGATTTGACCAGATTATGCCCCTCGACAACTCTGCGGGCTACAGCCAAGATAAGGGCGAACGTCAGTTCTGCAGTGGCTTCGGTTAGAACCCCGGGAGTATTGGATACGCGCACTCCTTTTGCCGTGGCTGCTGCAAGATCAATGTGATCGAAGCCAACGCCGTAATTTGCAATCATCTGCAACTTGTCGGCTTGTTGAAGAAGCTCTGAATCGATCTTATCTTTTATCGTGCAAATGAGCCCCTGCTTTCCGTAAACTCGTTTTAACAAATTGTCCCGGTCCATTGGAGTATCATAATTATATACTTCGACTTCGTGTTCGCGCCGGATCGAATCTACTACGGTTTCGGGAATCCGGGCTGTAATCAGTACTCTCATTTTACCTTCCCTTCATCTGCAACTCTTTACAATTGTAAAAAATCATAACACCAAACTCGAAACGAAAACAGACAGCCGGTTTTACTGCTGACCTGTAACGCCTTGAAATTACTAGCATGCTTTTGCCGGTCTTATTGGCATGAGACTTGCTCATTCTTAGGCACGATTCGGCCGTGTACCTGAATTCATAGATGGAACGCAGATTGCCGTATCTAAGCTCCACTTCGGGAAGATTCGTCAGGCGGCATATACCGGATTCAACAAGATCAATTCTTGTCAATTCGGAGGAGGTACGATCATGGCCCTCATTACCTGTTACGAATGCCAAGGTAACGTATCCAGCTTGGCTAAGTCGTGCCCTCATTGTGGTGCCCCTATGGAAAACAAGCTGCTGACCCTGGTGGAAACCGGCAACCTTGATGGGGTACATGAGCTGATAAGAAAAGGAACGAATGTGAATGCAGCCGATCCAATGGGCTGGACGCCTCTGATGAAGGCGGCCGAAATGGATCGAATGGATATAGTCAAGCTCTTGCTGGAGAACGGTGCAAATCCGAATGCAGCAGATGATTCGGGAACAACACCATTGATGTGGGCTTCGGCTTCGGGCAGTCCGCTCATCGTAAGCACCCTTCTTCTTGCCGGGGCGGATCTCCATGCGCTGAGAGAAAACGGCGCCTGCGCTCTCAACTGGGCGGCTGCAAGCGGACGTTTGGAAGTTGCTCGGATGTTGATTGAGAAGGGTTCGGATATTAACCACCGGAATGACAAGGGCAGGACTCCATTGATGGAGGCATGCTCCAGAGGTCACTCAGACATCTCCGAATTTCTGCTCAATAATGGAGCGGATCCAAGCTTGGTGGATGAAGTCGGAGAGACTGCACTCTTGAAAGCAGTAAGGTCCGGGCATGACTTAATAGTCAAGTTGCTTTTAAGTCACGGCGTTTTTCCTATTGATCGGGCTGTTCGTTGGGCTGCGGCGAACGGCAGAACCAAAGTCTTGGAATTACTTTTGAGCAACGGGGCGGACCCAAATTCCACAAAGGAAACCGGGGTTACCGCTCTCATGAGAGCGGCGCTCATGAATCACCCGGATTCAGCAAAAGTGTTAATCGAAAACGGGGCGGATCCAGACCTCAAAGATGAGGACGGATGGTCGGCCCTCGTTTTGGCCTGCCGTCAGGGGCATGCGGAAGTTGTCAAACTGCTCCTCGACGGCCGGGCCAATGTCGATATAGAAGATGAGAACGGATGGACTGGTTTAATGTGGGCGGCTTCACTTGGGTACACCGATATTTGCGACCTGTTGTTGACTAAGGGCGCCGATCAAAATCACTGCGATAAGCATGGTGCCGTTGCACTTATGAAGGCGTGTCGAAGAAATTACATTGACACGGCGAGACTACTAATAAGATCGGGAGCCAACCTCAATGCAGTTGATAAAGACGGGGCAACGGCCCTGATGAGGGCATGCAGGGGACGGCACTCGGCTGTTACCAAATTGCTTCTCAACAGTGGAGCCGATCCGAATATTTCGGATAAGGACGGCAATACTGCTTTGATATTGGCTGCCGCTGAAGGCCATAGAGAAACGGTTAAGTTGCTCTTGGATTGCGGAGCTAATACAAAAGCTCGCGACAAAAACGGCTGGACGGCTCTCATGTGGGCTTCATCTCTCAGAAACAAAGATATCATTTCATTAATCGAAGCAAAGGATAAATGAGCCTTTCGCTCGCTCTGATTTTCATTTTCAGTGGTGAAATTTCAGATCATATCAAAACTGCATAGGGCGGCAGTTCACAAGAGAGGTGTACTATGGCGCTTACAAGCTGCTACGAATGCAGCGATAAAGTTTCGAGTTTGGCCGATTCTTGTCCGCACTGCGGGGCTCCTATGAAAAACAAGTTGATCCACGCCGCCAATATTGGAAAATTGAAAAGTATCGAAGAGGTGCTGGCTTCCGGTGCGGCGATTGACGACAGGGACGAACACGGCTGGACAGCCCTCATCGTGGCGGCCAAGGAAGGTCATCAAGATATCGTACAAAGCCTCATCAACAATGGCGCCGACGTAAACACCAGGGATAATAGCGGTTGGACGCCGCTCATGTGGGCCGCTGCCGTTGGCCGGACTCAAATCGCGGAACTGCTTGTTGAAAAAGGGGCAAATCTGGAGACAAAGGATCGTTACGGTGCCACCGCTCTGATGAAGGCTGCTCGACGGGGTTATGACGACACCGTCAAGATGCTCATATCCAAGGGAGCCGATGTTAATGCATCGGATGAATATGGCTGGACAGCCTTAATGAGAGCTTGCAGACGAGGTTATCCCGAAGTCGTTAAAAGTCTTTTACCTGCAGGAGCGGACATAAGCGCAAAGGATCAGTATGGTGCAACACCGCTGATAGTTGCTGCCGCTGAAGGCCATGATGAGGTTGTTGAATTGCTTTTGGCCTCGAAAGCCTTGCTGAATGACAAAGATCGCAACGGTTGGACTGCACTGATGTGGGCATCCTCAGCCGGAAACAGGTCTATTGTGGAAATGCTTAAAGGAAAAGGGGCTGAATGAATTTCTCCACGTTTTACTACAAGAGCCCGGTTTCATCACCGGGCTCTTTTTTGTTCTGGGAAAAAGTTCTAAAGTATACTTTAGATTTCCGATAAGTTTTCATAAGAATTGACTACGGTGAATTTTTCGATATATTGAGTCAATTAGGTTCATTGTGTCGGGAGATCTTCATGAAGTTCTGGCGTTTACCCCTGGATTCAGATGCACACTGCATACCTCAAGGAAATGTCATAATCATAGAAAACCGATGTAAAGGTTGCGGTTTCTGCATAGAATTCTGCCCCAATGAGTGTCTCAAAGAGAGCAAAAAATATAATGCCAAAGGGTATCATCCTCCCGAGTTGGTCTTCCAGGCCGAAGATTGTGTTGAATGCGGTCTTTGCGGATTGATTTGCCCCGAATTTGCAATCTACACTGAACTCAAAGAAGCCAAGAAAATTACCGAAGAAGACATTCAGAAAGTTACCACGCGATATTCCAGAAAAGACAAACGAGTC
Source organism: uncultured Syntrophaceae bacterium (assembly GCA_964613745.1). Lineage (GTDB taxonomy): Bacteria > Desulfobacterota > Desulfomonilia > Desulfomonilales > Desulfomonilaceae > CAZTJA01. The sequence continues at coordinate 8,967 of CAZTJA010000088.1, forward strand.
ATAAAGAAGTAATCCGATAGGCGTCTCTGTCCCCAAAGAGCACACTAGCGTTTTGTCTTTTATGCGCGCGCAATCTAAACCAAGGTAGTTCAGGAAAGTCGATGAGTGATAAAGACATCTTAACCGGAGAGCATTTCATAACGGGAGATGCTGCATGCGCGGAAGGCGGAATTGCAGCAGGTTGCCGGTTTTTTGCCGGCTACCCGATAACCCCGGCTACGGAAGTGGCTGAGCGGATGGCTAAAAGGCTTCCCGGAGTCGGTGGAGTTTATATACAAATGGAAGACGAGATTGCTTCCATGGCAGCAATTTTAGGTGCTTCTTGGGGCGGCGTAAAATCAATGACCTCTACTTCAGGACCTGGGTTTTCCCTAATGATGGAGAATATAGGTCTGGGGATGATGACGGAAACGCCGTGTGTGGTGGTGAATATCCAACGCGCCGGACCGTCGACAGGATTGCCGACTCTGGTGGGACAAGGTGATGTAATGCAGGCCCGATGGGGGTCTCACGGTGATTATGGGTGTATAGCTCTCTGCCCTACTTCGCCTCAAGAGTGCTTTGACTTTACAATAGACGCTTTCAACCTTTCTGAAACGTACAGACAACCCGTGTTTGTGATGGCGGACGAAGTCGTCGGGCATATGACCGAACGAGTGGTAATCCCAAAACGTGAATCTCTGCGCCTCATAGAACGAAAGCGACCAGACAAGAAGCCTGCGGATTATTTACCTTTCGACAGTACCGGACCGATGCCGGCTCCTATGGCCATAGCCGGTTCCGGCTACAACGTCCATGTTACGGGTCTCACTCACGATGAACGTGGGTATCCGGTGATTACCGACATAGTCCAGGAGCGCAATGTTCGCCATATCGTAGATAAAATTAAGAACAATGCCGACAAAATAATTCGATATGAAGGTGTGTGTCTGGATGACGCCGAAGTGGTGGTCATTGCGTATGGGTGCACGGCGAGAGTTGCAAGGGAAGCAGTGGAGAAGATGCGAGCATCCGGTCATAAAGTGGGCTTACTAAAATTGATTACAATATGGCCGTTTCCCTCGAAAATAGTCAGAAAACTCTCGAATCAGGTTAAGGCATTCGTTGTTCCGGAAATTAACTACGGTCAGATGGCATATGAAGTGGAACGAGTTTCACAGGGCAGAGCAGAGACAGCATTAATGGCACTCATGGGAGGGTCAATTCACACTCCCGCTGAAATCGAGGACGTTGTTAAAGAATACTTGTAGGTGAGGCTTCGAGATTCATGAAAATTCATCTCAGACCCAAAGTCCCTTTCGACAAAAGTGCAGCAGATCAGCTTATACAAAAAGATCACGGGCTTCACCCTGATGATAAATACCTCAAACCGGGAAGAATACCCCATATTTGGTGTCCTGGATGCGGCCTAGGTGTAGTCCTTACAACGTTTATAGAAGCGATGATTAGAAATCGCATTCCCGTTGAAAAAAGCGTCGTTGTGTCTGGCATCGGTTGTACAGGGCGAGTGGCCGGCTATCTGGATATGGATACGTATCATACTACTCACGGCAGAGCCATTGCCTTTGCCACAGGGCTTGCATTGGCCCGCCCTGATCTTCATGTCACCGTGTTTTCGGGAGACGGAGATCTCTTCGCAATCGGAGGCAATCACCTCATTCACGCGGCTAGACGGAATGTAAACCTGAAGGTCATCTGTGTGAACAACTTCAATTTTGGGATGACCGGAGGACAAGCTGCTCCGACTACGCCTCTGGAAGCAAGAACAACTACAACTCCGACGGGTAATGCCGAACCGGGATTCAATCTTCCTTATCTTGCGCATGCCGCGGGGGCAATCTATGTAGCTCGTTGGACTACTTTCCATCCAAGACAGCTCGTTCATTCCATTTCCCAATCTTTGGACAAGAAGGGTTTCACGTTCATCGAGGCCATTGCCCCGTGCCCAACGGGATATGGACGGCCCAACAAACTCGGGTCCGGGCTTGATGAGATGCGTTTTTATCGTGAAATGACTGAAATCCGCAATGGAGCAGATTTGCGTGAAGCAGAGATAAAATTACGCGAGCGATTCATAGTCGGTACCTTCATCGATACAACAAGGCCGGATTTCATACAGAACTACTCCGAGAAGGTTTTGGCACGAGCGAAAACTAAGGCCAAGCCGAAAGATAAAGGTCGTGCAGCATGACCGAAAAACAGGAAGTCAGACTAGCGGGATTCGGCGGCCAGGGTATTGTACTTTCGGGTCATATTTTAGGTAAGGCTGCAACGCTCTTTGAGAAGAAGAATGCCGTGTTCACTCAGAGCTACGGGCCGGAAGCCAGGGGCGGTTCGTGCAGTGCCGACATAGTGATTTCAACAGAAGCGGTTTATTATCCGAAAGTCGGCAAGCCCAATGTTCTCGTTATCATGAGCCAAGGCGCCTGGACAACATACGGCAAAAATATTCAATCCGGTGGTGTCCTCATAATCGATGAAGATTTGGTCAAAATCGATGAGATCCCAAATGATGTGGTTTTGTACGGGGTCCCCTGTACCAGAATAGCCGAAAGTATGGGTCGCAAAATCGTGGCCAACATAGTTATGCTTGGGGCATTGGCGGCCCTCGGCGGTGTTATAGATTATGAATCTATGAAACAGTCGGTGCTTTCTTCAATACCCCCTGGAACGGAAGATTTGAATGTTTCCGCGTTTGACAAAGGTTATGAATACGCCCGAAATCTGCTCTCCAAAACCAAGACCGATCGGACCTAATTAAGCGGATCGACAGGCTAATGCGATAGAGGTTCCATTGAAAGAAATCGTCCTAGAAACTTCCAAAAATCCGGAATCCGGAGATCTGAAGATCGGGGTTTACGTGTGTCACTGCGGGAAAAATATCGGCGGCACCGTTGATTGCAAAAGTGTGGCCGAGTTTGCTGAGAAATTGCCCGGGGTGACTTTGGCCAAAGACTCGTTATACACGTGTTCTGAACCTGGTCAGGAGCAGATCAAATCCGATATAAAAGAGCACGGACTTAACAGAGTTGTTGTAGCTTCCTGTACGCCGCGTCTGCATGAACCCACTTTTCGATCCGCTTGCGAAGCTGCTGGTCTAAATCCTTACCTTTTGGAAATGGCAAACATAAGAGAGCATTGCTCATGGGTTCATCTTCACGACAAAGATGCCGCCACTGAGAAGGCCAAAGACTTGGTAGAAATGGCTGTGTCTCGAGCGGCCCGACTTACGCCTCAGTTTGAATTAACAGTTCCCGTCACTCGCAAAGCTATGGTCATTGGCGGCGGGGTTGCCGGTATTCAAGCGGCATTGGATATGGCAGATGCCGGTTACAAGGTTTATCTCGTGGAGCGTAGCGGCAGTATCGGCGGAAGAATGGCCCAGATTGATAAGACGTTTCCGACGATGGACTGCTCCATTTGCATTCTGGCTCCCAAGATGAGCGAAGTAGGGAGGCACCCGAATATCGAATTGCTCACATTGTCGGAAGTTAAAGCAGTTGAAGGTCATATTGGTAACTTCAAAGTAGATGTTCTCAAGAAGGCCAGATACGTCACTAAAGATTGCACTTCGTGCGGCGATTGCATTGAAGCATGTCCTCAATTAGCTCCTGACGAATTCAACGCGGGCCTTTCAATAAGGCGAGCTATTCATATTCCATTTGCTCAAGCCGTACCGTCCACATTCATGATCGACATGGAGCGATGTCTCAACAATCAAGGAATTGTCGCATGTGACAGGTGCTTTCAGGCGTGTCAGCACAAATGTATCGATTTTGCGGATAGAGACGAAACTCTTAACCTGGAAGTAGGGACCATAGTTGTGGCCACAGGAGTGGACGTTTATGACCCTACGGCATTAACCGAACTTGGATACGGCAAATTCCCCAATGTGATCACTACACTCGAATTTGAAAGACTGATCAATGCCGGCGGCCCGTCCGGTGGTGAGCTTGTGAGACCATCCGATAGAAAACGTCCGGAAAGAGTGGCTTTTCTCCAATGTATCGGCTCACGGAGCAAGAGAAGCAATCCGTACTGCAGCAATGTCTGCTGTATGAATACTATAAAGGATGCTTTGCTCATCAAAGAACACTGGCCTGAGACTGATATTTACGTTTTCTACATAGATATTCGAGCTTTTGGTAAGGGTTTTGAAGACCTCTTTCAACGGGCTCGCAGAGAAGGGGTACAATTCATAAGAGGCCTCCCCGGTGAGGTGATCGAAGATATTGATTCCGGTGACTTAACCCTTTTAGGCGAAAACACCTTGCTCGGCACAAATTACCGGTATTCCATGGACATGGTAATCCTGTCGGTTGGGATCAAGCCACATAAAGATGCCGACAAGATACAGCGACTGTTGAACTTGTCTATGGACACCGACGGCTTCTACATGGAGGCTCACCC
>CAZTJA010000089.1:0-13141 GCA_964613745.1 uncultured Syntrophaceae bacterium
AATGCTGTCAGAATCGATACACGAACAAATGAAGGGATCATTGGAGGACCATGAGATTCGCTTTGAATTTGAAGATTGAACAGTAAGGAACACCGTCCGACAGCCCTTACATTAGCGATTAGTCCTATAACTCGGATTTTGTTGAATTACAAGTAGAGAAATAATGCGGATTGACTCGATATTAAAAATAAATTAAACTTTTTTTGTTTAGCATAAACGGGGGAGGCCTTATTATGTCAATTAAAATAGCAATTAATGGGTTTGGTCGCATAGGGCGGACTGTTATGAGAAGCGCTCTTAACAACCCAAAAGTAGACGTAGTCGCAATTAATGATCGTATGGATCCTAATTTAATGGCTTACCTTTTCAAGCACGATTCAGTTCACGGACTTTATCCCGGGGATGTGAAGATTCAGCAGGGAAGCATAAACGTAAACGGAAAAGACGTTAAGGCTCTCAATATTACTGATGATTTGCTTAATTTACCCTGGCGAGACTTGAAGATCGACATAGTTCTCGAGTGTACGGGAATTTTCAGGGACAAAGAAAAGGCTTCCAAACACATTCAGGCCGGCGCGAAGAAAGTTGTAATATCCGCACCGGGCAAGAAAGTCGATGCAACGATAGTTATGGGCGTGAACGATGACACCTATGATCCGGCCAATCATCAGGTTGTATCAAATGCCTCATGCACGACAAATTGTCTTGCCCCCATCGGAAAGGTTTTGGTTGACGAGTTCGGAGTTGAAAAGGGGCTCATGACTACCGTCCATTCCTACACCATGGATCAGAGTTTACTGGACACGGTTCACAAGGATTACAGACGGGCCCGAGCTGCCGCAATGAACATGATTCCTACTACCACGGGAGCCGCTTCTGCAATAGGATTGGTCATTCCGGAACTTGCCGGAAAACTTGACGGGTTGGCCATCAGAGTTCCGACTCCCAACGTGTCTTTAGTTGATTTAAGTGTTCTCTTGAAGAGAAAAGCGACGGTAGAAGAGATAAATTCCGCAATGAAGAGAGCCGCCGAAGGACGTTTAAAGGGCTACCTGAGGTACGTGGACGAACCGCTTGTAAGCACCGATTTCATCAACAGCGAGTACTCTTCCATTTTCGATGCCTTGTCAACATTCAGCATTGGAGACAATCTTGTTAAAGTGCTGTCATGGTATGACAATGAATCAGGGTATTCGGCACGAATGGTGGATCTGGCCGCAATGATGGGAGAAAAACTTATTTAGATAGCAACTTGCCGTTCGGGCAACGAGGGTACACATGTCCGTAAAGAGCATTACTGATCTTGATCTGAAAGGAAAAAAGGTTTTTTTCCGATTCGATTTTAATGTGCCGCTCGACGACAAGTGCGAAATAAAAGATGACACCAGAATTCGCAGGGCACTCGGCACAATTAAATACGCAGTGGAGAATGGGGCACGTTGCATCCTGAGTTCACATTTGGGAAGACCAAAGGGTGAGCGCAAACCTGAATTGAGCTTGCGTCCGGTAGGCACCAGATTGTCCCGGTTACTGGGAATTGACGTTGCCTTTGTGAATGATTGCATCGGAGATGAGGTACGATCTTCACGGAATTCTCTTCAAGATGGTCAGGTTCTTCTCCTGGAAAACCTGCGATTCCATGCAGGGGAAACGAAGAACGACCCGGAGTTTTCAGCTCAATTGGCGGAAGGTGCTGATGCATATGTGAATGATGCGTTCGGAACGGCACATCGGGCACATTCTTCTACGGTCGGTGTACCTTCACTGGTGAAAGAAAAAGCTGCGGGCCTGCTGATGAAAGAAGAGCTGGACAATTTATCCAGAGCTTTCTCCAATCCGGCAAAGCCTGTGACTGCAATCTTTGGTGGGGCGAAGGTGTCCGATAAATTGGCGGTACTCCGAAATATAGTTGAGCGCATGGAATGCGTTCTCGTGGGCGGAGGTATGGCCAATACGTTCCTGAAGGCAAAAGGATGCAATGTCGGTGCCTCAAAGTTCGAAGAAGATATGCTGAACACCGCAATCGAGATAATGGATGCGGCCGAAAAGGCCGGCTGTGAGTTTCTGCTGCCGCTGGACGTGGTGGCCGCCGATAGAATTGAGTCCCCCACTCACATCGTTAACGTACCCGTGAATGGAATACCTGAAAATCATATGGCCTTGGACATTTATTCCGAAACTATTCAGGTGTTCAAGGATCGCATTACGAAGGCCGGGACGATCATCTGGAATGGGCCCATGGGGGTTTTCGAAGTCGAAGAGTTTAAACGGGGCACAATGGAGGTGGCTAAAGCCGTCGCGGAAGCCGCTGGATTCAGTCTTGTGGGCGGTGGTGACAGCGTGAGGGCCGTAAAGCAGGCGGGTGTCTCAGATAGAATTTCTTACATTTCAACCGGCGGTGGAGCATTTATGGAGTTCATGGAAGGTAAAGTACTGCCGGGCGTCGCCGCTCTTGAAAGTTGATTTTCTTATAAGGATCATTTTATGGCCATAAGGCGAAAGATTGTTGCCGGAAATTGGAAAATGCACAAGACGCATACTGAGACCGGCAGCTTCGTTGATGAACTAAGAGGGTTCCTTTCTTCATGGCAACCGAACTGTGAAGTCGTTTTGGCTCCTCCGTTCACCGCGATTTCAGCGGCGGTAAACAAAGCAGAGGGTTCAGTTATCAAGATTGCCGCCCAAAATCTTTACTGGGAGGATTCCGGGGCATTCACCGGGGAAATATCGGGACAAATGCTTCGCGCAATCGGTTGCACGTACGTGATCATAGGTCATTCGGAACGACGACAGTTCTTCGGCGATACCGATGAGACCGTTAATTTGAAGATAAAGGCGGCGGTTCGAAGCGGTCTGATTCCTATATTGTGCATCGGTGAATCCCTTACTGAAAGAGAGGACGGGCGCACATTCGATGTTGTAAGTAAACAATTGACCGGCGGCTGCAAAGATTTTACACCAAATTCTTCTGAATTTGTGATAGCATATGAACCGGTATGGGCTATAGGGACCGGCAAAACCGCAAGTCCGGAACAGGCCCAGGAAGTTCATGCTTTTATCAGAAATGAGCTTAAAGGACATTACGGATCGGAAACCGCCGAGTCCATACGTATACTTTACGGCGGGAGTGTGAAGCCTGAGAATTCAAATGCTCTAATGAGCAAGCCGGATATTGACGGCGGTCTCATTGGAGGAGCTTCACTGAAGGTTTCGGATTTCGTAGGTATCATCAGAGAAGGGACCTAGTTTCTAATGTTGACGACTCTCATCGTTATTGTACACGTTATCGTCTGTATTGCATTGATCCTGATTATTTTGCTGCAAACCGGCAAGGGTGCCGATATAGGAGCCACTTTCGGTGGTGGTTCGAGCCAGACCGTATTCGGAAGTACCGGGGCAACTCCTTTTTTGAGCAAAGTCACCATAGGTGCAGCCGTAATATTTATGGTCACATCGACATTCCTGACGTATTTTGCGGGGAAGACCACAGCGGTCGTGGAAAGATCGATAATGAGCGACCAGCCGGTTAAGGAAGCCCCTGCGACTCCGGGACCGGCAGCTCCGCAAGTTCCGGCGCAGCAATCGGTTCCTGAAAGTGGTCAGAGCGCTCCAGCTCCGGTGGAAAAAGCTCCGGAAAAATAGTTCAAGCGAACTTATGTTCATTGAAGCTCGATGTTCCACGTGGAACATCGAGCTTTCTTTTTATTGACCGGTGTCACGATTTTCCACGACAATTTCGTTACGGACCCAAACCGCTTCGCTATATTTCAAGATGAGCTTCTTCATTTCAAATTCATGAGCTTCTTTCGTGTAAAGCAGCTCATCCGGACGTTGTTTATCCCATTTGCGACCTGATTCCCTCAGTTCCTGTTCGATGCGTTCCTTAAACCCGACCATTGGTCTTGTTTCCAAGTGATAAATCGCGTATCCGCTTTTTTCCCTACAAATGTAATAGGTGGTTCCTCCATCGATTCGGATCGATATGAGCTTTCCGCTTGTGGGAACCTTCGTATATATGTTTTCGAACTTTATCGATTTAAACTCACTTAAGGCATTTTCCGCCAATCCAAACTGACTAAAGCTCACGGCGGGAAACAAAAAAAACATACATGCAGCCATCAAAGATCTCATGATTACTCCTGATTCATCATCCCATTTATTTGTCACAAGTAAAAAAATGAATCGGTCCTTCATGAAAAGGCCCAATTCGCAAATCCGGTCGCGGGAATGCAGGTGCTTTGTAAAAGCCGGCTCACATCCGAACAATTGAAAGAATCTCGGCATGACTTATAACTTCAGGGCGGATTGAATAACCGGGAAGAGGTTTGTGAAGTCGTAAGTCATTTCGAGTTCCAAATTTCGAGGTTCATTCCGTCCATAGGATCGGCCGAAACAAAAATCAATTTGAACTTCATTTGATTGGCAGAATTCAGCCAGTGAATGTTTCTGCATGGATGCAATGAGAAATCCGCCATTTTCATGAACCCATTTGAAATGAGGACCGTCACCACCGCTGTCGCCAATAGCTAAGATCTTGTCCCCACTCATACCGTACTTACTCGCAATCGCACTCGAACATTTGGGCTTGTCGCTGATCTCAGTTATAATCAAATCAAAACAAGAGCGCAGTCCGTCAGTCTTGAAGGTCACGAACGGGTTTGCGCAAATGTATGGGACTTGCGGCAAAAGACCTTTCTTGATGGCCCTTTGAAAGTAGGCTTGAGTGCCGGTAGTATTGAGAACGAACAGTACGTCATTGCTTAAGCACAGATCGATTAATTCGGGAACACCGGTGTATGTTTGGAAATCAGCATTCAAATAGGCATCCATTTCTTCAACGGAATATGCCTTCGGCAGCATCTTTTTAATTCTGTTTAAGGCATCACCGAGAGTAATTTCGTTACCGGTGTATTGCTTAAAAATTCTAGATAGATCGTCGGACAAATTCGGGTATGAAAACCTCAGTGGATCAAAAGGGCCGTTGGGAGATAAACATTCGCTCCAATCCGAAGCGACAATGCCTCGATATTTTCTTGGTTGTTGCATCCGCCCTCCATAGCTTCGGCTTGTGCTCAGAGCAGCTGCCGATACGGTAAGTATTCGATTAGCACACTTGAATTGTTAAATCTTCGAGTTTTTTGACTGTAAAGAATGCTCCCTTAAGGTTAGAATGATCTGGACCGTAAATTCTATATGGTGATCGTAATCATGCCGATTCCGGCAATATTGGATCAATACCTGAAACGGAGGATACATGAAGAAAGTTGCAGTAGTGGGTTGCGGCGCTTACATGCAAAGCGGATACGGTTGTCCCGGAGAATGGAGATGCCTCAAGGCTGCGTCCTTGGGCGAAGGCAATTTCAGTGAACCGTCCAGCGTAGTCTCTTTTGTAAGCTGTGAATGTCCGGGCCGGAGCCTCATACCGACCATTGGGATGGCCGCCAAATTATCGGAAATAAAGCCCGATGAAATCTATTTCAGCACCTGCATGGCGAAAGCGAAACCTGATTGTCCGTACGTCAAACCCGAGGAAATGGCATCTATGATCGAGAACAAAACGGGAATCAAGGTTATTCTCGGAACCCACGACTATCATTGATTGCAGTCCTCAAATCCGTAATATGAAATCTATGCTCGAAACGCAATTTGTGTTTCTGCATCGAAACCAAGTAGGTCACAATTTGGTACTCAAGAAGAAAGGAAAACAGCCCAATGAAGTGCGAGTCCGATTTTGACAACGAAGACCAAACACTGTTGAGGCAAGCGGATGAGTGCGTTGAGCCATGGTGGGAAGGCGATAAGCCCGCCGAGCAGCAGAAAACCGCCGAAACACCGCCTGCCGGTCAGGAGCTGGTGGAAGAAGAAGCTCTAAGACGTGGTTTGCTTAAGAAGGATGAGGAAGGCAACCTGTGCCTGGCCTGTGATGAAAAAAAGAGCGAATGATCCGATTAAATTAGCTCATTATAAGCTGATGAATTAGTCCGTCATACAGGATTACGTATGAAGATAGAACTTGTACAATGCCACCGAACAGACGAACTAAGCTCTATCATTGAGTCATTGGGGGCGGGAAATTCAGAGATGATGGCCCTGAAGGGTATCTTTGCAAATGTCAGGGTTTATGATGTGCCCGGCCCCAAGGCGAAACTCCTGAAACGATATTACAACGATGTGGGTGCGGAGGCCGCAATCGGCTCAGATGCCTATTACGATAAGGAAGGCGCTGTTACCGACATTATTGCAATGGGGAGTTTATATCAGCACCGAGAAGTCCGAAGGGCACTGAGTGACGATCTCTCAATCAAACCATTGTTGAACGAAATAGAACAACTTTTGAATTCGGAGTTTCAGATCTAAACCTAACCCATCAAAGGTTGGATCATATACATGATCCAACCTTACATAGAGGCTCCATGAAAATATTCATCACCGGAGGAACAGGATTTGTCGGCAAGCATCTGACCGGCCTTTTGCTGGAGCAAGGTCACCACCTGACGATCATGGCGAGAGGAGCGAAACCGGTAAAAAACGGGGATAACAGAATAGAGTTTCTATCCGGAGATGGAATGATCCCTGGAAAATGGCAGGAGAGAGTTCCGGAACATGATGCGCTGATTAATTTGGCCGGGGTCTCGGTATTTCAACGATGGGACGACACGTATAAACGTCTCCTAAGAGAAAGCAGAATCTTAACCACCAGAAATTTGGTGGACGCAATTCCTGAAGATAGAGGATCGGGCATATCCCTACTCAGTTGCTCTGGAGCCGGAATATACGGATTTCGAGGCGACGAGCTGCTCACCGAGACATCAAAGCTTGGTGATGATTTCCTCTCTCATTTAGCTCAGGACTGGGAAGCTGAGGCGATTAAAGCAGAATCAAAATCCGTCCGAGTGGCCAGAATGAGATTCGGGATTGTTTTCGGTCGAAACGGCGGAGCGCTGACTCAGATGATGCTCCCATTCAAGTTTTTTGTTGGAGGTCCCGTAGGCAATGGCGATCAGTGGATTCCGTGGATTCACATAGATGATTTGTGCAATGGCATTGTATTTCTGCTGGATCATCCCGAATGTAACGGCCCGTTCAACTTTGCTGCTCCTCACCCCGTGCGAAACAAAGAACTGGCAAAAGCCATAGGGAAAGTGATGAATCGACCGTCATTTTTTCCGGTTCCCGGATTCATGCTCAAGCTGGTCCTCGGTGAATTCGGTTCCGTAATATTGGAAGGCCAGAATGCGGTTCCAAAGGCACTTATGGACGCGGGATACGTGTTTCGCTATCCAAAGATCCAGGAAGCTCTACGAGATCTTCTCACCTAGATGGTCTTTTAAGCCGAATCCCGATCGGGAAAAAATAGAGAGATATTGATCCAACTCGTTACAACAACGAACCGTAGATCGTTAATCCGCAGAGTTCGATCAGCCCCGCAAGCGAAAAGAATACTTTCGTGGTAAACTAATCCACGGAAAGAGATTCAGCACCCCAATTCTTAATGCCGAATCGCAGATCTTGATCATGATTTACGCTGAGATTCATGTCGGCAATCTTGCTTACCGAAATTACCGTGATTTTGCCGATATGCAGCACAATATGTGCAATAGTCTTTCTTATTTGGAATGTGCATGATAGAAAGCCGCAGAGTTTGCTCGGTTCATGAACGGTGATCGGCCATAAACAACGGAATTGGACCGTATAGAATTACAATTATGCTTTCTTCCAGTTAATGGTCGTAAGCCTCAGGAGGAACCAATTTGGGCAAAGCCTTTAAACACGCGCTCTGTTTGCATCCATATTACCGAGACAGCCAATCGGGATCACTCGGATTAGCGGTTTTCCCGCCTACGGGGCTTGAGTACATAGCGGCTGCGGTAAAGCAGCATGTTGATAAAGTTACTTTGGTGGACCTCAGACTCCGCGGGCCCCTTCGGGATCCGGATGCTTTGAGAAGGTTCATAGCTGACGAAATCGATCTTCTTTGCATCAGCGTTAATTGGGAATACCAATTTTCAGAAGTATGTGATCTGGTCAATTCTCTACCACCGAATGTTTTCACCGTGGTCGGCGGCAAACAAGCAACGGACAATCTGGAAGATGTATTCGAGCAGTGCAAATCGGTTAATCTCATTGTTAGAGGTGAAGGCGAAGAAGCGATTTCTGAATTGGCCTCCGGTATGGATTATCATGATATGCCCGGGGTTTCATACCGTAATGGTTCGGAAATTGTTCATAATCCAAACAGGCCGTTTCGCAAATTAGACAAAAAACTCTATCCGGACAGAAGTCTGAGAGACCAAAAATACCATTTCAATATTGGCGGCTTTGCCCTCAAGGGTGAGGAATTCGATATCATGCTCACGGCGAGGGGGTGCCCGCATAATTGCAAATTTTGTACTTTTACCCTGAATCCCTGGGGACAAAAGAGGCCATATTCGGCGCGATCCATTGATTCGGTTATTGAAGAATTAAAAGAAATATCCGCCGGCATCATCCTGATGGCGGACGAGGACTTTTTCGTAAATCCCACTAGAGCTAAGGCTCTATGTGAGAGGATAATCGATGAGGGAATCGAAAAGAGGTTTCTTGTACAAACGAGGATCGAGATCTTCAAGCACCCGGAAATCTTGGAGGTTGCGGCAAAGGCCGGAATAAAAATGTTTCTTTTGGGAATAGAATCCCCTACGGATCGAATTCTGGAGCAGCTCGATAAAGGTTTCAACACGGATCTTGTGCGCACAGCTTTTGAGACATTGCGGCAGTTCCCATTTTATTATCATGGATATTTTATTTATGGGAACATTACCGAAACTGATGACGAAATGCTGCAAATACCGGTATTCGCTAAAGAGCTGGGACTTGACTCCATTAGTTATCAGAAATTACGAATTGAGAAATATTCTCCACTGAAGGAGTTGGCGGAGGCAACACCGGGTTACTATATCGGTGATGACAGAATCTTGTACCGGGAAGGGATCGGCAGGCCGGGTCTGAAGCGCATGAGCAAACGTATAACACGAAAGTTTTATACACCTCTCCAGTTGTACAGAACAGGACGAAAGATTTTCAGCATCGGCTTATTTGTACCTCGGAACATAGCTCCTCTCGTGTTTGCAGTTCCATTCGTGGTTGGTCGCGGTATCGGATTCAAGGTTAACAAATTGATGCATCGATATTCATTTTGGAGGCGATTGATCCCCGGGTAAGTTCGACAAAAACAAATGCTGAGTAGCTGATCAAAGCATGTAAAATGGTAAGTAGTTCGTCGATTGCTCAGAAAATTGTGAGCCGTCCGGCAAGTTATCGGAGGGATAAAATCCCTCCGGACATAAATTAAGGTTTGTCGGGTACTCTTTTTACCGTTCCGTTGGACATCATCTCCTGCAAATTGGCCAGCATCTTTCGTTCTTGAGCATCAACAATACCATCTGCGTCGGCCAGTGCCAGAATTCGTTCATATTCCATGTTCGTGATCTCGTGATCGTCAATAGCTTTTTTTATAGCTTCAGCCAATTTTCCACCTGTCTCACCTGAAATGGGCATTCATCTCTCCTTTATATCGGGGCGTATACTTCTAAGAAGTCTCTCTTAGTACATTTTTTTTACCTGGTTTAGAAGCTTTTTGTCCATAGGGACAAGCCCTAATGCATATTCCGCAAATTGGAGCTTCCAAATGAGGCAGTTTGGAAAACTCTCCAACAACTTTATCCACGCATCTTGAAAAATAAAGGGCTTGGTCCCTGTTTTCGTAGTGAAAACTTGTATTGACGTCTTTGATAGCTCCGGCGGGGCACGCCTTCGCACATTTGGAGCACCTCGCGCATAAATTCTTCAGAGGCTTATCCGGGAGCACATTAGCATTCGTAAGAACACTTACTAATCGTATTCGCGGTCCAAATTTTGGATGTATCACCAGCAAGCTCTTACCCTGCCAACCGATGCCGGCCGCAATCGCTATTGCCTTATGAGATACGTAGGAAAGATATTCGACTTTATCCAACAAATGAGAAGCAGGGATGGGAAGCGCTCGGTATCCTGCATTCTGAAGAAATTGCATAACCCTAAGAGCTATGTTGTCCAGCGAGGCATTAACTTTGAAATAATGCTGCTGATATAAGGGGGTAGGCTGATCTTTTATTGCATCTAAAACACCATCAGATAAGCGGACGGCAAGGCTTATTGCATATTGGTAGTCACTGAGGAGATCGGATGGTTCGGTGCGCAGCTCCCTTAACAAGCTCACATCGGCAACCCCGCATGCGTCCGCTCCAATCTTCGAGGCAAACGAAACCAGTTTGCGCTTTAAAGCCGCTGCATCAATGAGATGGCTCTTCATGCTACCCGTCTGAAATCAGACTAATCTCAAATAAGTACAAGAGTCACCCTTCAGCATTTGCTGTTCGGATGAGCAGTTAAAAACCCAGCTATGCCTTTTTAGCAGCAGGTTTTTTAGGGGTGACTTTCTTGGTTACCGTGGCCTTAGACTCCGGCTTTTTCGCCTCCGTTTTTGGGGCTGCCTTTTTCGGGTCGGTTTTCTTTGTCTCCGTCTTTTTTTCCGCCTTCTTTTCAGGGCCTTTGACTGCCGCAGGCTTGGCTGCAACCTTTTTCGCCTCGGTTTTTTTTGCAGGAGCCTTTTTAGTTTCTTCTTTTTGAGCTACCTTGGGAGGATCGATTTTCTTAGCCGGGGTTTTCTTTACCTCGGTCTTTTTTGGTTCAGCAGCCGGTTTTTCGATCTTTTTTGCCGGTGCTTTCTTCGCAGCGGGCTTTTCTTCTACCTTTTTCTCCACTTTCTTGGTTTCATCGGCTTTTTTGGCCACTTGCGTCCCTCCTGAACTGAGACTTTCCTGAACATTTGAAACCGTAGCTGTGGGACTGACGTTATACCAACTTTTTTCAATCAGTCCTTTTTCGTTGATGAGAAAAGAAGACCTTACAATTCCCATGTAGGTCTTCCCATACATCTTTTTTTCTCCCCAAGCTCCGTACGCCTCTGCAACGGCGTGATCGGCGTCGGATAACAGTGGAAATCCTAACCCATATTTCTCATCGAATTTTTTCTGTTTGGCAGGTGAATCCGGGCTGATTCCCACGACCTGTATACCCGTACTTGTCAGATCGGCCGTCGCGTCCCTGACGGTGCACGCCTGTTTTGTGCAGCCGGGGGTGTCGGCTTTGGGGTAGAAATAAACCAGCAGCTTTTTGCCTTTAAAATTCGAGAGCTTCACCTGATTACCATTCTGGTCCTGCAACTGGAATTGGGGTGCTTTGTCTTTGGGATTTAGCTCAGCCATATTGCCTCCTGATTTCACTTATGCCGAAACAGCGGAATCCAATTTTTTCAATTCTTTTCTTAGAATTTTTCCAACAGCGCTCTTGGGCAATTCATCGACAAATTGAACGTACTTCGGAACCTTGTACCGAGTTAGATTTTCCCTGCAAAAGTCGATGATCTCAATGGGGGTCGACGTTTCTCCGGGTTTCAGAACCACATAGGCCTTAATTCGTTCGCCTGAATGAAGATCAGGCACTCCGATAGTGCATGCCTCTTGAATTTTGGGATGAGAAAACAGAACCTCATCAACTTCCCGGGGGTAGATATTAAAACCGCCGGAAATAATCATGTCTTTCTTGCGGTCAACAATCGTAAAATAGCCATCGGAATCCATTACCGCGATGTCCCCGGTGTGAAGCCACCCGTTCTTAAGTACCCGCTCGGATTCTTCGGGCTGATTAAAATACCCTTTCATTACTTGGGGGCCTTTGACGCATAGTTCACCGGGAATGCCAAATTCCTCGATCTCGATGGAATCATCATTTATATCCACTAATTTGGCATCTGTTCCCGGAAGCGGAAGACCTATACAACCGGGCCTTTCTCCGCCGCTCAGGGGGATGGCATGTGTGCACGGTGATGATTCCGTCAAGCCATATGCTTCCGATATGAGAAGCCCTGTGAGACTTTTGAAACCCCTGATTGTCTCGAGAGGCAAGGGAGCTCCTGCGGAAAAGCACGTCTTCAATTTTGAAAAATTATATTTCTTTATGTCGGGATAATTGATCAAACCGTTAAACAACGTGGGAACAGCAGGTAAAAGAGAAACGCCGTATTTGTGTACGGCTTCCAGGATCGGTTTGACTTCCGGTTTGGGTATGAGCACATTGCACCAGCCGTGCATTATGCTCATGTTCAGAACCGCTGTCAGACCGTATGAGTGGAAGAAAGGCAGACAGCCCAGGACAGTTTCGCCGCCGTCCAGCAATTCAGGAGACCAGGCGCTCATCTGCCTACAGTTTCCTGTCAGATTTTTGTGAGTTAGTTCGACTCCCTTAGAAATGCCGGTCGTACCCCCCGTGTAGATCAATAAAGCCGTATCTTCCATTTGTGCCGGGTAATTGCCGGCTTCTGGAAGATCATTTCGTAAAAGATCGGAGAACTCGTAAACGCCTTTAACCTTGGGCGTTTTCAAATGCAAGCTTTTTTTAACAAAGGGGAATAATTGTTTCAGAGGAAATGGAAGATAGTCTCTAATGTGACAGGATACTATAGACTTAATGGATGTCTTAGCCCTGAGTTCAAGCATTCTAGGAACCAGGGTGTCCAGACAGATCAGCATTTCGCAACCTGAGTCATTGAATTGATGTTCGAGTTCACGATCCGTGTATAAGGGATTCATCGGAACGGATATCGCCCCAACTCGAAGTCCTGAATAAATTGCTACGGCTGTCTGTACGAGATTGGGTAAAAGGATGCCCAGGCGCATCTGAGGCCCCAGACCTAGGCTCTTTATACCCAAGGCAAATTTTGTTACCAAGTCGTCGAATTCACGGTAGGAAAGCACTTTTCCATGAAAATTAAACGCCGGACGATCGCCGTATTGGGCAGCCGATTTAGTCAGCACCTCATGCAAAGGAATATTGATGAGTTCTACTTCCTCCGGAACACCCGGAGAATACGATTTTAGCCAAGTCTTTTTCATTTCGCCTCTGATATACGAAAGTGCCTCTGGGGCAATTTAAGGTACGTAATGGATATTCACACTTAGGGATTTATTCAAAACCAGATTTTCAATTATGAATTTTATCAGAATAGAGATTCTAATTACAAAATAAATCCAGACAAATTGGAGGATTTGTGATGCCGGTTCTC
>CAZTJA010000090.1:0-5008 GCA_964613745.1 uncultured Syntrophaceae bacterium
GAATACTGCTGCAGGACGGCTACAGAGTCGCTCCGTTCAAGTCCCAGAACATGTCTTTAAACTCATTTGTGACAAGACAAGGTGGTGAAATGGGCAGAGCGCAAGTCGTTCAGGCCCAAGCATGCAAGCTGGATCCTGACGTGAGGATGAACCCGATCCTGCTAAAGCCGAATACGGACACAGGTAGCCAGGTCATCGTAAATGGTAAACCTGTGGGGAACATGGATGTTAAGGAATACGTCCACTATAAGCCCGAGGCGTTCGAAGCCGCAAAACGGGCATATGATTCTCTGGCCGGCGAAAATGACGTGATGGTGATAGAGGGGGCCGGCAGTCCTGCTGAGATAAATCTGAAACACCACGACATCGTGAATATGCAGATGGCACGTTACGCTCATGCCCCGGTGCTGCTGGTTGGAGACATTGACCGTGGCGGTGTATATGCTTCATTTGTCGGTACAATGGAGCTGCTGACGGAATGGGAAAGGGCGATTACCGCGGGATTCATAGTCAACCGTTTTCGCGGCGATGCAGATCTCCTGAAGTCTGCTCATGATTATGTGCTGGGTCATACGGGCCGGCCTGTGCTCGGAGTTGTGCCTTACTTCCATGATCTTGGATTACCCGAAGAAGATTCGGTGAGTTTCAAGAACGGACTTTGGGACGAAGTTTTGTCGGACAAGGATACCGTCAGGATAGCAGTTATAGACCTTCCACATATATCGAATTTTACTGATTTCGATGCACTCAGAATTGAACCGGATGTTCAATTACAGATCATTAGGTCGGCAATGGATTTTAATGCTCCTGATGCAGTAATTATACCCGGAAGCAAGAATACCATCGGCGATCTTGAATTTCTTAAGCGGAACGGTTTGGCAGATAAACTGCGGGAGTTGAATAACAAAGTCCCAATCATTGGCATTTGCGGAGGATTTCAGATGTTGGGTTCGGGAATAGCCGACCCGTACGCATTGGAAACGTCCGGAAAGACCGTCCCGGGATTAGGCTTGCTGGAAATCGTCACCCTGCTGGAAAAAGAAAAGACTCTGACTCGGATTGAAGCAAAGCACATTAAGTCGGGCCGACCGGTCTTTGGATATGAAATTCATCATGGAATAAGCGACGGAACTAACTTTGAACCCGCAGTAATATCGGATGAAGGAAAATCGGACGGCGCTGTTTCCCCAAGCGGGATGGTTTGGGGAACATACATCCATGGGATCTTTGATTCGGATGATTTCAGGCGGTGGTTCATTAATGAACTCCGAGTTAGAAAGAATTTGGCGCCCCTTCCTAAATCGGCGACGTACGATCTCGAATCTGCTCTGGACCGTTTGGCCGAGTCCGTGAGGAACAGCATACGTTTAAAAGATATTTATAAGCTAATGGGACTTTGATGGGCATAGAATTCCAAATCGTCATAGCGATTCTGTTGGATTTGATTGCCGGTGACCCAAAATGGATGCCTCATCCGGTAAGGCTCATTGGCAACTTTGCCGTTTGGTTGGAAACGCCGGCTCGCAAGTTTTTTCCGGAGTCGCCCAAACAGGCAGGATTGGCAACCGCGATAATAGTAATCGGATTTACGGCTGCAGGTACGGCTCTGGTTTTGTTTATTGCCGAGAGCATCCATCCATATATACGAGACCTGGCTTCCATTTATCTGCTGTACTCGGGCCTGGCGATCGGTGACATGATTCAGCACAGCGCAAATGTATATGCCGCACTGAATGAAGGCAACCTCCAGGAGGCCCGCTATAGGGTCGGGATGATCTGTGGCCGTGATGTCGACAGCCTCGATGTTTCAGGGGTGAGCCGAGCGGCAGTCGAGAGCGTTGCTGAAAACCTTGTTGACGGTGTTACGGCTCCTTTGTTTTACGGAATCCTTTTTGGTCCTGTGGGGATGTTTGTTTACAAGGCCATGAATACTCTGGATTCCACGTTCGGCTATAAAAACGAGAGATATCTGGAATTCGGTTGGGCTTCAGCCAAAATTGACGATGCGGCAAATTTCATTCCAGCACGTCTCACAGGACTGCTCGTGCCCGTTGCGGCATTTTTTACAGGCTCGAGGTGGATGGATTCGTTCCAGGTTTTTTTCCGGGATCGCAGAAATCACACCAGCCCCAACGCAGGACACACGGAAGCGGCCATGGCGGGTGCTCTTGGGGTGAGGCTCGGCGGGACGAGTTACTATCACGGCACGATTTCCGAGAAGCCCACCATCGGTGATCCAATTGATCCGATCAGACCGGATCACATTTTGACTGCGAATCGTCTCTTTCTCGTTGCAGCGCTTGTGTTCACCGGGTTCATTTTTCTGGCAATGAAGGTTTTTTCTAATGGGTGAATTTCCTCGTTTAGTTGTTGCAGGCACAAATAGCGGAGTCGGTAAAACCACAATCACTCTGGCTGTTGTAGCCGCCTTCAAACGACGAGGCTTGAAGGTTCAAACGTTCAAGGTGGGACCGGATTACCTGGATCCGACCTACCTGTCGATAGCCTCCGAGAGACCATGTTTTAATCTCGATAGCTGGATGACGGACACCGACTACATTCAAGTGCTTTTTTGTCAGGAAGCTGCAGAGGCGGACATTTCGATCATCGAAGGCGTAATGGGCCTTTTTGACGGAAGCGATCCCGTTACTCGAGCCGGCAGCACTTCGGAAGTGGCGGCGAAACTGAAATCCCCGGTATTGCTGATAGTGAACACTCACGGGATGGCGAAAAGTATTGCCGCTCTTGTGAAGGGATTCTCGGAATTTGATCCGGAAGTGAAGATTTCAGGTGTCATTGCCAACCGATGCGGGACACCAAGGCATGTAGAATGGATGCGCAATTCCTTAACGGCTTTTGATCTCCCCGGTATTTCGGCGTCCTTTCCTCGGGAGGTCTTTCCCCCGCTGCCCAGCAGACATTTGGGTTTGGTGACGGCAGATCGTCAGAGCTTCAGCGTGGAAATACTCGACAAAATGGCGAACATTGTTGAGGAGCATGCAGATCTGGACGCGATTGTAGAGATTGCCCGGTCTGCGGAACCGCTACATGTTCCAGGAAGAGTTCGAGTCACAAACGCGACTATATCTAAGGTTCGATTGGGAATTGCTCGGGATGAGGCTTTCCACTTTTACTATCCGGATAACCTTGGGATGCTGAAAAGCAACGGATGTGAACTTATTGAATTTTCTCCCATACGAGATGAAGAGCTTCCGCCGGATCTTGCCGGCATTTACTTGGGAGGCGGCTATCCGGAAGAGTATGCAGCGGAACTCTCGCAGAATGAATCGATGATCAGGGAAATCCGGAAGTTTGCGGAATCGGACAAACCGATTTATGCGGAATGTGGAGGTCTCATGTATTTGTCCGACGGCATCGAATTACGTGATGGCCGGTATTTTCCGATGACGGGCATATTTCCCGTAAAAACGAGGATGCTGGAAAAACTCAAGTCGCTCGGGTACGTTGAAATAGTTCTCGGGTGCGATTCGATTCTCGGGAAAACAGGGGCTATTTTAAGAGGACATGAATTCCACTACTCGGAAATTCAATCCGGACAGAGCTTAAACGGAACATGGTGTAGCGCATACAACATGCGCTACCGACGTTCGGACCACGTCGTTGAAGAAGGCTTTCAGAAGGGTCGGATATTAGCGACGTATGTTCATGCGCATTTTGCTTCAAATCCTGAAGCGGCACGACATTTTGTCCAACAATGTAGATCATGATTGGTTGGTGATTAGATGAATGAGGTATCGTCCTGCGGCAGTAATATAAGGCGCCCCCTTGTGTATGACCTATATGACAAGCCCATGAGCGGTGAAGCCATTGAATCACGGTCTTTCGAGCTGATTGATCGGGAAGCGGCGAAACATGATTTTACTCCTGAACAATGGAACGTTGTCAGGAGGATGATCCATACGACAGCGGATTTCGCGATGGCCGATTTGGTGCGATTTTCCGATGATGCAGTTTCCGCCGGCATACGGGCACTCAGGAGCGGCGCTTATATTTATGCGGATTCAAACATGATAAGGTCAGGATTGTCCATGGCGCGGCTGACAGGCTTGAATGCGGGCTATGGACCGGATAGGCTCCTCTGTCATGTTGCCGATGCAGACGTGGTCGCAAGTGCCTCTTCAAATGGCTTGCCGCGGTCCCTCTATGCAGTCCGCAAAGCTCAAGACCATCTTGACGGCGGAATCGCCGTTTTCGGGAATGCTCCCGTCGCTCTCTTGGAATTGAACCGAATGATTATAGAGGACGGGCTGCGGCCTGCTCTTGTTGTTGCCATGCCGGTGGGCTTTGTTCACGTTGTTGAAAGCAAGACGGAACTGATGGGGTGCGGGGTTCCGTATATAGCAATTGAAGGACGAAGGGGCGGCAGTCCGCTGGCGGTTAGCGTTATTCATGCACTCTGTAGTGTGGCTGCTTCGCTGTGATCGATAGGACATCATCCATAATTAAGTTTAATGCAAATTTAGGCCTCTAACGAAAGGACGCATAATTGGGAACTCCTAACAAGACTGCAATCATTTTATTGGGCCACGGGAGTCGTGTTCCGGATGCGGGAAGGCACATGGAAAAAGTTGCTGACGGCCTCCGAGGAAAATACGGCTATGAAATGGTTGAAATTTGTTACATGTCCAGGCTGGGACCTCATTATCCGGAGACTTTCAGGAGATGTGTGGCTCAAGGAGCCGTGGATATTATGGTGATACCGTATTTTCTCCATGACGGCTTGCACCTGGTTCTCGATGTGCCTGAAATGATGCAGGAAGTTGCTGACGAATTTCCTGGAGTGCGGGTCGTCCTCGGGAAGAATTTGGGTTTCGACGAGGTGCTGGTTGATCTTGTGGAGCGGAGGATCTCCACGTCCAGGGGGTTCAGCGATGTTCGGGAGATTGAACTACCTCCAAAGGAAAAATACCCTATCCCACCTGGGCAGTATGAGTTTGTGCCCATGGATCCGGAAGAGGCGAAGGAATACCGGGTCCGGAATGGGCAT
>CAZTJA010000090.1:5108-13065 GCA_964613745.1 uncultured Syntrophaceae bacterium
GCGGATGACTCGAATTCAACGGCGGACGAATGAGGTCTGACATGAACAGGTGGGAAATCATACTCGGTCTTGCTGTGTTGTGCATCATGGTCCCAAGTCGGGCCGCAGCCATGCATGTATCCGAAGGAATATTGCCTCTCCAGTGGGCTGTTTTCTGGTTTGTTCTGACCATACCTTTTCTGTTCCTTGGATTACGGAAGATCCGGATCAGATCGGAATCGGAACCACATTTCAAGGCTTTGATCGGTCTTGTCGGCGCAGCCGTGTTCATCATTTCCTGTATGCCCATCCCGGTTCCCACAGCGGGAACCTGTTCGCACCCGTGTGGAACGGGAATGGCTGCTATTCTCATCGGACCCATGCCCACAACGGTGATCGCAAGCGTGGCGCTTACCCTTCAGGCTTTGTTTTTGGCCCATGGCGGTTTGACAACTCTTGGAGCAAATATATTTTCCATGGGAGTGGTCGGGGCATTTTCGGGCTATGGGGTTTTTCTGCTTTTAAGAAAATTGGGTACAGGTATTTTCATTGCAGCTTTTGGAGCCGGCCTCATTTCGGATTGGATGACGTATTTGGCTACGGCCTTCACGTTATCGACCGCTCTGCAGGCTGATGGTAATTGGCTAACCATGTTCGTGTCCATTCTGCTGGCTTTTGTGCCCACGCAATTGCCGCTGGGAATACTTGAAGGTTTCATTGCTGCAGGCGCATACACGTTCGTGCACGCGAGACGGCCCGAATTCTTCGGAGTCCCTCGATCAGGAACTCTGCCGACAAAGTGAGGAGGAGATCATGCCGGGGCGTAGACTGAGCAAAACAATCGTCTTTTCTCTAATTGTAATAATATTTGGGATAGGTACATCGATAATGTTTTACAAACCCGGCGCCGAATGGTCGGGAGTAGACGAATCCGTTGTAGAGAAGTTTGCAGAGCAGGCAGGACGCGCGCCATGGGAGCCGTTCATCAACACTGATAAAGGTGATCTACTGTTGTTTGTTTTCCTGCTAGCAGGGGTCATTGGAGGTTTCGTTGCCGGCTACTATTTTAGAGGTTTGTTTCCGCCACGGACGGAAGTTTTGCGGGAAGTAAAGAATGTTTGATCTTTTTTCCGATATATTTGCCTGCAGAGACAACGCTCTCACCAGGTTGGACCCTCGAATAAAAATAATACTTGCATCGGCTCTGATCCTCATTTGTATCACTTCTGAAACGGTGATCATCCCGCTTTTCATATTTATATCAAGCGTGTTGATCATGAAAGCGATCCGTATTCCGATGCGGCTGTTGATTATGAGGTTTGCCGCTCCGTTTGGGATGGTTTTGGTGCTGGTGGTTCTCCAGACATTTCTTACGGGAAAAACAACTTTTTGGGCATGGAGTTTCTTAGGTATTTCGTTTTCGGCAACTCAGGAAGGATTGTCCAGGGGAATCGTGCTGGGTTCCAGGGTTTTGGGATCTGTGAGCGTGATGTTTTTGCTCAGTTCGGCAACTCCTGCGTACAAGATATTTCATGCTCTGAGGTGGTTCAGAATACCCGAATCCTGGGTTGAAATAGCTCTTCTCATTTATCGATACATTTTTACTCTTTTGGATCAGACCGCCGATACGGCAGCAGCTCAAAAGGTGAGGCTCGGCTATTCGAACCTAAGGCTGTCATTCGCTTCCATGGGTGTATTGACGGGATCCGTTGTAACGAGATCAATCGACCAGGCGATGCGAACGCATGAGGCCATGACGCTCAGGGGCTATAATGGAAAATTTCCATTTGGTCCCATGTACGAGGTGCCGAGGCGACAGTGGATATTGCCTGCGATATTGCTGCCGATTTTGATCTCAATCCATGTTTTCACGGAATGGTGGCTGAGGTGACGATCGCTTACGCAGTAGAAGCTAACGACATAACTTACACATATCAAGAGGGTACAAAGGCTCTTGACGGGGTTAATTTCTGGGCTCGACCCGGGGAGTTTGTCGCAATGCTGGCCTCCAACGGTTCAGGAAAAACAACTCTCATCAAGTTATTGGTGGGTCTCTTGAAGCCGGACTCCGGGACGGCTCGCATCGATGGTGTCGATATAAATCGGATTCCCAAACGTGAGCTTTATCAGAAAATCGGGCTCGTCCTGCAGAACCCCAATGATCAGTTGTTTGCGGCAACCGTTGAAGAAGACGTGGCTTATGGCCCAAGGAATCTCGGGCTAACCGAAACGGAAGTCCAGACTCGAGTTACGGAATCCCTGGAAGCTGTTGATGCGGCGGCTCTTTATGGCCGCGCAATTCATCACCTCAGTTTCGGAGAGCAAAAACGAATTTGCATGGCGGGTGTGCTGGCCATGAGACCTCGAGTTCTCATTCTTGATGAACCAACTGCGGGGTTGGATCCGGCCGGTGAGGCTCTCATGATGAGGCTATTGAATAATCTCAACAGAAAACAAGGTATTACCGTTGTTTTGGCAACGCACAATGTCGATTTGCTGCCGCTTTTTGCAGATAGGATTGTTGTGCTGCAAAAAGGAAAAGTGCTCAGTGAGGGTCCTGCAGACGAGATATTCTGCGATCATGAAATGATAGACCGAGCATGTCTCCGGCTGCCCTACATCGCAGCGTTACTCCATAAGATGAAGCAGAGCGACGGTGTCCCCATTAACGGACTCCCCTTAACGATAGGTGAAGCGAGATCACGTCTTCTGGAGCTTATTCCCGACAATTTAATAGTGAAACCCGAAGAGGTGGAATTGCAGTGACCGAATTGCGTACGGGCATCACAACCGGGAGCTGTGCTGCAGCGGCTGCAAAGGCAGCTGTATTGGTGCTTTCCGGAGAGGAGCCTCCCAAGAGGATTGAGATTCCCCTGCCGGGAGGAAAACGTATATCGATTGCAATAGAATATTGCCGTAAAAATGAGGACTCCGTTACGGCGGCAGTGAAGAAAGACGCTGGAGATGATCCGGATGTTACGGATGGACATCTGATTCTCTCCGAGGTCAGATTCAGCAGGAGTAATGGAATAATGTTTAAGGCAGGGGACGGAGTGGGGACGGTTACAAAACCGGGTCTGCAAGTTCCACCCGGTGAACCTGCAATCAATCCCGTTCCGCGAAAAATGATCGAGAATGCCCTAAGAGAGGTCACCCAATCCGGCGTGGAGG
Source organism: uncultured Syntrophaceae bacterium (assembly GCA_964613745.1). Lineage (GTDB taxonomy): Bacteria > Desulfobacterota > Desulfomonilia > Desulfomonilales > Desulfomonilaceae > CAZTJA01. Next base: position 8,259 of record CAZTJA010000090.1, read on the forward strand.
TGACAGTTTCCATTCCTGGCGGCACTGATCTGGCAGAGAAGACCTATAATCCAAGGCTGGGGATCGTTGGCGGTTTGTCGATACTCGGAACATCCGGGATAGTGCGGCCGTTCAGTTGTGATGCCATCAGAGATTCCATACATTGCAGCCTGGATGTGGCGGAAGCATGTGGAATATACAATCCTATAATCGTTCCCGGCCGGATAGGTGAAAAGTCTGCAAGAAGATATTTTGATGTGTCGGACCAGCAGGTTATCGAGACGGGCAACGAATGGGGATTCACTGTTGAGCGGTTGAAGAATTACCCATTTGAGTCGATTCTCGTGTTGGGGCATCCGGGGAAGCTGGCCAAGCTACCGGCAGGCTGGTGGGACACTCATTCCTCCCGTTCGGGCAGTGCCGTTCCCTATGTGATGGATCTAGTGAAGGGGCTCGGGTTTTCGGTATCGGATTCTCATACGGTTGAAGGAATCTTTGAACATCTGAATGATCTTGAAATGAGAACGACTGCGGAACAGTTGGCACGTCGGATTCATAGTGTTTTGGCCGACAAGATCCGGGCGGAAGTTTCCCTCTCAGTGTTTCTGGTAAACATTGCAGGAACAAAAATCGGTTCTTATGGAGACCTTGGCAGTTGGAACGCTCTGGAAAAATAATAATTGCCGGATGCGGTCCCGGATCGGCGGATCTCCTCACGGATGCTGCACGTACGGCCGTTTCGGAAGCTGAAGTGTTGATTGGTGCACAGAGGCTGTTGGATTTGTTTCCAGAAACGAACGCCCATAGAATAGTAGTCGATACTAAGATCGATATCCTATTGGACAGTATAGAACAGGTCCGAGGAAAGCGGGTCGTGGTACTCGTTTCCGGTGATCCCGGTCTATTCAGCCTCGGCAAGCTGGTCGTAAGGAAATTCGGCAGGGAAAACTGCACCGTTATACCGGGTATCAGTTCGGTGCAAGCGGCATTTGCCGCATTGGGGTATGATTGGGCGGACGCAAAGATTATCAGTGCCCACAAAGAAGATCCCGTTCTATCCGGTGAACTCCTTGATGCAGGCAAAATTGCGATATTAGCCGGTCGGGAAGAATCACTTCCGTGGGTGTACGATCGGCTTGCTCCCCTTTTAAATGATGCGAAGATTTTCGTATGCGAAGATATCAGTCTCGAAGATGAAAAGATACGCGAAGTTCCAAGGGAGCTACTTAAGGAAATAGAAGTTTCATCACGGACTATAGTAATAATCATTAAGAGTAGTTGTTTATGAAAAAAGGAACTCTTTACGGCATCGGAGTCGGTCCGGGAGACCCGGACCTCATTACTGTAAAAGGCGCTCAAACGATACGGGCATGCAGACACATATTTGTGCCTAAGGCCAGGACGGCGGCGGACAGCGTGGCCTTGAGCATTGCCAAAAAGCATCTCGGGGACAATGCTGAAGTCCATGAAATAGTATTCCCGATGACCACTGACAAATCGGAACTTGAGCAACGTTGGGAGGATTCGGCACTCAGGATAGCCGAAGCACTCGAAAAGGGAGAAGATGCCTGTTTTCTGACCTTGGGCGATACGTTCCTCTATTCAACATACACGTACATGCTCCGGGCGCTCAGAAGAAGACTGCCGGATGTAAGCGTCGTCACCATTCCTGGAATCACCGCTTTCAGCGCTGCAGCGGCTTTGGCGGAATTCCCGGTTGGCGAACGTAAAGACAGCGTCACGATTGTGCCTACAGCGGACGATCTGAATCAGGTTCGCACTGCCGTAAATGCGGGCGGCACAGTGGTTTTAATGAAGATCGGCAAGCGATTGGGCAGAATACTGGATGTCTTGGAGAGTACAGGCGCTTTGGGCCGCAGCGTTTTCGTTTCTCACGTGGGGATGCCGGAACAACGTATCGAGAAGGATTTATCACGACTCCGTGGTGCTGAAGACGAAGCGGGATATCTGTCGATAATACTGGTTAAGGGGAAAGGCGAAGAATCATGAAGGTTCTTTTTGTGGGGGCAGGTCCGGGTGATCCCGAATTGTTGACAATCAAGGCTCACCGAATCTTGTCTTCGTGCAAGATCTGCGTGTACGCAGGATCACTCGTAAGCCCTTCCGTTCTGGAGTTAATCCCGCCTGATGCCCAAAAACACGATTCCGCGGAGATGTCGTTGGAAGAAACAACCGAGGTCTGCCGCCGTGGACGGGATCTAAACGTAGATGTGGTGAGGCTGCATTCGGGCGATCCGTCCATATATGGAGCCATAAGAGAGCAGATGAATGAGTTGGATAAGCTCGGGATTGAATACGATGTCGTTCCGGGTGTGAGTTCATTCCAAGCTTCAGCGGCCGCACTAAAGACGGAACTTACAGCTCCTGAGATTTCCCAGACCATCATTCTTACAAGGACTTCGGGTCGCACGCCCATGCCTGACAGACAGGAATTGGAGATCCTTGCGAAAACCCATTCCACGCTGTGTCTGTTCTTATCGGTTCACAAGTTAAAGGAGTCCGCTGAGGTGTTGGCGAAAGAGTATGGGCCGGACTGTCCGGTAGGTATAGTGTACAGGGCTTCATGGCCGGACCAGAAAATCATTCGGGGAACATTACGTAATATCGCCGGCAAGATACCGGAAGGTGAGATGAAGAAAACGGCCATGATTGTGGTGGGACATGCCCTTTCAAGAGAAATTCCGCGGTCAAAATTGTACGACCCTGAGTTTACGCACGAATACCGAATCGGAACGGTCCAATGAGAACAGCCGTTCTCACCCTTTCGCCTGAAGGCACTCTTATAGCCAAGCGTTTGGCTGAGAACATCGATGGTGTGGATGTGTTTGTTCACACGTGTGTGGACGGTCACGATGATGTGAGAAGATTCACGTCGATAGCGGAACTAACCGGTGAAATATTCCACGAGTATGAAGGCTTCGTTTATATCGCCCCATGCGGCGTGGTTGTCAGGTCTATAGCGGCTCACTTGAAAAATAAATATGAGGACCCGGCGGTCGTCGTGGTGGACGTGTACGGTAGATGGTCAATAAGTTTGCTCAGCGGACATGAGGGTGGAGCAAACGATCTAGCGCTCCAAGTGGCCAATGTCATCGCAGCGGAACCCATTGTCACGACTTCAACGGAAGCTCTCAAGGACATTATTGTTGGCGTCGGCTGTAGACGGGGAACTGAGAAACAAAATATAGTCACTGCCGTGAACAGCGCTTTAGGATCTGCGAATTTGGGGATTGAAGCAGTCAGACTCATTGCATCGGCGGACATAAAGTCGGATGAAGCAGGATTGATTGCGGCTGCTCAGGAATTGGGAGTTCCGTTGAAATTTATATCTTCCAATGAAATACGTGAGTGTGCTTACGAATTCCGGAAATCGGATTTTGTACAAGAACAAGTTGATTTGCCCGCAGTCGCCGAACCGGCGGCGCTTCTCGCGGGGAGGAGGACGAGATTACTACTTCCGAAAACAAGCTTCGGCGGGATAACGGTGGCGATAGCAAAGGAAAGCTTTATATCGTAGGCATAGGACCCGGCGGTCCTCAACATCGTACCAGGCGTGCCGAAGAGGTGATAACCGGCTCCGACATTATAGTTGGATACAAAAAGTACATTGACTCAATCAAAGATCTTACCGGAGGAAAACAGACAATTACCTCCGGGATGCGGAAGGAAATCGAACGGTGTAGTGCAGCCGTTGATGCGGCAGTGTCAGGATCCGTTGTGGCTTTGATCTCATCCGGGGACGCCGGAATTTACGGAATGGCCGGTTTGGCGCTCGAGATGATAACAAAGCAAGATCCTTCCATTGCTGTTGAAATCATTCCGGGCGTTACTGCTGCAGGTTCGGTGGGCGCCAGGTTAGGTGCACCTTTAATGCTGGATTTTGCGTGCATTAGTTTGAGCGATTTGCTCGTGGAATGGACAAGCATTGTAAAACGTCTGGAAGCGGTGGCATCAGCTGATTTGGTTACCGCTCTCTACAATCCGCGAAGCACAAAACGTAAGAGCCAACTCGTTGAGGCCGTGGAGATATTCAAAAAGTATCGATCGGGCAGCGTTCCCGTGGGGATCGGAACCTCCGTAGGAACCGATGAAGAGACCATTGTAATTACGGACCTTGATCACCTCCTTGAAGCCGACGTGAACATGCGGAGCATCGTAGTTATTGGTAATACTACGTCAAAGGTTATCAATAATTGGCTGATTACTCCGCGTGGATACCAAGTATGATTCTATTGTTCGGCGGAACGAGCGAAACGCCTATTATTGCGGAGAGACTCGCCGGCGCCGGACTGGATATTCTTGTTTCAATGGCTACTGATGTTCCTCTTGATTTGCCCGACAGCAACAAAATTACATTGCGTCGCGGAACACTCGATCTGCAAGCCATGAAGACTTTCCTCGGTGAAGGATCATTTCATCTGGTGATTGACGCCTTGCATCCGTATGCGATCAAAGCTCATGAAACGGTGCATCAGGCGGCAGGGTCACTCGACATTCCCGTCATGAATTTTCGGAGACCCGGCATATTGTCCAACAGAAAAGGCCTCCACTTTGAACCGGACCATGAGTCCGCGGCTAAGAAGGCCTTTTCCTTCGGGAAACCCGTGTTTTTAACTATAGGATCCCGGAATCTTGAACCGTATGCAGTGGCCTGCAAGGGAATGGGTTTAAAAATGATATGCCGAGTTCTCGATCACCCGGATTCATTGATCGCTTGCAGGAATGTCGGGATCCCGGAGGAAAACGTTATTGCCGGCAGGGGTCCGTTCTCGGTTGAAGATAATTGCATGGTGATTGATCGGTTCGG
>CAZTJA010000091.1:0-12733 GCA_964613745.1 uncultured Syntrophaceae bacterium
ATCGCATTGGAAACATTGTGAATTCCAGGCATGGGCAAACGGATTTCACCGAGCAACTGCTCCTCCCGGAATACATTTACGATGGAATTGCCGCTCTCAAATTTCGGCTTTTTTCCATGGTACATAGCTTGTGACGACAGACCGTAGCTGATGAATCGTTTTTTTATTCTCGGAATGATGCTTTGAACGTGCGGATCATCAATACAAAGGATTGCATACCCGTAGAAAGGAATTCTGTTGATGAATTCCAAAAAAGCCGACCGGATTTCATCCATGCAAGAGTAGCAGTCCATGTGTTCCAAATCGAGATTAGTAACTACAGCTATGGTTGGAAACAACTTGAGAAATGATCGATCGGATTCATCCGCTTCCGCAACCAGCAGATCACCCTGACCCAATCGTGCGCCTCCACCCAGTGTATCCAGCTTACCGCCTATGATTACCGTCGGATCAAGTCCGGCCGAAGACAAAATCCAGGAAATCATTGATGTAGTCGTTGTCTTACCGTGCATACCTGCAACAGCGATTGACGTTTGCATTCGCATTAATTCCGCCAACATTTCCGCTCTGGGTATGACGGGAATGAGGCGGTCCATGGCTGCTCGAATTTCAGGATTGTTTTCGGAAACGGCTGAAGAGTAAACCACTACATCCGCTTTTTCCAAATGATCCCGGCTATGCCCAATCCATATCTTGGCTCCAAGATCACTCAGACGCTTTGTGGTGGAGGACTCCTTCAGATCGGAACCGCTGATTCCGAAACCCAGAGCGAGCAAAATTTCAGCAATGCCGCTCATGCCGACCCCGCCCACTCCCACAAAGTGTACGTCTTTAACTCTTTTGAACAGCGTTCCGATCAATTGCGGCTCCTTCCTGATTCAAAATTTTTGCTGCAATATGGTCGGCGGCATCGGGACGCCCAATGTTGGCGGAATTTAGGGCCAACTCTTTGAGTGTATCCGGCGAGCGTATTAGATCGTTTAGCTCGTGAATCAAAGCTCCGTTTCCAAGAGCGTTATCAGGAATTACTCTCACGGCACCGGCTGATTCGAGAACTGCCGCATTTCTCGCTTGATGGTCCCCTATCGCATAGGGATACGGAATTACAATTGCAGGTTTCCCGAATGCCGTTAATTCCGCTAGGGAACTCGCACCGCTCCGACAGATCACCAAATCCGCCCAACGATATGCATGGCCCATGTCGTCGATGAAAGGTTTGACTTGTGCATCGATCCCCGCTTGATCGTATGCCCGTTTAAGTTCTTCGACTTCAGCTACTCCCGTCTGATGAACGACCCTTAGACCGGAATGTAAATTTCTCAATTCGTTCAAATTCGATTTTAATGCTGAATTGATACTATGAGCCCCACGGGAGCCGCCAAACACGAGCAAATTAAAAATATTGCCCGGTTTTTCCACTTTTTCACTAACAAGGAGATTTTTTCTTATAGGATTGCCGGTTCGAACAGTCTTATAGGCAGGAGGTTCGGGCTCGGTCTTTTCCCAAGAAGTAAAAACCGTATCGACAAATCGCATAAGGAGCTTGTTTGTTGTGCCCATGACGGAATTTTGTTCTTGTATCCCGCATGAAATCCTCATGAGAACCGCTGCAGCCAACGTCGGCCCCGAGGCATACCCACCCACTCCCAAGACATAATCGGGTTTGAAATCATGGAGTATTGCTATGGACTGGAGCAATCCCCATGGAACCTGCATTCCGGCTCTGAGAATATTTAAAATTCGCGTTCCTCGGATTCCTCGTGATGAAATAAACCTGACCGGAAATTCCGTTCCGGGAAGTATGCGAGCTTCAATTCCGTTCTTTGTGCCTACAAACAAAATTTCCGAATCGGGTGACTGATTCTTCACGGCATCCGCGATTGCCAAAGCAGGGAAAAGATGTCCGCCTGTGCCGCCGCCCGCTATCAGCAATCTCATTGGATGGTTTCCTTTAATTTAGCCTGAGTGGATTTGATGATCGCCATGAGAATTCCCACTCCAGCCAGTGTCATGACCAGAGAAGTTCCTCCAAGTGACACTAACGGCAACGGTAAACCCTTCGTGGGCAAAAGACCCATTGCCACTCCCATGTTCACCATCGCCTGTAATCCGATGAGGCATGTTATCCCAAATGCCAGGTATCGTTGAAAAGCATCACCGGTGCGCATTGCAACCGTCAGACCACGACAAATAAACAAGTAGAAAAGTATGATCAGGCAAAATACTCCTATGAACCCGAACTCTTCCCCGACAACCGCAAAAATGAAGTCCGAATGAGGTTGAGGCAGATAATAGAGTTTCTGCAGACCATTGCCGACCCCCACACCCCAAAATCCACCACAACCGAAAGCCACTAGGCTCTGAATTATCTGAAATCCTGATTTTAAGGAAGAACTCCACGGGTCGAGAAAAGTCCTCAGACGGGCTACTCGATATTCAGCACTGAATGCCATGTGGATAAGAAACGGGACACATAACAAGAGACTTCCGGCAAGATGCTGCACGCGGACTCCGGCGATGAAGAGCATCAGAAACACAACCATGGTAAGTATTACTGCTGTCCCGAAATCCGGCTGCATTAATATGAAAAATACAACAATCCCCATGACGATGATGTGCGGCAAAAATCCTATGGCAAATTCTCTGATCGAATCGCCTTTTTTCGCGAGCGAGCGTGCAATAAAGATTATGAGTGCAAACTTCACAAGCTCCGAAGGCTGAACAAAAAAGCCGAATGGGAGCCTGATCCATCGACTAGACCCACCCATTTCAACCCCTACTCCCGGAACGAATACGAGCAGAAGCAACGCCATTGAACATCCCATTATAGGTATGGCCGCTCTCTTCCAGAAATCAGGGTTTATCCGTGAAAACAAATACATCAGGGCGAGCCCGAACAGCATCGCGATTGCTTGTTTCTTAGCAAAGTAAAAACCGTCCCCGGTTTTTCCGAAAGCAATCATGTAGCTCGCCGATGTAACCGTTACGCAGCCCACGGCCAAAATCAGCAATACCACTGCCAGAATGAATGGATCCGGACCGAAATGGATCGTTTGCTCTTGTCCGGAACCGTTGGCTTGTTTGGAGGAACCGGCAATACTCACTTAAAATTTACCCTGAAGCAAATTCGGGTCATGTAGGTTTCCGCTCCTGGAAACCTCCCGGGCAATCGTTTAGATCCAAACTGAGCAGGAGCTGATATATGGGAAGAAGTACAAAGTGAATCATGAACTGATAGCGGTTTTTGACGATTTCTGCCGCAGATCATTGCTCCCCAGCCGGGCTGACTATTCTTTTGTTCGCGATTCTTCATGCCGGTTAACCTTTCAAAGGCGAATTTAGCGTCCTCTCAAACCCTTTCCATCAACGAAGCTTCAATGTGCTGAGCGCCATCAGAGCAAAAATAATTGAAATGATCCAAAATCGCACAATCACCTTTGGTTCGGCCCATCCCTTCAACTCGAAGTGATGGTGAATTGGGGCCATGTTAAATATGCGTTTGCCGGTTGTTTTGAATGAGGCGACTTGCAGGATCACGGAAGCGGCTTCTATTACAAATACTCCTCCTGCAAGAGCAAGCACGATTTCTTGCTTTGTGACTACTGCAACGGCACCGAGGAATCCACCCAGAGATAAAGATCCGACATCTCCCATGAACACTTCGGCAGGATACGTGTTATACCAGAGGAAACCCATCCCGGCACCCAGCATTGCACCACAAACCACCATGAGTTCCCCGGCTCCGGGGACATAAGCCACTTGCAGGTAATGAGCAAGCTTCAGGTGTCCGGCAACGTACGCGAATAACAAGTACGTTGAACCGCAAATCATCACGGGACCAATTGCCAAACCATCGAGACCGTCAGTTAAATTGACGGCATTACTGGCGCCGGCAATCACGAGCGCAACAAATGGGATATACAGAATACCCAGATCGGGATTGACATTCTTAAAGAACGGAACAGCTAAAGTGGTCTTGAAGTGCGGATCGTAGAAAAGTATAAGGCCCACAATCATGCCGATAATTAGTTGCAGACCTAATTTGCCTTTCGCAGAAAGGCCTTTGTGACTCTTTTTGGTTATCTTTAGGTAATCGTCTAAAAAACCTATTGCGCCGTAGGAAATCGTGATGCCGAACACCAGCCAAAAATAGATGTTGTCCAATCTGGTCCATAATAAACACGAGAATGTCATTGCGAAAAGTATCAGCAGACCGCCCATTGTGGGAGTGCCGCTCTTGCTTAAATGACTTTGAGGTCCATCATCTCTGACCGTCTGACCGATCTGAAAGGCTCTCAGATAATCGACCAGGGGTTTACCTAACAGAAAACTTATCATTAGAGCCGTTAAGGTGGCCATGATAGATCTGAAGGTAATATATTTAAAAACGTTGAAAAGAATCCATTCGGAGCCTAACGGAAACAGTAAATGATAAAGCATCCTTTAATTCTCCTCAGAAATCTTTTCCGCTATAAGCTCCATTTGCATGGAACGAGATCCCTTGACCAGTATCGTTCCATATGACCTGATTTCATTCACAACGTAATCCCATGCCTCCTCTTTCGTTTGAAAACAGCCTACCTGTTCAATTTTGCCGCCGCCCTCCAGGTAACCCTGCCTCGTAAATGGGGCAAACTTCCCCACCAAAACCAATTTTGATATGCCTAATGAAGCCGCATAATACCCGACCCCACGATGGAGTTCTTCTGCACTATCTCCCAGTTCCATCATGTCTCCGAGGATCGCTAAAGTGGGGCTGGAATTCTTTTCAGACAACACTTTCAAAGCAGCCTTCATGGAAAGCGGATTTGCATTGTAACAATCCCGTATGAGCAAACGCTTTTGTCCGAGCTCCAGGATTTCCATTCTCCATTTGGGTGCTCTAAACCCGGTGAGTCCAACTTCTATGTCTTCGGGGGAAACTCCGATTGCACTTGCAGCAGCAGCAGCACACGCCGCATTTGCTACATTGTGCAGACCGGAAATGTGTAAGGTGATGCTTACGTCAAAATCTTTTGCGAATATAGAGATTTCGGAAACTTCGCCGTAGCTCTTAATTACAGCCCGAACATCCCCTTCTGAAATGCCGAATGTCGTCACATTGCCTTTAAACGAAGCCACCAAAGGCTGCAAGTACCTGTCGTTTGCCGGAACTATAACCGTACCTTCATCCTGGAGACATGAAGCGAGCTGGAACTTCTCTTCAGCTACTCTTTCCTGACTTCCGAGTCCTTCCAGATGAACAGGCCCGATATTCGTAATCACCGCAACGTCCGGGCGAGCAGCCCTAGCCAAAAACTTCATCTCTCCCGGTTTGTTGATCCCTGCTTCAACTACGGCGGCGGAATGGCTCGAAGTCAGGTTCAGGATCGTCATGGGCAAACCTATAGTGTTGTTATAGTTGCCTTCAGACACCAAGGAGTTATGGGAGCGGCGCAGTATAGATGCAATCATCTCCTTAACGGTGGTCTTGCCCGAGGAGCCTGTGACGGCGATCAGGGGGACATGATGCAAGGTACGGTGGGCTGATGCAAGGTCTGATAGAGCCAGGTAAGTATCCTGCACCTGGATCAGGATATGTTTTGATGAGAACTGAGGGTTTTCCCTGTGTGCATCGCCTGACGTCAAGCTACCTCGAGCCCCGGCTTCCAGGGCCGGGAAGATGAATTCGTGTCCGTCGAACTTATCGCCTTTTATGGGTACGAATAAGTCGCCGACTTTAATGTCTCTGGAGTCTGTTGTAATCTCCTGAAAGAACTCGGCTGGATCCCCGGATATTATGCTTCCTTTGCAAGCCTCCGCTACATTTGCGGCTCTATATGGTCCACCTCGAGCCCTCATTAGTCCTGCACCCGTGCTTTAATCAGCCCAGTTGCCAGGGCTTCTTCATGAACTACTTTCCGGTCGTCAAATGGATAACGGACGCCTGAAATTTCCTGGTACGTTTCATGACCTTTGCCCGCCACCAGCAATATGTCATCCGCTCCCATTATCTCTAAAGCTCTTGCGATCGCCCGTCGTCTATCGATGATTACCTCATATCCATGACGTGCACCATTCGAGTTCAATGGTGTCATCCCGCACTCCGTGATACCCGCTTCGGTTTGTGCTGCTATCACCGATGCGTCTTCGGATCTCGGATTATCTGATGTAAGAATAACCACATCACTGCCCAAAGCGGCTTCTTTTCCCATCAGCGGCCGCTTGGATTTGTCTCTATCTCCGCCGCATCCGATAATTGTAATAATCCGACCGGTTCGCATTGACGCCAGAGCGCTCAGCACGTTTTTTACGGCATGAGGCGTATGAGCATAATCTACAAACACGCTGCCTTTTCCGGCATGTACTCGCTCAAGGCGACCGGGAACGTTCTTCAAAGACTTGATTCCCTTGGAAATTGCATCGTGGTCAATATTAAGAGCTTCAGCAACTGCAACTGCGGCCAGAATGTTGGAAAGATTAAAATTTCCGATCAAACCGGATATGACGTCTATGTCACCTGACGGCGTTGCAATTACACCGTCCAAACCGGACGGATCCAGTTTCATTTTTCCAGGTCGAATTTGAGCATTACTTTCAAAACCAAAAGTGAAAAGCTTCTTTATTTTCGTATCAAGGCACAGTCTTCTGCCGTATTCATCATCGACATTGATAATTGAAGTAGTGTCCGTCTTGAATGATTCAGGAAGTAGTCGGTCAAATAGAATACGTTTCGCCGCGAAATATTCTTCCAGATCACCGTGATAATCCAGGTGATCCTGAGACAAATTCGTGAAAACACCAATGTCGAAGTCGCACCCTTCAAGTCTACCTCGATGGAGACCATGGGACGAAACCTCCATAAGGCAATGCGTAACACCTTCTTCGGCCATTTTAGAGAAAAGCTGCTGTAGATCCGAAGCTTCCGGTGTCGTATTCGGCGCAGGTAATTCATGGTTATTCCATCTATACGCCACGGTCCCTATGACTCCGGGATTGGAACCAGCCTGTCTCAAGATGGATTCCAGTAAGTAAGTGAGAGTGGTCTTACCGTTTGTGCCCGTTATGCCGATGAGCACCATTTTCCTGCTGGGATGGTCATGCAAAACTGCCGATATTATTCCCAAAGCCTTCTTCGTATCCGAAACGAGTATGGCGGGAACACCGGGATCGAAGTCCAGAGGCCTCTCGATGAGTACTGCAGCGGCACCCGCTTCCACTGCCTTGCGCACGAAATTATGACCGTCGCTCTTTTCACCCTGAATTGCCGCAAAAATTACTCCCGGCACTACCTTACGGCTATCATATGTGATGTCCCAAACCATAGGTCTGCCGTCGCCCGAAAGCTCCGCTGCTTCTAAAAAGGGAATAAGTTCAGTTAATTGCATGCTCACGGTTTGTGGCCCTCGAAAGACACGAATAAAGGGGCTCCTTCACGCAGCACTTCCCCCGGTTTCGGAGTCTGTTCAGTTGCTATTCCTGATCCCTTGAGCGAAAGATCACATTTCATTTTTCCGCTCAATTCGATCACCTGTTTTGTGTCGAAACCTTTGAAATCCGGCACAATCCATTCCCCGGGTTTAGATCCTTTTTTTAAAGGGATGGGCTGGGTCGCTTGGGATTGTGATTTTCTCGACACCCCACCTGCCGCCGCGGTTATAATATCCGGACTGGGGGGTCTGGTTCCGCACAAGGCAAGTATTTGCTCGCCTATGCGACGGAATACCGGAGCAGCCATTTTGCCGCCCGTTCTGATTTTTCCCACCGGCTCGTCAATTATGACCAATATGACAAGCCGAGGCTGCATATCCATTATGGCGCCGATAAAAGATGCCACGTACCGGTCCTGAGAATAACCCCCTGAAGGGTCCGCTTTCTGTGCAGTTCCGGTTTTTCCAATAACATCAAGCCCCGCTATCGCCGCCGCCTTACCTGTTCCCCTGCTCACGGTGGCCCGAAGTATCTCCACCAGCTTGTTGGATGTTTCATCGGTAATTACCTTTTTCACCGATTCTTTCGGCGGCTGCTTCACAAAATCCCCCACTGAATTCGTTATGTTCCTTACTAAGTGGGGTTTGTGGTAATTTCCTCCGTTTATTGCCGAAGCGAATGCACTCGTGAGCTGTACCGCATTAACACTGATACCTTGACCGAAAGCTATGTTTGCCTTAGTCAGAGCCGACCACTTGCTCGGGATGGGAAGAACGCCGGGTCTTTCTCCGGGAAGATCAATACCCGACAAAGAACCGAAACCGAAGCCGTGGAGCATTCTGTAGAATTCGATTTTCTTGAGTCTCTCGGAAGCCAATACCACGCCGATGTTGCTTGACTGAGTGATAACATCTTCAAAACGGATTGTTTTGTGCGGCACGATATCATGAATCTCAGAGCCATTATATTTTAGAGTGCCGTTTTTGCAATCAAACAGATCATCCGGCGTAACCTTTCCAAGCTCCAGTACCGATGCCGCAAGAAAAACTTTAAAGGTGGAACCGGGCTCGAAGGTATCCGCAACCGCTCTGTTTCTCCTTGCTTCCGCTCCTACCTTGTGAAACACATTTAAATTGTATGTAGGGCGCACAGCCAAAGCCAAAATTTCTCCGGAATCAGCATCCATCACCACCGCCGTTCCGGCTTTTGCCTTATTCTGTTGCACTCCCTCTTCGAGTTCCTTTTCAGTTATATATTGAATATTCCGGTCAATGGTCAGGTGTATGTCTTTTCTCTTGGGATCTTGACCTGCCACCGTAAACATCACGGGACGTCCCTTAGCATCTGTTTGCGCCGTAACCGGAATGGGATCGCTTTTCAGATCCTGATCATAGAAAAGCTCAAGACCCTCAAGTCCGCTGGAATCCAGTCCCGCAAATCCGATCGCATGAGCCGCAAAATTTTTCATGGGATAAAACCGCTGGTACTCGGTTCCGATTGTTATTCCAGCCAAGTTAACCTTCTTTATCCGCTCGGCTGCGTAGGGTGAAATTCTCCTTTGTACCCATACAAATGCCTTGTCTTCGTCGAGCTTGCCGGCAATCTCCTGAGAATTCATTTCCAGAATTTCAGCCAATTGACGTGAAGTCTCCGCCTTGTCGACTATTTTTCGTGGATTCGCATACACCGAATTGACCTCAAGGCTTACCGCCAACTGATCACCGGCCCGATCGTAAATTGAGCCGCGTCTTGCTTCGAGGTGTATGACCTTAGTCCTCTGCTTCTCCGCCCGTTTTTGAAGACCTTCCGAATCTACAATCTGAAGCATATACGCCCGGGCCGTGAGCATGACCGTGCCCACCGCAAATAATGCGGCTATCACCGCAATGCGAAAAGCTACCCAGTTAATCTTTTTGGGTTCTTTACTGGGGTACATGCAAAACCTTGTCTACGGTCGGAGATGCCAAACCAAGCTTGATGGCTTTCGATTCCAGCTCTCTCGGCGACTGAAGAGATGAAAGCTCCAAAATCAATTCACGTTTCCGGTTTTTTAGCTCGTTATTCTTCGTTTCCAGGTTGGATATTTCATATCCGATCTGAATTATCTGCATCCTTGTCCAGACGTAAAAAGTTCCCACTACGAGAACCCCAAGAAACACACACAATACCCAGATTGATCCGCCTTCGCCGAAATGAGACCAAGACATGAGAGAATTTAATCTACCCCTCAGTCTGTTACTTCGTTTCGATTTTAATTCTTTCGCATGCGTCATCTATATCTGTCCGACCACTTTATAACCTGCCTCTATCACCCGCATTTTCGCGGATCGTGACCTGGGATTCGACCTTTTCTCTCCATCACTCGGGGTCAAAGGTGATTCCGTGACCAGGTTCCATCCTTCCCTTTTGAGAGACTTGAAAGCCAACTTAACCAGCCGATCCTCAAGGGAGTGATACGACACAACACAGAATCTGCCTTCGGGAAGAATATAACTGGGAATATTTCTCAAGCCGGTGTCTAGATTCTCCAATTCCCCATTCACCGCAATCCGTAATGCCTGAAAAGTTCTCGTCGCAGGATGAATCTTGCCTCGAGGACCCGGCATCAGCTTCGTAATAAGTTCAGCAAGGTCAAGCGCCGTCTTAATCAAACCCCTGTTCACCGCATCACGTATGCCTTTGGCAAGCTTTTTGGAATAGCGTTCCTCTCCATACGTTGAAAGAATGTGTTCAAGTTCTTTCACGGAAAGCCTCTTCAACAATTCGATGGCATTCGCACCTTCTGATTCATCGAATCTCATGTCCAAAGGACCGGGATGTTTGAAGCTAAAACCTCTTTCGGCATCCTCCAACTGATCCAGCGAGAGCCCCAGATCCAAAACGGCTCCGTTGATTGAATTGATGCCCAAATCCTTCAAGATCTCGCCGGCTTCATGGTAACCACCATGAACAGCCTTGAAACGATCACCGTACTCCGAGAGTCTCATTTTACACGCTTCTACGGCTTGACTATCCAAGTCCACGCCGACCACGATTCCATCCGGGCACGAATTGTCCAGCAGCGCTTTTGAATAGCCGCCTGCACCCAGATTTCCATCCAGGTAAATTCCCGGTGAGGACGGTCTTAGAGCTTGAATCATTTCATTCAGCATTACCGGAACGTGCACACGAGCCTCGAATAGTGACCGATAAGCAACCCTAAAATGGTGCTGATTTTGCGGATTTATCCTCGATTCCGCGGAGCTGACTTTACTCCTGCTAATTTGAAGCTATATCCGCATACTTCTAATGTCAAGCTCTTTTTTAGTTGACATATTAGAGTTTTTTCTTTATAATTATTAGTTATTTTTAATTCTCATTCCAAACACGTCGTCCGTCTCACAGGTTCTTCAGCAGCTCCACTCGAATCAATGAAACCGCACAAAACCCCCGTCGGCATTGGCCAAGACATTGCCGAGTGCATTCCCCGGCTATGAGATTGAGCTTGAAGGTAGATCTTCAGACAAGTGCGTGCGGCTAAGTGAAAGCATGGTAGGACTATTGGGTAAGTTATGAATAAAGGGAACGATCTCAAGGACTTTTTAATAAATCAAGCTTGCCGCAATTGAATCAATTCCCATAGAACAATCGTCAATGATAGAAAATTATCTTGCTCCCTTGCTTCTCGAATCCGAACTTGACGGCCCGCAGTTCCGGTAATGAATGTATGATTCTAGGGTGAAGTGATTCCGGCGCATAAAATACGAGAAAACCGCCGCCTCCGGCTCCGAGAATTTTCCCTCCGATTGCACCGGCTTGACGGCCTCTTTCGTACCATTCGTTGATTTTGTCATTGCTGATGCCGTTGGTTATGCTCTGCTTGAGAAGCCATGATTCATGAAGAATTTCACCGACTACATCAACCTTATTCTTCTGAAGCTCGTCTTTCAGTACTCGCGTATATTCCACCATGAGTCCTATCGTTCTGCATTTGGACTCATCGTCTTCAAGAGCTTTTCCCTGCTGGGATAAAATTTCCGATGCTCCCCGTGTCATCCCCGTGTAGAACGTAAGTAAGTTCCGTTCCAGTTGTAAAACCGCATCAGGCTTACAGATGATCGGGAACACATCCACTGTGTCATCAGGATTGAATCGTATGTAATTTAAGCCTCCCGATGCCGCAGCATATTGGTCTTGTCTTCCTATCGGTTCTCCGCAAATATCTATCTCTATTTCACAAGCTTCCGCCGCCAGATATTCGCTTGAAACATACTCCCCGCGATACGCATGCAAAGAATGGAGGAGCCCAACCGTGAAAGAGCTTGATGATCCGAGGCCGGTTCCCCTGGACGGAATGTCGGCTATGGAAGTAATTTCGAGGCCGCCGCTGATTCCGAGCTTCTGCAGGCAAGCTCGTACCAAACGATGCTCGATCATTCCGACATGATCGACCTCTTCGGTCTTGGAATAGCTCAGCCGTATCTTGTCATCGAACTTCTTGTTTACCGTCACATATACGTATCGATCAATACTGGTGCTTATCACCGCACCGCCGAATCTACGATAATACACCGGCAAATCGCTGCCGCCGCCTGTGAAGCTTAATCTAAGTGGGGTCCGGCTGATGATCATTCTATTAACGTATTCCTTTGCCTTGAATTTCGCGGGGTAATGTAGCAGAAAAGCTCTCGCTCCGTAAACGTGGTAGGGCTCTATAACAAATTTCAAACATCCAACTCTAAGAGAGAGCCGCTTTCATTTCCTGAACAAAGGTTTTCAGTTTCAACCCATAATTTTCCTCAGAAATCATCTTCACAATTGAACTGCCCGCGACGACTCCATCCACATGCTTTTTGAGCTGTGAAGCCTGAACCGCTCCCGAAATACCAAACCCTACCACTAAAGGCAACGAACAGGCATCCCTTATTTCATTGCACCTGTCCGTGAGGTCCGTCGGCAAATCCTGCCGTACTCCCGTCACTCCGGTTACTGAAACATAATAGAGGAAACCCGTTCCCGCCTCGTCCATTCTCTTGATCCGGTCCTTCGTAGTAGTAGGTGTAATCAGGTAAATCCAGGCTAATCCTTCCTTATCCGATAGAGGCTTCAAATGGTGAGTTTCTTCAAGAGGCAGGTCAACTATGAGCAACCCATCGAACCCAACTTCCGCCGCCCTTTTTACGAATCTTTCCGTTCCATATTTATGTATGGGATTGAAGTAGCTAAAGAAAATGAACGGAGCTGAGGTCTTGCTTCGAATTTCACCCATCGTATCAAGTGCATCGTCCATATTGATTCCATTCCGTATCGCATCCACCGCTGCCTGCTGAATGACCGGACCATC
>CAZTJA010000092.1:0-12501 GCA_964613745.1 uncultured Syntrophaceae bacterium
TGGAGTGACATGCACTGAATATTACATTGACTCGAGAATCGCTTTGGAGAGGTTGAGGAAGATTCGAGCCGAACTGAGCCGCCATGACTCTGCAGATAGATTCAAGAATATGGGCATAGATGTTTTTTTTGGAGAAGCATCTTTCGCGGATACGAGCACTCTCATTGTTGATAAAGATAAGCTCCACTTCCGAAAAGCCGTAATTGCAACAGGTGCCAGGCCTGCTGATCCGGGTATCAAAGGTTTGGAACCAGGCATGTTTCTGACGAACGAATCAGTTTTCGAGTTGACGGAAATTCCTGACTCGCTTGCAGTTATAGGAGGTGGGCCGATAGGCTGCGAGCTGGCCCAAGCCTTTTCAAGATTAGGAAGTCAAGTAATCATATTTCATAAGAATCCTCACATTATGGACCGAGAAGAACCCGAGGCTGTCCAACTTTTGGAATCAAAGTTCCTGAATCAAGGAATAAAAATTATCAATTCCTCAGTGATTGAAAGAGTCGAGCAGAAAAACGGCAAAAAACTTGTGCACTACACAGTGAAGGGTGGAATCTATAGCATTGCAGTTTCAACCATCTTGGTCGGAGTAGGTAGATCTCCGAATATCGAAGGGCTTAATTTGGAAAAAGCCAACGTTGGTTTTGATCGCGCAGGTATTGTGACTGATGATTATCTGCAAACCTCCAACAGGAGAATATTTGCTGCAGGCGATGTAGCAATGAAATACAAATTTACGCATGCAGCGGATGCAGCAGCCCGCATCGTCGTACGGAATGCGTTGTTTTCGGGAAGAGGCCGTTTGAGTGCCTTAAACATCCCCTGGTGTACTTACACCGACCCTGAAATAGCTCACGTGGGAATGTACCAACATGAAGCGGAAGCTGGAAAAATGCGTACAACGCCCTATACATGTTATTTCACCGATGTGGATAGAGCAATTACCGACGGACAAGCCGAAGGCTTCGCAAAAGTGTTGGTGAAATCACGGTCCGATAACATCGTAGGCGCAACAATAGTTGGAAAAGGTGCTGGTGAACTCATATCCAATGTCGTAATGGCGATGAACCATAACATTGGTTTGAGAGCATTTTCGGATGCAATTTTTCCCTATCCGACTAGGTCGATTATTCTCAAGAAATTGGGTGATCAGTACAATCGCACGAGACTTACCCCATTAGTGCAAAGACTATTCCGGAGATGGTTCAATTTTTTGAGATGATTGTCAGATCATTAATTAGGACGTGTCAGATAAATTGATGAGGGTGCAATGGACGGCAATAAACTTGTTTTGGCTGGGGACGTGGGGGGTACCAAGACCCATTTAGGACTTTTTCGAATGGGAGAAGATCGACCGGAGCTTCAGAATTTCGGAACTTTCTCCAGTCGGAAAGCCAAGAGTCTCGAAGAGATACTTGAAGAATTTTTGGAAGGACATAGAAAAGAGATTAGTGCAGCTTGCCTGGGAGTAGCCGGTCCAGTGCTGAAAGGGGTTTCCAATATCACTAATCTGGATTGGGATGCAAGTGAGACCAAGTTGAAAGATTACTTTGGTTGGAAAAACGTCAAAATTATGAATGATTTGAGTGCAACAGCCCTCGGCACCGTCTTGTTACATAGAGGCGAACTGTATTGCCTCAATGACAAAGATCCTGATCCCACTGGTGTGATCGGCATAGTAGCTCCGGGTACGGGCCTTGGTCTTTCTTTAATGGTCCAAGTGAATAACAACTTTGTTCCACTCCCCTCCGAAGGAGGGCATGCCGATTTCGCGCCAAGAAATGAACATGAAGTCGCACTTTGGCGATTGCTCCATAAAAATTTTGGTCATGTAAGTGTAGAGAGACTGGTCTCCGGACCGGGCATTTACAAAATTTACAAAACCCTGAGACAAATACGAGATCATGAAGAGCCTCACTGGCCCGAATCCCAGGCATTTGATCAGGACCCAAGTGCCGCTGTTTCTCGAGCCGCATTGGAAGACAAGGATGAACTTAGCCTTCAGGCAATAAGAATGTTTTGTGAGATGTTTGGAGCCGTCGCGGGAAATCTCGCTTTGATTGGTTTCACAACGGGAGGTATTTATCTGGCCGGGGGGGTTCCCAAAAAGATTCTGCCGTTCTTGAAAGAAGACCATTTTATGAACGCGTTTTTGGACAAGGGTCGTTTTCGTTCTCTCCTTGAATCAATTCCTGTTCGAGTGGTCCTGAATGAAAAAACCGCATTGATGGGAGCGGCCAAATGTGCATTAGACATGTGAGCACGTAGGAGATCCATTTTCAACAAATTCCCTCCTGAATACCCGACATGCAGTAAGATTTGCTTCTCACCGTTTTGCTTTGCTATATTCGTCCTAACCTTGTAGCAGCTTCGAAACACGACTCTCTTAAATAATCATTAATCGCAGCAATATGGTCACATCACTTGAATTGAGGTAAACGTGAGGAATTTTTTTTATCCTTCGTCAGTCGTTGTGTTTGGTGTTTCTAATCGACCATCCAATTTGGGAAAAGAGATTGCAAGCAATTTGCTGGAGTTTGGTTTCAACGGCATCATACATTTTGTTGGACCTCAAGGTGGGGTGCTTTTTGGGCAGAAGATTTGGAAGAGTCTTGACGAAATTGATGGACCAATTGACTTAGCGATAATTCTGACTCCAGCTAAGTTTGTGCCCGATATTCTGCAACAATGCGGCAAACGAGGGATATCAAGAGCCGTAATTGAATCGGGTGGTTTTGGTGAACTCGATTCTGAAGGTAAGAATTTGGGCTCCATTCTCACGGAGATAGCCGAAACATACGGGATGCGTTTTGTCGGACCGAACTGCATTGGTCTGATGAATTCCGAGAATGGACTTTGCACGCCATTCACTACTATGCAAAACGTTTTTAAAAAGGGTCAAGTCGGTATCATCGCACAGAGCGGCGGAGTGGCTCTCAGCTTTCTTAACATGTTTCATGGCGAGCAAATCGGTTACAGCAAATTTGCGGCCATTGGCAACAAGCTCAGCGTCGATGAAAATGATTTCATGGAGTATTACATCGGTGATGAGCAGACCTCGGTTATTTGTTTATACTTGGAATCGATCAAGAACGGCAAACGGCTTATGGACATTGCAAAAAAGTCGGAAAAGCCGATCGTAATTCACAAAGCAAACATAAGTGATCTCACGGGGGTAGTAGCACAGTCGCATACGGATGCTCTTACGAATGACGATTCCGTTGTAGATGCCGCGTTTCGACAAGCGGGAATGGTTCGCTTCCACAACATGCAATCGTATCTTGATTTCGTAAAAGTACTATTGTTACCTCGAATTAAAGGTCGAAATCTTGCGATCGTAAGCAGATCCGGTGGTCATGCCGTAATCGGAGCCGATGCCGCATTCACGTACAATTTTTGCCTCCCTGATTTTGGGCCGGATTTTCTCAATGAAATAAGGAAACACCTGAGGGCCGATGTGATCAGGCTCGGGAACCCACTGGATTTAGGTGATCTTTTTGACTTCGAGGTATACCTAAAAATTGTGGAGCATACGCTTCAGCAGGACGGAATTGATGCGGTGCTTTTTCTGCATACTTATTTTGCAGCCATTGAGGGAGAGTCTTCCCGCAATTTACTTTCGCGTGTGGCGGAACTTTCAATCAAGTATGACAAGCCTGTCGCTATGAGTATTTCGACCGAACAGTTCGAACTTTCACGTTTGCATAAAGAATTTGATTTCCCCATATTTATGAGCCCGGAGCGAGCAGTTTCAGCTCTCGATACCTTAATAAAATATGAAAATCATAAGAAACTGAAACTCGAATCAATTGAACAGACCATTTTTTCGCTACCTGATTCGTCAAGATTGGTATCAGACCTCATCCGTCATGTGCGAACAGAGAAAAGGGATCCGTCGTTGATGGAATCTCTGAAGTTAATTGAATCCTTAGGAATACAGGTCCCACCTTATCGGGAAGTAACAAATGTAAATCAAATTGATTCCGTTATCTGCGAATTACAGCCGCCTTATGCTTTGAAAATAGATGTAACGGGCTTGTCACACAAATCGGACATCGGCGGTGTAGTTTTGAATCTGACGGCAAGTGAGCTTAAATCCAAAGCAAGAGGATTGATCGATAAATTCATTAGTCACCCCGGATTTAAGGGTCTACTCATTCAAGAAATGCTCTCGAACGTGAACCAGTTCGAAATGATTGTCGGTGGTAAAAGAGATCCGCATTTCGGTTCCGTTATGGTGCTCGGTTATGGCGGAGTATTCGTGGAACTGTTGAAGAAGCTCTCCATCAAGATTGCTCCGGTTTCGGATCTTGACGCGGACGCTATGATCAACGAACTGCCGTCATCCGACATTTTGTCTAGTGTGCGGGGCCGAATGGGCATAGACAAAGCTTCACTTAAGTACTCGATAAGGGCACTATCGGAAATCATGCTATCGCACCCAGAAATCAATTCAATTGAAATTAATCCATTGATTTGTTCACCGCAGGGGACTCAGGCTGTTGACGCAAGAATCTTTGTGCAACTCTGATGAGCTCAGTTGAGCGGGAACGCACCGTAAATCCCTTCATTTACGAGTTTGCAAGTCTCAATTCTTGGCAGTGAAGTTATTCGACCGATTTAATCTTCTAAAAATGGTAAAAAGTAGGTATATCTAGGTTTTAATATTCGGTCCGTCAGTTCTAATGCAAAACCAATCGTTTCCGACGGATTCGAAAGTTTCGACAGCAAAATTCCTTGAAGATAGAGTTTATTATGGCTCATAGAATCGAAATCGGTCTCAAAAAGGATTTGCCTGATCCGTCAGGGCGTGAAACCGTTTCACGGATCAAATCCGATCTCGGAATCAACATCGACGAAATTCGAACCGCCGACGCTTACCTAATCGACAAAGAACTCACGCTTTCAGAGCTTGATCTCATTACAAGAGAGGTTTTCCTGGATCCCGTGATCCAGGATGCCGCGATAAACGCGGGACTGCGTGTCCCCTTTGATTGGCTGGTGGAAGTCGGCTTCAAGCCCGGAGTGACGGACAATCTCGCTAGAACTGCGAAGGAAGCTACTGAGCGGTCGCTCGGGAAAAAATTTGAACAATACGAAGGTGTGTATTCGAAAAGACTCTATTTTGTTTCTGCCGAGATCGATTTTGAAACTGTACAGAAAATCGCTTCCGATCTTCTCGCAAATGATCTCATACAGACCTGCAGAATAGTCCGTTCAGGTGAGAACAGATTAGACGTTTCGGTCCCAAAGGTGACATCCAAATCAGAGACCAGGATCAATACAGTCAATCTGAATGTTTCGGACGCCGAACTTGTCAGCATCAGCAAAGAGGGAGTGCTCGCTTTATCTCTGGAAGAAATGAAAGTGATCAAGGCATATTACAATGATCGGTCTTTCTTGGAGATTCGGAAAAAGCACGGTTTATCGAGCCTCATTACTGATTGTGAGCTGGAAGTCTTGGCGCAGACGTGGTCTGAACACTGCAAACACAAAATCTTTAATGCCCGGATCGACTATGTCGAAGATGGAAACTCCCATACGATTGACAGCCTATTCGACACGTACATCCGAAAATCTACGGAATTGATTAGACAGAGACGTGGGAAACAAGATTATTGTCTTTCGGTTTTCAAAGATAACGCGGGAGTAATCAAATTTGACGACTCTTGGAACTTGGCCGTGAAAGTCGAAACCCATAATTCCCCTTCGGCCCTGGATCCATACGGCGGGGCACTGACCGGAATTGTTGGAGTAAATAGAGACCCATTCGGCACAGGGCTTGGCTCAAGGCTGATCTTCAACACGGACGTATTTTGTTTCGCTCCTCCGGATTTTGCAGATGAAATACCTCCGCGACTACTACATCCTAGACGTGTGTTCGAGGGCGTGAGACAGGGAGTAGAGCACGGAGGAAATAAGAGCGGAATACCCACCGTGAACGGTGCGGTTGTATTTGACGACCGCTTTTTAGGAAAACCGCTTGTGTACTGCGGAACCGGCGGGATAATGCCGGCAATGATCAACGGTAAGTTGTCACATGAGAAAAAGGCGAATCCGGGAGACCGGATTGTAATGACTGGCGGCAGAATCGGAAAAGATGGTATTCACGGAGCAACATTCTCTTCCGAAGAACTCCACGAAGGATCTCCGGTAACCGCTGTTCAAATAGGGGATCCAATTACCCAGAAACGGATGACGGATTTCCTTCTCATAGCACGAGACAAGGGTCTTTATTCTTCAATAACCGACAATGGAGCAGGCGGACTCTCATCCTCCGTGGGCGAAATGGCGAGAGAATCCGGGGGAGCCAAGTTGTTGTTGGATAGGGCACCGGTAAAATATCCGGGTTTACAGCCATGGGAGATTCTTTTGTCCGAAGCTCAAGAGCGCATGACCGTGGCCGTACCCCCTGAGCACATAAATGAGTTCCTAGAATTGGCACAGTTCATGGACGTTGAAGCTACGGACCTGGGCGAGTTCACCAATGACGGAAATTTTTTAGTAACGTGGAAAGATCAGGCAGCAGTCATGCTACCCCTCAGTTTCCTTCATGATGGACTTCCGCAGATGGAACTTAGGGCGGTGTGGAATCCACCAAAACACAAAGAACCGAGTCAAGCTGATCGGAAATCAGGAAACTTGACGGATATATTGGTGAGCTTGCTCGGACGTTGGAATATATGTTCAAAAGAAAGATTGATCCGACAATACGATCATGAAGTTCAGGGACAATCCGTTGTTAAACCATTGATAGGAGCGACTGAAGACGGCCCCGGAGATGCTGCCGTACTGAATCCGATTCTGTCGAGCTATAGAGGGCTTGCCGTAGGTTGCGGCATTGCCCCACGATTTTCCGACATCGATACCTATGACATGATGGCGGCGGTCATCGATGAAGCGGTGAGGAATATCGTCTCAGCGGGAGCCGATCCCGATTACATGGCGGGATTGGACAATTTCTGTTGGTGTGATCCAATCCAATCTGAAAAGACACCCGATGGTGAATACAAGTTGGCACAACTGGTAAGAGCCAATAAGGCTTTATACGACGTTTGCGTGGCGTACGGCATCCCTTGCATATCCGGAAAAGATAGTATGAAAAACGATTACCAGATCGGTGATCGAAAAATTTCAATTCCACCCACGGTGCTCTTTACTGCAGTGGGAATTGTCCCCGACGTCAGAATGTCCGTTACGCCGGACTTCAAAAATGCCGATGATGTTGTGTATCTACTGGGGTTGACCAGAGATGAACTCGGAGGATCGGAATACTTTGCTCACCTCGGATTCGTCGGTAACAAAGCACCAAAGCTCTGGGATATGCAAGAATCAATTCACATGTACAGAGCACTGCACCAGGCAATTCAGCTAGGCCTTGTGGCCTCCGCTCATGACCTTTCCGATGGAGGTCTGGGAGTGGCTTTGGCGGAAAGTGCTTTCTCGGGAAAATTGGGCGCTTTGATCGAATTATCACATTTAACAACTGCGAGCCCACTGGAGAATGATTCAGCGCTGTTTTCAGAAAGTCTGGGACGAATACTTGTAACAGTAGATCCGGAAAATGAAGATGCGTTTTTAGGCATTATGGGAGACTTTCCGTTGTCCAAATTGGGCGTGACCACATTGATGCCTGAGTTGATCGTAAAAAGTCCGTCAGGCGAAATCGTGATAGACGCCGACGTTGAATATTTGAAACAGTCATGGCAAAAGCCTCTTGGGGTGTAAATCTCCCAGGTTTCGCGTGGGCAGTCCTTTTTTGCCTCCGTTCAGAAGAGCCGTGATGAACAGCATCGCTAAAGAGAAGTCCCTGGCGAACCATTACAACAGAGGAACACGATGAGATATAGTAGGGCAGAATCGCAATGCTATGTTTCTGATTGTGCTATATTGATGTAACCGATTCCAACGACTCCTGAAAGGACTTGCTAATGACCGACCTCGTGAGATTCGGTGTTTCCATACCGGATGATTTGCTGGAAAAATTCGACTTGTTGATTTCCACAAAGGGTTACACAAATCGTTCCGAGGCAATCAGAGACTTAATAAGGGATAGGCTTGTAGAAAATGAATGGAGCGAGTTAGGTCATCAGGTGGTCGGAACCGTTACAGTTGTTTACAATCATGAGCAGAGCGACTTGGCTCAGAAATTGACTGAGATTCAGCATAGAAATCATGATCTAATAATATCGGCAATTCACGTCCATTTAGACGCTCACAATTGCTTAGAAGTATTGATTGTGAGAGGTGACGCGGAAGAAGTGAAAAAGGCGGGTGAACTCCTCATCTCCACACGCGGGGTTAAGCATGGAAAAATTACTATGACCACAACAGGCAAAGAACTTGACTGATTCTAACCTTTCTGCTCGTAAAGCTTAAGTATATACCCGTGAGAAGCTGATTGGACGTGCATCACCGCTACTGGGCGGCGGAATAATCAACTGCAGATCTATGTTTAACCAGTGGTAGTCTGGATTCAGCTCACGCAATTTACCATCGCCGGGAGGGCTTGAATACTCGTTGTGTTTGTATGTGACCTGGAATATTCCGACTCCGTAATCTTTCTTGGTGTCAATTAAGTATAAATCCCGAAAATCCTTCTCCGCAATCTTCGCAGTTTGCGACAGCTCTTTTATTTCCGCATTAGTGAGACGTATTAAAACGTATTTTGAAATACCTTGCTCCGAGGTCCGTATCAGCGTTCGTGCTTCGGACGAAGCGATATAAACTGTTGAAATAAAGTCATACCTCGCCATGAATCGGGCTGCTACCAGACCCGCAGTTCTTCGGCCGCCTACGGTGTGATGAAACCCGTAGAATTCGTATAACTTCTGTTGGATCATTTCACCAAGCTTCTCGCCTCTTTCGTACAATTCCTTAGAAATGTACCGGAGTGAGCGTCCCAGGTCTTCTGCCGCATAGGCGACGGGATAGTCTATTTGGACATGAAAGTGAGTCAAGCCGAATCTATAACGGGCTTTGATCGTAGGATCTCTTTGGATGAGGACGGCGAAGTCCGCCTTCAAAAGTTTCTTTAAAAGATTGACGAATTCCGCATCTTCGAAATATCTGGTTCTCTGATGAAAAACATCACTAAGATCAAAGATGGCCAACATATCAAGATTTTCTTTAGTAATTTTATTCGAATCGAAAAATCGGATGTGAGTTTTGGCCGAGGGAGGCAGGATATCTTCATTGAAAATGACGATGAATTTTGCGTGTTCGGGATATTCCGGACCAAAAACTTTGGCTCGGGGTTTTAGTTCACGCATTTCGACAAAGGGATATTCTTTGTTGTGGGTTTTGAAATTCTTGTAGGATTCAATAAGAGACTCTGAAACAAATATTGCATCCAGTTCGTCTCTCAAAAAGAAATAGAGGCAACGACGATATCTCTCGTTCCAACCCAACTCATTTCTTCTGAGAAAAGGCATAGACGGCTGTCCCCTAAATTTCGATTGTATGAAATCATTGTGAAGCTTTTCTAATTTGTGTGAACGAACCGGCAATAAAGAATTCAGCTGAAAGGTGGGCTGTCTAATTGATCATACCGGAAGGTAGAACCAGCCTAAATGACCTCGCCGGATAAATATGGAAGTTGCGCTCCACTGTAAAAGAATTAGCAGAATACCTAGGCTCTTGCAACCCAGATTGAAAAAAGGTAACAACAATTGATTACGACTTTTTCGAAAGGACATATCATGGCCGAAAAAGAGGCTTTCGATAATAAATCACCTGAGCATCCTGATTCTGAGACCGAAGATTTCGCATCGTTATTTGAAGCGAGCCGATCAAAGATCGATACAAGAGTTTTTCGTGATCAAAAAATTGAAGGAACCATCGTCTCTATTCGTGATGATTGGGCCTTTGTGGATATCGGTTACAAGAGCGAAGCCGTGATTGCAAGGGAAGAATTACTCGATAAGAGCGGAGAACTAAAATACGGCGTAGGGGATTCGATAACGGCTTATGTCATAAATAAGGGTGACGATATAGTACTTAGTATAAAAATGACCGCCGCAGCATCCGAGCAAGCCATAAAAGACGCTAAAGACGCAGGTTTGCCCGTTGAAGGGATTGTGTCCGGTGAGAGGAAAGGCGGGTATACCGTAACTGTTTTCGGCAAACAGGCGTTTTGTCCTTTCTCCCAAATCGATATACACCCCGGCGGCCTTCCTTCAGATTACATTGGACAGAAATTCACATTCCGCATCATGGAGTACTCGGACAGAGGTCGCAACATAGTTCTTTCTCGACGAGATATACTTGAAGAAGAGCGCGCCGTAAAGACTGAAGAACTGAAAAAGACTCTCAAACCCGGGGACATAGTACAAGGAATCGTGAGAAAGATCACCAATTTCGGAGCTTTTGTAGACATTGGCGGGGTGGAAGGGCTTGTTCCTATATCGGAACTAGCTTGGCACAGAATTGCTCAGGTGAGTGACATAGTAGATGCAGGGGAGCATCTGACAGTCAAAGTCTTAGACTTGGACTGGCCGGCAAACAGGATTTCTCTCAGTTTAAAACAGGTAGGAGACGATCCGTGGACAACCGCAGTTTCCAAATTTCCGGAGAACTCACTTCTGGCGGGTACTGTAACAAGGCTCATGAATTTCGGAGCTTTTGTCGAACTAGAGCCTGGGATTGAAGGCCTCATTCACATATCCAACCTCGGCACAGGCCGCAGAATTAATCACCCGAAAGAAGTGGTTCATGAGGGCGACCGAGTTGAGGTCAAGGTTTTGTCGGTTGATCCTGCCACAAAACGCATAGGTCTCGAGCTTCAGCACCACGAAACCGACTCGGATGACCCTATTCCGCAAATCCATGCAGGTGATGTTGTCACCGGCACTGTAGATTCAATCAAGGAATACGGAATTTTCATAGCACTTCCCGGGCGACGTTCCGGCCTGCTTCATGTTTCCGAAATCGATGATAAACGCAAATCCGACTTGCGCAACAGGTTTCCGCTGGGAAGTACAATTACTGCCGAAGTAATCGCCATCGATGAAGAAGGCAAAAAGATTTCTCTCAGTTTGAAAAGCATGGAAAAACGGTCTGAATCCGCCCAGTTCAAAGAATACGCCTCGGACAAAGGTTCCGGATCTTTTGGGACATTCGGTGATTTACTCAAGAATAAAACCAAATGAAAGCTGGTTTTGAACTTAGATCATAATGAAAGTATTTAGACGAGTATGAAAATTACCGAGAGTAATGATTCCCGTTGGA
The DNA here is from genome assembly GCA_964613745.1 of uncultured Syntrophaceae bacterium. Lineage (GTDB taxonomy): Bacteria > Desulfobacterota > Desulfomonilia > Desulfomonilales > Desulfomonilaceae > CAZTJA01. The sequence continues at coordinate 11,227 of CAZTJA010000092.1, forward strand.
ATCAGAATTGATGGATTAGAGGTATGACCGACGCAATTGTTACTACTGATCACATTTCCAAGCGATTCGGTCAGATTGTAGCGCTGGAAGATATTAGCCTAGAGATTAAAAGAGGCGAACTGTTCGGGCTTCTCGGACCGAATGGGGCCGGTAAGACGACCCTACTTTCAATTCTTTCTACGATTCTTCCTGCAACGTCAGGTTCAGCGGCGGTGTGCGGTTACGATGTTCGGAAATCGCAAGATGAGGTCCGGAAATCCATCGGAATTGTCTTTCAGGATCCGAGTCTTGACGATGAACTGACCGGACAGGAAAACCTGGATTTCCATGGTCGCCTCTACGGACTAGGCAAAGCCCGCAGACAATCCGAAATTTCCAATGTTCTTGAGCTGGTAGATTTAAAGGACAGACGTCACGACATAGTGAAGACATATAGCGGAGGTATGCGGCGTCGCTTGGAAATAGCAAGAGGTCTCATGCATAGGCCTCAATTACTTTTTTTGGATGAGCCTACCCTGGGTTTGGATCCGCAGACAAGGCGCAAGATTTGGAATTACATAGGGAGTTTGAAAGAGTCCCATGGAATGACCATTATATTAACCACACATTATATGGATGAAGCGGATCAATTATGCTCAAGAATAGCAGTTATCGATAAAGGAAGAATTATTGCCCTCGATACACCCGAGAAACTGAAAGACGGGCTCGGTGGAGATTTGCTGGAGATGGAACTTAGCGAAATTAAACAAGATCTCATAAGCGAGTTGGAGAATTTCGAAGAAATTTCTTCGATCGTAGTTGAGCATCAAAAAATTGCAGTTACTGTTAAGAATGGGGACATGTTCATTCCCAGGATGTTTGATGTAACCAGAAGATTCGGAGTAGGGATTGCATCCGTGTCCGTCAGAAAACCTAAACTGGAGGATGTGTTTATAAAACTTACCGGTAGAGAAATCAGAGATGATGGAGCAATCGAACCCCGGGACAGAATACGAATATTTATGAGGAGCAAATCCCGGTGAGCTTTGTTTCTACCACGTATACACTTTGGCTTAGGGAAATAATTCGATTCCAGCGGAATCGCAGTCGATTAATCGGATCAATGGCCTTACCGCTCATTTTTTTTGTTATTCTCGGAAGCGGCTTCAGTGGTTTTTTTTCCTACCGGGGTGGAATCAGCTACATTGAATTCATTGGACCTGGAATCATAGGAATGCAATTGCTTTTTGCCTCAATATTCGGCGGCATGAGCGTACTTTGGGACAGGCAATTCGG
>CAZTJA010000093.1:0-12365 GCA_964613745.1 uncultured Syntrophaceae bacterium
CCTCATTGCTTTCAACTATTGCTTTTGACAATTTCAGTCCCTAAATATTGGGAAACTATCATGGCAGGTTTTCGTATGCAATGCGATAATACTAATACAGAATCTCGAAAGAAGAACTGTCCCGACTGCAAAATGTGCCAATCATGTTGCGATAGTAGATGCAAATCCTGCTTGTCTCGAGTATCACCCAAAAGACAATTGTCGATAAAAGAACAAATCGAACTCTTCAACAAACTGAATCCTTGGTTAAAATCAGACTAGCCCCCAAATCATGATCGAATTTACGTTAAGTTTTTCTTTCAATTATTTGTTATTTTTGATATGATTGGCAAACAGACTATAGCACGGCAATGATGTAGTCGGTCTGTTATATGCAGCAATGAGGGCAACTCGGGTAAATGTTTCCGAGCATTGCGCAACAGTTGAAGAGGTAAGGACATGAAAGCCGCAATTTGCAAAATTGTAATTGTCTGCACTATGTTTCTCATCATTCCTAACATGTCCGAAGCCCGGGGAACTCGATATGTGATTGATTGGCCGGAAGGTCATTACGGGCCGGTATACGTTCAGGTGTACGATATTCGAGTCAATCCGCCTTACACTCTGGCTGATCGATTCAAGGTTTGGGTCACGTGGGGGAATCAAACCAAATGTTATGAAATCGATAATTACGGGTCTTACTGGTTGAAGTTCTACAAGTATGATCACTGCACGGGCCCTATGATCGTTTCAGGCTTGGCTTCATCGTTCAAAATCCGATATTCGATAGCTCCACCGTGGATATAATATTTGATTACCGCAAACCCGTGATCGCATCGAAAAGCACAGTACAAGTGTTTGGTTCGTAACGCCTCTTATTGTTTACGCTGAAAAAAATTCGATACGCACATGAGAACCCCGTATGCGCGCACGATTAGTTCTACCGTACCCTAATTTGGTTACATGTCGGCCAAGAGTTCACCTGCCAAAATATTAGCTTGTCGCATTCCATATTCCACTTGGATGTCCCAATAACCATGAACTTGTACGATGTTTTCGGGCTGAAAGGTCTCCCGAGGAGTCTCGGACTTATCGGTGCCGGCGGTAAGACCACCTTAATGTTTGCATTGGCCAAGGAGCTGGTAGCCAGAGGCCATACGGTACTCTCTACGACCACAACCAAGATCCGAATTCCCTCTTCCGAGCAGTCCAGCGCTTTGATAATCTATGATGAACACAATCATAAGGCTCTAGAACGGGACCTTCGGATTTTGAGACACGTGACTTTAGGTTCCGATGTAGAGGAGGCCACAGACAAAGTTCTTGGGATAAACCCTGAATCCATCGAGAAGCTTCTGGAGGTTGCCGATTATGTGCTCTTTGAAGCTGATGGGGCTGCGGGAAGGTCCGTAAAAGCGCCCGAGATCTGGGAACCGGTTCTCCCAAGCACTACGTCACTCATCATCCCCGTGGTGGGACTTGACTGCCTGGGGAAGAGAATTTCGAGGGATGTTGTATTTCGAACTGATCAGTTTTGTCGAATAACAGAAAAGAATTACAATGAACCGATCACCTTGGAGCTATTAGAAAACTTGTTTCTGCATCCCCAAGGCGCGTTGAAGGGTGTAGATCCTCACTGGCCGGTAATAATCTACTTTAATAAACTTGATTCAGCGACTGTTGATGGGATCTGTAAATTGGCTCACGTACTACTCGTTCAAATTCCGCAAATTCGGGCGGTCGTCGCCGGTAGTCTCATTCCTCATTTTCACGGTTTTCGTTTTACGAGAGCATCCTTTGGTGATTACCCTGCAGATTGAAGCCGCTCTTGAAAGATCTTCGCTTTTTCTTCTTCGTTGTCTTCGCTTTCAGATTCAGGCCTGTTTGACATTCCCTCGTCGGTCTGAAGAATTATGTCTTTGATTATCTCTCTTTTTTGCACGGTTTCAAATGATTGAGATCGAGCTACAACGCTTCCGTTTTCCACTATCTCAAGGAAACACTTGGAATTCTGAATGACACCGGAGATTCTAAATTCCCCGGCAGCGTTGGTGACACCGGATCGGGCCAGTTCTCCGTTGCCGCAGATACAACTTACCTCTAGGTTCGCCACCGGCTTGCTATCGGGCATTACATAGACTCTGCCCTGAACAGTGCAACCTTCCGGCAGCATGGAAAATGAAAACCCGTCGAGCCTGCCCGACCTGACCGGGAGTAGTAGAGGGTCCCTGTTCTCCATTACAAATCCTCTTTTATAACCGCCGATTGTATATGCTCCAGGTTCATTGATGAGGACCTTGAACTCTCCGGTTTGTGGATTACTTCTACACGACTGTCCGACTCTGTTTCCGTTTTCATCTGCGAGATAAACTATGACGGAACCGAGACCTGCTCCGTCATGACTCTTTACAATTCCGGACACACTTAATTGTTCTTTTTCCCGACGTTCCAATTCTTCAGATGTTGGAATGTCTACTGCAGAGGTAAATTTGAATTCGGTGATGGGCTGTTTGTTGGGGGTTTTGCTGTCGAGAATGCGAGGGGCTCCCGTTTGAGCGTTCATTGAAGAGCCGAATTGCGGGAGTCTGTGATTTATACCATCGAGGGGAGTAGCTATTCTTGTTTTAACAATGCTTTCGCCTGACCTGTCTATCCGTCGGACTCCAACCACTCCGTCCTCGTAATTACCGGGTTTGACGGAACCAGGCTTCTTTTTCTGTTTGTTAAGTCCTCTGATCCCCCGTGATTCCAGCCCTCCACGTTTTTCCAAATAAAACATAATTACCGGAATAGGCCAGGTTTCGGAGGTAATAAAACCTTGGAATACCAGATTAAGAACCGACAACAGGAATATGATCGTAAGAATCACGTATGCAATTGGATGCAGATGAGTCAGATTGTGGAATATTCCGCTCGGTTGATCGATCGGTCCCACTGAACTCATTCCTGAATCGGGCAAGACTGACGCAAAAAGCATCACCCCGACAAATATCAAGAAACGAATACCGATTGCATTCAGAATCGTGTCTCTCTGGTCTGCCCCTATATAGTCAATATCAAGTGATTTTTTCATGTTGGCCCCGACTGACGAGTTTCATGTTTTTTAATATCTTGGGTGCCTAATCGTGCATTATATCCATATATTACCCGCCCGCTCCATTTATCATTCCAGGCAATCAAAGTAAACAGATTTTTGTTCGCTCGGAACACATGATTTCATGCAGCAAGCAGGATTAATACCGTTTTTTCGCGGCTTTAAATTACCAAGGCCTCATTTTTCGCAACCGTTGGTTGATCTTTTTTGGTAAACTTATCGATATTTTTATTTATTTACTTGAATCTTTCATTTTTTATGATATGAGTGCCCTCGGAACAGAGAGACGCGGCGTCTCGAACAAAGGATAGAGGAGTAAAAGCATGAAAAAAACCGGCATTTTAGCATTGATCGCGGCGCTTGTGCTCGCAGCTTTTTGTCTGCCCAGTTTTGCGGATGAAGTGGCATCGCAAATAACGCAGCTTGAACAAAAGGCCGATCGCATCCAAAGCCAAATTAATCAAGCTAAACAGCAGGCCGAGCTTCAGATGGACAGTCAAATCAAAGCCCTGAGCTCATCGGTTGACAGCCTTATCAAGCAGCGAGTGCAGTTGGACGCACATATCTCCAAATTGGAAAGCCAAATTGAAGATGTGAAGAAAACGGCCCAAAGCAGCCTGAGCCGACAAATTAAGACGTACGACGAAGAAATGAGCGGGGTCAAATCTCAGCTTTCAAGCTTGGTGGCGAAGAAGTCGGCCGCAGCACAGCTAAGCCAAAAAGTCGGCGAAACCGCACAGGTTGCCGAACCTACAGCTACACCGGCGCCGGCACCTGCGAAATGATGTAGATCCAAGAACAAGGGGTCACCTTATCCCTGAATTGATCAAGAAATTGTCAGGGGTGAATGATTATAGTAGGGGATCGGGGCAAACGCCCCGTTCCTTTTTTCAGATGTAAAGTATCAATTTAGGCTTGCTTCTTTTTTCGGTTGATAAACTTAGCATAAACAGCATATTTTATTGCCTTTAATCCGGTTTTATGCTAGTGTTCCCCACAACCTGATATTCAATTCCGATTTGGAGCTAGTATGGATCGAAAGCTAAAATGCTTAGCAATTCTTGCATTCCCCCTTTTCGCATCCTGTTCTTCCAATATCGGATTAGTTCGTAATGAAGCTGAGTTAAATTCATTACCGAATGCTCAAGTTGAGTGTACCAAGAGACCAGCCTTGCATGAGTCGGATCCTGAAGGCGCCTTTCACATCGTAGGTGAAGGTGAGTCCTTGAAACATATCTGCCAAGTTTACGGCCTTGACCTCAATAAGGTAGCAAAAATAAATCGTCTGATGCCTCCTTACAATCTCAAAGAAGGAGACAGTATTTTTCTTCCTTCAACGGCACTCGTCCCGGACAAAAAGTACTTGGCTTCCACACTGCATTCGGGTGAATCCGCAATCATCAAGGCCACAAGAAATACGGTGACAAACGCAATCATGGGCAAGCGTGATCCTGTGGTTCCGGAATTGAGATTTCCGGTTCCAGGGGGAGTGCTCACATCGCCGTTCGGACTTCGCTGGGGGAGACTGCACAAAGGTCTCGACATTGCCGCTCCGAATGGAAAATCGGTTCTTGCCTGCGCGGACGGGAAGGTAATTTTCACTGGAAGCAGAAAGAAGTTTAGAAGATACGGGAACACCGTTTTGCTGGATCATGGAAAAGGCGTTTACACGTATTATGCTCATTTAAACGATATCAACGTGAAAAAAGGTCAGTCAGTCAAGAAAGGCCAGAGAATTGCCTCAGTAGGTAATACGGGAAGATCCACCGGGCCTCACCTGCATTTAGAGGTTCGGGTGAACAATACCATGTATAATCCTCTTGCGTACTTCTCTCCATCCGAAGTTGCCGGAACCCTAATGGCTAAACGTTTCAATGGTCCGCCGATGGGTCCCATTCGTGCAAAATGGGAAATCCCTGATTTGCTCATGGCGGGCCGATAAGCTAGCCTTGATTACTCCTTTGGTGTTTACACGTCGTAAAGAATTCAGACACATTCCGATTGTCACCCGGGACCGTATACTCTCTCAATCGCTATAAGAGGCGATATTCTCGGGGTACGTATCTTGCTTCACTTTACGAATGACCGGAACATACACCCGGAACCTGGATAGGTACATCTCTTTATTTGACAAGCTAACTTGATGGCGATGTGTGTGGGAGGAAATCAAAAGAAAGAACGGCATGTCCTTTATTTCCTTGACACTAATTATGATGAAAGCTAGAATAACGTGTCTTTTCAAGCCCTAATGCGTTCAGGGCCTCTTCCAAAAAAAGAGAATCTCAAAAACAATTTATGGGTCCCGAGCCCGGGTATTTATAACCTCGGGCGCAAAGTCTATTACCTCAACCCTGAAGGAGGACGCGAATGTCTAAGTTGGTAAAACCCCACGGCGGCGGCGAATTGAAACCATTGCTTCTTAAGGGAGCAGAATTGGCCGAAGAGAAGAAAAGAGCCGAATCTATGAAGAAACTTCAGATCACGTCCCGTGAATGCGGCGATCTGATCATGATGGCTTGCGGCGCTTTTACTCCTCTGGATGGCTTTATGACCTACGCCGACTGGAAGGGAATTTGTGATGAGTACAAAATGGCCAATGGACTGTTTTGGCCCATTCCCATTACTCTGTCCACCGACGATGATAGCGTGAATGTCGGTGACGAAGTTGCATTGGTTGATTCCGAATCCGGCGAACTCATGGCTTCCATGAAAATCACCGAAAAGTATACCATCGACAAAGTTCATGAGTGTAAAAGTGTTTTCCGCACTGACGATACCGAGCACCCCGGTGTTCAGAAAGTCCAGGCCCAGGGCAGATTGAATCTGGCCGGTCCCGTAAAAGTTTTCTCCGAAGGCATGTTCCCCGCCACCTACGGCGATCTGTATGCTTGGCCTGCTGAGACCCGTAAACTCTTTGACGACATGGGTTGGAGCAGAGTAGCGGCCCTGCAGCTTCGTAACCCCATGCATCGATCCCATGAATTCTTGGCTAAGATTGCTGTTGAAGTAATGGACGGCGTACTGATTCACCAGTTGCTTGGTAAGCTAAAAGCCGGCGACATTCCCGCCGACGTTCGCGTAAAAGCAATCGACGTGTTGGTCGAGCATTATTTCGTTAAGGGAACCGTCATTCAGAAGGGCTATCCCATGGAAATGAGATATGCCGGTCCGAGAGAAGCTCTTCTGCACGCAGTCTTCCGTCAGAACTACGGTTGTAGCCACTTGATCGTGGGTCGTGACCACGCAGGTGTCGGCGATTATTATGGACCTTTCGATGCCCAGAAAATTTTCGACGAAATCCCTGCCGGCTCACTCGAACTGAAGCCTTTGAAAATCGACTGGACTTTCCATTGCTTCAAATGCGGCGGCATGGCTTCAATGAGAACATGCCCCCACGGCAAGGACGACAGATTGCTTCTTTCCGGAACAATGGTTCGCAAGACCTTGTCCGAAGGCGGACAGCTTCCTGCCGAATTTTCACGACCGGAAGTCGTCAAAGTTCTTCAGGCATACTACCAGGGTCTTGAGGAAAAAGTTGAAATCAAGCTTCATGGTCATGCAACAGGTTCCGCAGAAGTTAAGTAATTTTTTAAGAATTTAGTTTTGCATCCCGAAACCCGGCCATCAATGTGGCCGGGTTTTTGTATATGATATTCGGTTCCCCAGTGCCGCTTGACCATACCCCAAATGCGTGCTTAAATATCCGGTGCTGAAGACTTGGCGATCATGCAACAAGGCCGTTTTGAGAGTTCGCATTCCTGTTTGTTCTTTTCAGCCGCTCTCTAAATTCTGAAAAACTCCTGCCGGCCGGGATTACGGAAGCCTTTAAATGTCAGATCTTTTTGATAAATGCTATGCTTTCAACAGGGACAAAGAAGCCATAGCAGCTGGTATTTATCCATATTTTAAGGCCATCAACAGATTGGACGGACCCCATGTGGTTGTAGACGGCCAAGATATGATCATGGTCGGCTCCAACAATTATCTCGGATTGACGACTCATCCAAAAATAAAAGCAGCGGCCCTGGCTGCAATTCATGAGTATGGCACAAGCTGTTCCGGTTCACGATTTCTCAACGGCACGCTGGATATCCACGAAAAGCTCGAAGCAACATTGGCCTCATTCGTAGGGAAGGAATCGGCACAGGTTTTTTCAACCGGTTACCAGACGAATCAAGGAGCCATTGCGCCACTGGTTTCCAAAATGGACACGGTCATCATTGATCGGCTCGTCCATGCAAGCATATTGGAAGGAGTGCGCCTTGGTTTCGGTAAAGTGCGTCGTTTTAGACACAACGATGTGGAATCGTTAAGGCGCAACCTTGAGGCTTCCAGAGATTCATCGGGCGTATTGGTCATCATTGACGGTGTTTACAGTATGGAGGGAGACATTGCTCCCTTGCCGGATATTGTGGCCGTGTGCAAGGAATTCGGTGCCCGGATAATGGTGGATGATGCCCATGGTATAGGCGTTTTGGGAGCAACCGGAGCCGGAACACTGGAACATTTCGGGTTGACGGATGAAGTAGATTTAGTAATGGGCACATTTAGCAAGTCCCTTGCCAGCCTCGGCGGGTTCATTGCGGGTGATGCGCGGGTTATTTCATATATAAAACATCACTCTCGGGCACTCATATTTTCAGCTGCCATGCCTCCGTCTGCCATAGCCACCGTCCAAGCCGCAATAGAAGTTATTCTAGCTGAGCCCGAGATCAGGGCCAATTTGTGGCGGAATACCGAGTATCTCATGCACCACGTGAAAGCCTTAGGTTACGAAACGGGACCTACCGAAACTCCGATTGTGCCTCTTGTTATAGGAGATGATGCTCGAACAATATTCCTGTGGAAGCGGCTTTTCGAGGAAGGCCTATTCACCAATTGTGTGCTGGCTCCCGGAGTTGCAGAAGGTTCCCAGCGCATACGCATGTGTTTGATGGCTACCCACACGTTACAAGATTTGGAAAGAGTTGTGGAGATAATTTCCAGGGTTGGTAGGGAACTTGGGATTATTAGATGATGGAGTATCTCATGCAATCTTACAAGAAAGCTTTTGCCCTTTTATGCATTCTTACATTATTCGGAATCTTAGCCTACGGAGAGAACGCATTATCACAGGGACTTAAATCCGATTCAGCTGCAGAGCTGGGTACTCAGGCAATAGAGCAGGCGATTTCAGAAAAGGGGCTTACTCCCGAACAGAGAGTAGAACGTATTGAGAATATTCTGGAATCGATAAAACAAACTGGAGAGCGAACCGAAGATCGAAGTTATTATAACAAAATGGTGAGTCGTGAACTTGTAGCTTACATCAAGATTATGATCTTAGTTTTGCTGTTAATAGCGCTGACGTTTCCGCTTACGATATGGTTCATGAGCCGAAAACGATTGTTGGGTCTTTCCGGCTTATCGAGTGAGCTTGCGGCCACGCTGCTCGTTATCGAAGAGAGGCAGGCCAAGTTGGCGAATATACTTAAGGATGTTCAGACTGAAATAGATTACCTGCATACACTGTCTGTGCCGGACTTGAAAAATCTCATCCAACAAGCTGAAGCCTACTTGAAACAAAATGAAAAAGATCTCGTAAAAGTGGGTCTGAACAGAACAAAAGAAGAAAAGGCTAAATGATTTCAAGAACGCATCGCTGAATTCTCTAAGAGAGCATGTCTTTCAATTAGCTTTATGTTGGTTTTCGCAAAGCATTGATCAACGATTTGCCATTTTCGGTCAGAGTTCCTTTGCCTTCATAAAAGACGTCCTGCACAGAGATTCCCGGGCCATGATAGATTTCGTTTGATTTCTTGTCAGGGCTTAAGGATGCCCCGTTCAAGGAAATTCCCGCAAAAAAACCCTTTGATCTTGAATAAGACAAAATACCGGATTCGAAACTCATATTGGTTTCGGCTCCGGCTTCTCGTCCGACCGGTCCGGCTGCTACGGATATATCGGCACCCAAGATGAACTTCTCCTCAAGCAGATGCTGAACACCCTGTTCCGTCATAATCAACAATATAAGATCCGTAGATTGGGCACCTACCTGTAATCCAAAGCTTCCGGTCCGTATGTTGAAAAATGTCGGCTTGCTCCATTCCGAACTTTTTTCGTCAAACCTCAGGACTACGCCTTTACCGAAGGAGACCCCCAGCAATAGCCCTACCCTTAGGACTCCCGGAAATATGGCAATGCCCTTACATCGCCTTAAAAGATCATTCGGTATGCCCCGATCCGGAGATTGCAAAGCATTCCGGACAACAGCTTCCGATGCAGGCAACCCGGCATCGAGATTTCGGAACTCCGCATCATCTGCGGAGCAAATCCCGGCGTACATATAAATGAATACAAAAAGAAAAGCAGAAAATAGTAATTTCATATTAATCTGAGGCAGAAAGATTTTTTCACAATTCGCTTAAGTATTAATGTTTGAATGCCCGCTGATTTGTAAACATCATTGCTACCTTTGGATCAGCTTCGTTGCAGGCCTGGATCGATTCAAAATCCCTGTCCGATCCCCCGGGGTGTACAATCGCGGTGATTCCCTGTCTAATCCCCACCTCAACACCATCCCGGAATGGAAAGAAAGCATCTGAAACCATCGTCGATCCGGGAAGACCGGCTTTTGCGTTATTTGTCTCCTCTTCAAGGGAGGCCTTTAATTTTTCGTCAGTCAACTCGGCAAAGGGTTTGCCGTATCGTTCATAACAAAGACGATCTCTGTATTTCGTATATGCCTTGAAAACCGCTATTTCGGCGACGCCCACTCGGTCTTGTTCACCGGTTCCAATTCCTACGGTGCAGCCGTTCTTTACGTAGAGAACGGAATTCGAAGTGACCCCTTGCTCCACCGACCAACCAAACACCATATCGGCAAGTTCCGTTGCAGTCGGCTGACGATCAATTCTGTATTCTACCCCTTTGTACACGGACCTTGCAGGAACAAGATCTTCCGGTTTGAGTATTGCATTTATAGGTGACTGTTGCACTACAAGGCCACCATCTATGAGGCTCTTGAAATCCACAAACCGTTTCATGACGTATTTGCTCAAGTTATCTATACCGGGAACCTTGATAATTCGTAGGTTTTTGCGTTGCTTGAGGATATCGAGTGTACCGTTTTCGTATTCGGGAGCTGCAACTACTTCGAGATATCTCTGTGAAATGAGTTCAGCCGCGGCCTTATCTATAGCTCTGTTGAAGACCGCCGCTCCTCCGAATGCCGCTATCCGATCCGCCATGTCGGCTTTATGATATGCGTCGGCCGGATCCGATCCCAGAGCCACACCTGACGGATTGTTGTGTTTCATAATTGCGCAAGCAGGGTTGTCCATGAGGAACTTGAGTATATTAAGCGCATTATCGACATCAGTCAGATTGGTTTTACCCGGATGCTTGCCGGCCTGAAGCATCATTTGCTCATCAATACCGCTTACCAAACTCATGCCGGGTTGTACGAATTCACATTCACCCAATTTTAGATTACCTGCCACCAATTCGTAAAGAGCCGCCTCCTGCCCTGGATTCTCACCATAACGCAGCCCCTTCTCTATGAGATCTCCACGATCGTCACCAATCTTCCACGTTCGTTTTTTATATCTGAGGACCTGATCACCGAACTTTACTTCGATGGAATCAGGAAAATGATCGTCCATGACAGTCTTGTACTTCTTTTTTAGATCTTCCATCATCGGCTCCTTTCAAAGTGGGTGAGGCACTGAGAAATTTATCACGAATTTCATGCACAATGAAGCAGCTCATTTGTTTTCCGTGGAGCCGGCGGTGTGGTAAAATGATCACTTAACCTTGAGGAGAATTCATGAAATCGAGTAATTCCCTTGTATATATCATTGTGGTGTTTGTAATAGGTTTCATCAGCGGAACAATCTTTTCGGCTTGGAAGTTGGAGAATGTCGGCGGGATACCTGAACGCAAAGAGAGTCACCCCGCTAAGCAGGATGCACAGGCAGAGTTGCGGACGCGAATTGCGGGCCTTGAGAAGATGTTGTCCGTAAAAAAAGACGAACCCGATATTTATGTTCAGCTTGGAAACGATTATTTCGATCTAGGGGAACACGAAAAAGCCATCCAGTATTATACGACAGCCCTCACTTATGTGCCAAACAATGCCGACGTGATGACGGATTTGGCCATTTCTTACCGGAAATCCGGCAAGCCCCAGCAAGCCGTAAAGTACTTACAACAAGCCATTGATAAAGACCCAAATCATTCAATAGCCATGTTCAACTTGGGAATTATCTTGCGCGATGATCTGAAGGATGAAACTGGAGCTTTGAAGATCTGGGAAACCTTTCTAGAAAAGTCCCCGGATTCACCACATGCGGTTATGATACGACCCTGGGTTAAGCAGTTGCAGGAACGTGTCACAAGCAAGACTGGGGAGGCACCGACAAATTGAAGAGTGTTACCCCTGCTCTTCGGTCAGTCTGAAAATCAGAAACTCCGTCAATGCAGCGAGTCCGTGTGTAGGCATGTAATTACTGGCCGAAACATCGAAGAGTATTTTGCTGTATGCGGGGAACTCCTCGTCATCCTTCCAGTTTATGAGAGCCACCGGCAATCTGGGAAACAATTTAAATTCGAAACCTTCATCTGCAAGCTTGGCTGGTTTACCGGCCCATCTCAATGCACGAGAAATTTTTTCTGAATCTTCCATCGAGAAGAAACGACGCAGCCGATCTAGAATTTTCCGGGAAAAATGAGCGCCCAAAACCGCTCCGTGCTGCAGATCCCGACAGTCTATCCATTTGCCCATAACGTGTACGCCGTTACTTTGATTTTCTGCGGCCGCCAGAAAGTGTTGGAGGGCCAATACCTTTAGAGGCAAAGTATCCACCAATTCATGGGCCCCGGTGATCTTATAAGGCAAGAAGTCTAGTACAAACCAACTATGGAGGAACTGCAGAGTGATCTGTGGAATGCCTTCAGACCGATAATGGCCGTCCGTTGTTTCCGCCAATGTTACAGGATCAACTCTTTTGATTTTTTTGATTAGTTCATCGTAAGCAATTCTCAGCTGATCGACATTCTTGTTGAGCTTTTCGCGCTCCCGCCACATGGTGTATTCATCCGGTGGAGACACTGTTCCTCCAATGATGCAAGAGTCGCACATTAAATACGTAAATATGTATGAAGTATAGGCTGTTCACCGCGTAGAAACAAGAAAACCCTCCGAAGAGGGCTTTCTAATTACGCCTGGAGCCTTAAAGGCATGGGAATCACAAAGAAGGAAGATTGAAATCCAGGTTGAAGCTACCACCGAATGACCATGAGCTTCTGTGAA
>CAZTJA010000094.1:0-3287 GCA_964613745.1 uncultured Syntrophaceae bacterium
ATCACACGTTCAGTTTTTCAGATTCGGATAGGAATATCTCTTCGGCTTTGGATTGATCAGGACCTATGTACTTGTGGTGCAATCTTCCATCCATTTGGGACCTGACTATGACTGCAAAATCTTCAGTATCCAACTGAACAAGTTTAACGAATGCTCCCTTAGCTCCCATTTCATGTTTGGTGATTCTGAACATTCGTTCAATATACCACAATAGAATAGAGCCTACACACGGGAATTTTCCACGGTATCGATCCATGTGCATGGGCAATAAACAACGTGCTGGTCTTCACCGGGTCTCTGGGTTATAGTGTAGTGTCTAAGTATCTGGAGTTGTGCCTGAATGCGACAAGACGATTTAATTATAGAGACCCGGAACATGGTGAAGGATTACCATGATGGTGAAAACGTAATCCACGCCCTCAAAGATATAAACATAAAGGTTTTTCGCGGGGAAATGGTAGCCATTATGGGACCATCCGGATCCGGAAAATCGACACTCCTTTATGTGTTGGGATTACTGCATCCACCTACTTCGGGAGAATATCTTTTCAAGGGAAAAAATATTCTTGAATTCTCTCGTGAGGAACAGGCTCATTTTCGCAATCGAGAACTCGGGTTTGTTTTTCAAAGCTGTGATTTGCTGGCAAACTCGACAGTGTATGAAAATCTGGAATTGCCGTTGATCTATGCCGAGTCGGACAGAAGTGTTCGCCGCAAGAGAATCCTCGATGCTCTAGACCGCGTCGGGCTTTCTCATCGAGTGGATCATTGGTCTAATAGGCTTTCCGGCGGTGAAAGACAGCGGGCCGCAATAGCAAGAGCCTTGGTGAATAACCCATCGCTCATACTTGGAGATGAGCCCACCGGCCAGTTGGACCAGAAAAATACTCAAATCGTCATTGATCAGTTGCGGGATATAGCCAAGCAGGGCTACACCGTAATACTGGTAACCCACGAGGATGAAATCGGGCAGGCTTGTGACAGGATTATAAGAATTCGTGACGGTCAAGTAATATCGGACGGAGTGAACGAAGTCGCAACAATGCAACACTCGGTGCCCGTCCAAAATGAGCCTGAATTACGAAATTAATGTGAGAGTTCTGGATTATCTCAGGTCAGAGTCCTTGGACACAGTTGTTCCATGCGAAGGCTGACACCCTCAATTTCACAGCGATCAGGTCCTTGGGATCTTATTACACCGTAGCCCTTTTGACGGTACCTTTCATCATCGTGCATCACAATAGCTTTAGGTATAAACTTAAGTTGGTAACCTGCATCAAACAAACGCCTGGAGAAAGTCACGTCCTCCCCCTGGTAAAAACCAAGATTGTCGTTCCATGAATGTTCAAGGAAAATGAAATCTTTGTATATGCCGTAACCTCCCGTCATGTACTGACATTTATTGAACATCTCGTGATAAGCTCTGAGGAAAGTGTAGTTCTCAATCGAGTTGACCCAATCACAATACCGCGACAAATCGGGATTCAATATGATGCTTGTGGCGATATCGAAATCACCTTGAATTTCATTCACGGCGTCCGCCCATTGTGAATGCAGAAGGAAGTCATCATCCAAGCTCACGAATTTGTTGAATTTAGCCTCTTTTGCTAAGACGTTGCGCATCGCACCTAGCCGTCCTTCAGCGGCCGCCTCCTTCATAGATATTCTCTTAACGTCTTCAAAGCCCGTGAAGTCTTCCACGACTCCGGCTATTAGGATTTCCCTGTTATGCTCGGGAATATTCTGTGCCCGAATCGAGTAAATAAGTCTGGCTAATTTATCGTTACGTTGACCATTAGTAATTATTCCGAAACTGAAGCCTTTAGGTTTTAATGATTGCTTCGTTTTTCCGGGAATTGTCGGAGGAAGAGCTTTGCCAAAATCCTCCAGTAACTTGAGTCTTTCGGCTAAAGTCAGAATCTCCAAGCGATGAATTGCGGCAATGTTTTCAAGCATCTCGTTTCGAAGAATGCTAATTTCCTGCTTCAAGAGAGATAATTCACGGTCCCCTGTACCCTGCAAATCGCTGCGCAAAATCTCCATTTCCTGCTTCATGGAGCTTCGATCATTCACCTCATAGGCATGGAGTTCACGCCTCAATAACTGAACTTCTTGCCGAAGAGTGCTTAGATCTTGATCGCCATTCGGAAATATCTTTTTTAAGAATGAACCTATTCTATGCCGCAATGACCTAGTTTTCACGGCTGATCCTCCAGAGAATCGCCTTTCCGGCACGGAGTAAAAAGTCACGGATCTTACCCTTCGTCAAAGAATTTAGCAAATTTCAACCGGGATCCCACAGTGTTCAGTTTGCTGTCAGATCCCGCTACAAGCCGCTCGCTTGTCGGAGAGCACCTACAAAACTGTTTATACTAGGGCCAAACTCATGATTTTTCAACAGGCTTTCACAACTCATGGTGCTTAGGGTTTGTGGATCACTCAAGGCCACCTTTGAATGCGCGTATCTCCTCATGAGAGAGTGTCGGAGTGGCTTCTATTTCCATCTGAATATCCTGAAGCACTCTCGAGCTAAGTCTCGATTTTTCTACTTCGGAAAATCCATACTTCTGAAAGAACCCCTGAAGTGTTTCCGGAAGGAGTTTCAAGCCTGCCGCGCACAATTCGGATTTCTCAAATTTCCAGTACAAGGCTCTGACATCCGTAGCCATTTCATTGGTGAGACTTGGATTACAATCCATCAGGTTCTTATTACTGATCATGATGGCGGCCGCTAGTTGGGCATCATAATGTTTCACCGAAGCCTGCGAGCCTTTGAGTACATGCCTGTACTTATACAGTGTCTTTCCAATTATCGAAGTATTATTTTTTAGCGACAAACGAGACCACAAATCGTAATCCTGAGCGTACCTCAAGGCGGGGTTGTACCCGCCTTTCGCGAGGACGGCGTTTTTCTTGAACATGACCGCGCCGTGGCCGTAATTGTTGTGGAATTGTAATCTCCAAAGCCGGTATTCATCATCTCTGATCAAGTTTTTTGTCTCGATAACCCGTCCACTCTCGTCCATTACCGCAAAATCAGCTCCCACCAAGTCTAAATCGGGATTTCCAGTAATCTCCTGAATCTGGAGCATCAACCTATCGGATTCCGACAGATCGTCGGAGTCCATTCTAGCGATGTACATTCCTTTGGCTAAATGTAGTCCTATGTTGAGAGATTTTGTGAGACCTTTGTTTTCCTGGTCGATGTAAACTATTCGTGAATCTTCATAAGATCTGACAACATCTTCCACAGGTTCTTGAGAACCATCATTGATTATTATGAATTC
>CAZTJA010000094.1:3387-12353 GCA_964613745.1 uncultured Syntrophaceae bacterium
ACTTGCTCGTCCGATGAATGTCACTTCTGGGAGATCGCATCAAGGATGGAGTATTCTTGATCGGCTATTTTTTCCAATGAAAAATGATCAATCACATACTGTCTCGCATTTTGGCCCAGATTTCGCGCTTGCTCAAAATTCGCGAGCATATATTCGACCGCTCTTCGAATTGATGTGGGATCCGGACCGCACAGTATCCCGGTGTTACCATCCGACACAATTTCCCTGATTCCTGGAGAGTCGGCCGCTATGACCGGCATTCCGCAAGCCATGGCCTCTATTAATGCTTTCGGATGACCTTCATAACGTGATGCGAGTATAAATATTGCGGCTCGGTTGAGGTATTCCGGTAAATCCGAATTGGGAACATTGCCTTCCCATATTACTCGGTCGCTTAGATCTGAAAATTGCTCCTGAAGTTCCGGACGCATACGTCCCTCTCCAATGATCGTCATAGTAACGTCAACCGTGCGGATTGCTTCAAGAACGGATTCAAGGTTCTTTTCAGGGGCAATTCTTCCTACGTAAATTAGGGTATTCGGTTTCTTCTCGTAAAATAAAGGTCGGAACGCGTCAACGGCCACATAGTTTGGGATCACATGTATTTTGTTCGACACATCCGGCATTCGGGCCAAAACATCTTGTCTCATCTTTTCCGTAGTGACTATTATCCGATCAGCGGGGATGAACACGCTTCTTTCTACGGTGCGGGCTTCAACCGCCTGAGGCGAATCGATTCCCCATTCTCTTGCCGCATTATATGACCACATGTAGCCGCATCTAGCCACAAATCTCGTCCCAAATTTTGCAGCGGCTTTTAAGGCAAGATCCGCTCCATAGGTTTGGTTTGTCTTAATAATATGAGCCTTGCTCAAAACAGGTTCATGAAAATCAAGAAGTCGATCCTGATACTTTTCTTGGGACCAGCCTTTCAGGTTGCAGAGCACTCGGATTCCTTCGACCTCGGACTGAAACGCGAGGTCTTTCTCGTCACCATACGTAAGAAAGCTGACCTTGTATCCTCGTTGGATCAGCTTGGTGTATACTGCAATCTCCCGTTTGAGCATACCCATCATCGCCCAGGTACGTAGAGACACTCCTTTGGTGAAAAAGAGCACAAGGTTCATTGAATGATCTTCTTCACTACTTCCAAATATTTTTGAGCGGTATCTTCGAGCTTAGACACGGTTATCAATCTTTGAAAGGATTCATAATTTCCAGCGAGCAAGTCTAAATTCGGCAGGATTTCTTCACGACTGTTAAAGGGTAGACCTCCGCACCCGACCAGTTCGGGGTGGCCGCCGTCATTTATGTAAAGAGCCGGGAGTCCGCAAGCCAAAGCTTCGATAAGTGCATTGGAGCAGGGATCATTTGAGCTTGCCGTAATATAAATGTCGTGTTGTCTCAATATTTGCGCCAAATCTTCCGAAGGCACGGGTGGGATGTGTTTCGCCTTGTCGAATTTTTCCGAAGCATTCCCCACGAATGTGTATTCAAATCTATTCCAGTCGAGGTTTTCCTCTATCCATTTGTAAATAGGTCCTCCTTTTCTCGGGTTATTGGACCAACTGGAAGATATAAGTCTGATCTTTCGGTCAGGATCGAAAGGTACACGACCTTTTTTGTGAAAGATATCTGCATCGACTGCGTTGTGAATTATCACAGGGTTGACCGGTGAGTAGCCCAGCTCTGTTATTTTCTGATATACCCAATTCGATTGAAGCACGGTTGCCGATGCAAATTGATCATTCAATTTGTAGCAAAGCTCGTCTTTTTCCCTATCGAATCCTCTTATCAAAAAAATTGGTCCATCGATTCTGTGGAGCACATTCAGTCTGTGTTTTTTGCTGAATTCCAGGAACCTGTCCACCTCAAAGTGGATAGAGTTAAGGATAAATGCATCAATGTTTTCCGTCAGTTCATTTTCCCTAACATCCAAGCCCTTTGCAAGAAAAGCCTTGCGCAAAGCCATCATGAACTGATTTCCTCCACCATAAGGGGGTTTAAAGAATGTGTGCCACAGTCCAACTGTTGTTCGATCACCGGGAGTTTTGGACCAAGATACCGGTCGCTCTTTAATCTTGTATGGTCTTAGCTCACCCACACGGGAATAGATTTCTTCCAATCTTTGCTTGCAGGATTCAGGTCGATGATTATTCTGAACAGTTTCGTAATGAGGACGAACCGTTTTTTCCAATCTGTTGGTACGTATATCATCGGCAATGAGTTTGATCGCCTCTACGTGATTTCGATAAATTACTGAAGGTTCAAGAATGTCTAGTGCAGCACCGACCGGCGTGCTGATAATTTTGCATTGCGAGGCACTACTTTCCAGAACCGCATGTGGACCTCCTTCAGATCGACTCGAAACAACATACAGATCAATTAGATTGTAAAGCTGGTTTAGATCCTCACGTGAAAGAGTATTCTCGGCCAAATCATCCTTTGACATGGGAATTCCACAATAAGAATGCCCAATCCCATATTCCCTCAATTTTGCAAGTATCCAATTCCTGCGTGGACCTGCCAATACAACGTGAAAGTTAAAACCACGATTCTTGAGTCCGAGCAGAATTTCAAGGAAAACATCCGGGCCTTTAACCAGTTTCGGCGAAACGAGATCAGCACCTTCAGTATCTCTTTGAAAACTGCCGATGAGATAGCAGTTATCAGGAATATTCCATTTTGATTTTACCGCTGCAGAAGCATCCTCGTTTACGGCTAACGGTCTAAACACCGAGGTATCGATCATGTACGGCAGAAGATCACTTTCAATGCCTATGGAATTCAATTCGGCAACAGCTTGTTGGGAGCGAGTTATCCACCTACTCACAAATTCCGCAGCATCGTTGTGTTCAGGGACTCTCAGGTAACGGAAAGGTTCACCGGGAATGTGGCACAAAACTTTTTTGCCTTGCAGCTGCTCTTTCTTATAAAGCAAGAGCCCAAACCACCACGCACAATGCACAATATCGGCTTCTGAGAGTGGGACAAACTCAACCAAATCCTGTAATGCAATTCGAGTTAAACGTAAATCTTCATCAATCGCCCAACCGGAATCACCACCGGTCAGGTACACCTTAGGTTTATTCATTCTTTGTAAGCCTTAATTCCGAATCCTGTGGTATATCCTGCTAACGAGCTTTGCAGTGAACCTGAGAGTTTCCGATCAAATCGAATCGCCATTAGTCTTGCATATCCAAAAAGAGTGAAAACGAGGTTGAGGACAAAAGAACTTTTCCACTGTGCGGTCACTGCGTACAGTCCGTCTCTCACCATATCAAGAATAACGCTCCAAAATAATCCTTGTTTCTCGATTACCTCGATCTTGAAGCCATACCGGGTAAGTGTCTCGCTCCAAAAATAATCCGTGTATCTCCCGTAATCGTACGGGTCAGCATGAATTCGAGTTGAGAACGGCACACAAATTAACACAATCCCCCCGGGCTTGAGTACCCGGCTGATTTCTTCAATCACGGACTTGGGATCCGGTGTATGCTCCAGCATCTCCGAACAGATCACGCAATCAAAACTGTGCTTCCTAATCGGTAATTGGACGGCATCAGCTTGAATATCCGGGAGTTTATTTGCCGTGAGATTCGTATACAGCACGTTTAAACCGAATGTTCCGATGTCGAACAATCCTCGTTTTTCAATCTTAGTACCGCCAAGATCAAGAATTTTTGCATTCTCCGGAATACGGCTTACATGTGTCAGATGGAACTGATCAACATAATGCCGTCGAAACGTATACCCTAAGTCTCTTGCTCTCGATTTGGGGATGTCGGGAATGACGGTTCTTGTGATCGTTTGCATGGCGGTCCATTCCATTAAATAGGTCTGTAGGCTACCGCCATAATGCTGTCACACCAATCCATGCGGAATTCTTTGCACACCAGATCCACTATCCATCTTTTCAGGGGGTCCGAAGTGAGTGGAAATTTGTTGTAGCGGGTCAACTTAGCCACCTCGAATCCTACCATGCTCAGAATACTATATAGGTCATTAGCCGGCCACGGAGTTACATGTGTACAGTCGCGCTGTCTTACGGGATGCGCTGCATTGGGTACGGTCACCATAATCTTCCCGCCGGGGGTTGTATGTTCGAAAGCTGATGAGAGCATTTCCCTGCACGCATCCACGGTTAAATGCTCGATCACCTGATTTGCAAGTATGAAATCGAACCGTGTCTCCGGCGGAACATCTGCGAAGCAGCCGTAGTCAAAGGTCCCTTCCGGATCCGTATCCATACTAAAGTAGGCGGCCCCTGAGTTGAGGACTCTTTCTTCGTAAGGTTTGTGAGCACCCGCACCGATGTCCAGGACCCGTATCGTGATTCCGAGATGGTCGGCTAGTTCTTCAACCGGAGTGATCAAGGGCAGATCAAGAACACTGCCGAATTTGGCGTGGCATTCAGACCTGAGCTTCATAAATTTATTCCAGGAGAGATCCTTATTTTGAGTCAAGATTCACCTCCCGATGATTCGTATTCAAAGTTGACGTTCTTTGAGCATCAGTGTAGCGAACAAAATCCCATTCACATGCACCCGCTATCACTCCACGGGATCTTTTCGGTCCAACAACGGAGAAACTCGTTAAACTCGAGGACCCAATTCTACGGCCGTTAACGGCAGCTTCCAATTGGATCTCATAAGCACCAGTGGAAAGATCATTTTCCGGATAGGCAACACGAATTTTGTAATTGCCGGCATCAATTGGTTTTGCGCAATGTTCGATGTTCGATCTGCACAGGATGCCTGCGGCGTTGAATATTTTGAGACGAAATTCGACGTCTGCCAGTTGCTCCCTAATTGAAAGTTCAATATGTACAGAGAACGGGGCGAAAGCATGTATTTCGTTTACCGGCGTATCCAACGTATCCAGGACCTCGCTTTTGATGACTGAGATCACGCCGAGAGGAGTTTGTACATTCTTCTTTTCGAGCCGTTTCTGTTCCGATCTGAACACAAGAGACTCGTATTGAGTAATAGTCTCAAGTATTTCTCCTTCCCGTAATAGGCGACCTTGTTCAAGCAGAATGCCGCGACTGGAAACGAACTGGAGTGTTTCCAGGCTATGGCTGACTAAAAGGATCGTCGCTCCGCTTTCCCTTAATCTTTGCATTCGAGCAAGGCTCTTGTTCTGGAAACGCAAATCTCCTACGGCAAAAGTCTCATCGATCAAAATCACATCGCTTTCGATATTAACGGCAACTCCAAATCCTAATCGGCCGAGCATACCGCTGGAATACATACGAACGGGCTTATCGAACCATTCGCCCAATTCGGTGAAATCCTCGATACCCGGAAGTTTGTCTTCCATCTCCGATCTGGTCAATCCCATTATTGAACCCAGAAGTTTCACGTTTTCCCGCCCGGTAAGTTCCGGATTGAGACCCGCATTAAGCTCGATCATAGGAAAAATCCGACCTGTTACTTCCACATTTCCTCTCGTGGGCAGGGTCACTCCGGCAAGAACTTTGAGCAAAGTACTTTTACCGGCTCCATTTCGGCCTAATATCCCGAAAGTTTCGCCTCTGGTAATTTCCAGATTGATTTCTCGCAACGCCCAAGGCCCCGAGGAGTCCGCTTCCCGCCCGATGAGCCTGTTCAGTAACATTTTTGGCGAAGGCAACCCATAGCGCTTCCAGAGTCCTTCTACTTTTATAACGGTGTCTTGGGCCATTGCAGTTTACAGGACGTCAGCGAAGTATCCGGACAATTTCCGGAAAATGGGCCAGGAGATCCCCAGTAGAAGAGCGGTTACAATTAGGGACAATGCCAAGGCGTCGAGTGGCGGGCCCTCTCCTCTCAGCAAGACGCTTCGGAAACCTTCGACTACTCCGACCATTGGATTCAGCATGTATAAAGAGCGGCTCTGTTCCGGCACTGAACTGAGAGGATAAATGACCGGGGTGGCAAACAGCCACGCCTGAGTTAAGAATGGGGTGGCAAAAATAAAGTCTTTCCTAAAAGTACCAAGTCCGGCAATAAGAATCCCTACCCCGAAAGCAATCGCTATCATGAGTATGCTCAGAATGGGAATCCACAAAACCTGCAGGGTTAAAGGTATCTTGAAATAAAGAAGCATACCGGCCAAAATTAGACCCGACATGACAAAATCAAAAAGGGTCGCAGTTACTGCTGCCAAGGGAAAGACTTCTCTCGGGAGTGCTATTTTTTTTATGACTTCTGCATTTGTCGTAATACTTGGACCGCATGCCGCAACGGCATTCGTAAAAAAAGTCCATGGAACCAGTGCTGAAAAGCTGAAAAGAATGTACGGGATGCCGTCACTAGGGATGTTCACAAAACCGCGAAGCATATTGAACAACAGCATGAGTATCAAAGGCTGTAAAAAAGCCCACCACATTCCCAGTGAAGATCGCCTGTACCTGCTGGTGATATCCCGAACGACCAGAGCCCAAAGGAGAGAAAAGAATCTAGCAGTGGCTTGAGATCCTGAAGCTGGATTGAGGTATTGGGGTTTGAGCAATGTGGGGCTATTTCCGTTTTGTTCGGCCGAAATTTCTTCTGAATCGTGTTTCATTCACTCAAAAAGCCTTATCTAAGGAGCACGGCACCAGTGTTGGATACCAAGTTAATATTCGTGAACACGTGCAGTTCCTTACACCAAACTGCCGTCATAAAACCATTCATCTGATCTAATCCGATTGAGATTGCTCGAGGGCTTCGTTGCGTGATCGTTGTCGTTCAATCAGCACTAAGATGTAAATTCCTACCTCATAGAACAATAGTAATGGAACCGCCATCATGGTCTGATTGATAACGTCGGGAGTAGGAGTGAGGATAGCCGCAATAACAAAGCTCAAAACAACAAAATACCTTCTGCCGGTTTTCAGAATCGAGCTATTAACAACTCCCAATAAACCCAAAAAAACGATGACGATCGGAGTTTCGAAAACTGCGCCAAAGGCAAGCATGAGCAAAATAACAAGAGAAATATACTCCCGGATCGCAATCATTGGCTTCAGGTCTTCTGATCCCCAACTAAGGAAAAATTTGAATGCAGCGGGGAACACAAGAAAATAAGCGAATGCGGCTCCTGCGTAAAATAAAACGGTAGCAGCGATAATGAACGGGATGGCGTATTTTTTTTCGTGCTCATGTAGGCCGGGTCTGATGAATCGCCAAAGCTGATAAATTATCCACGGCAGAGTAATTATAACGGCCGCAAGAATAACCACCTTTACGTAAATGAAAAAAGGATCGGGAAGCCCAGTGAAAACGAGCGACGAATCTTTCGGCAATATTTTTATTATGGGATCCGAAATGAGCTGAAGAAGCCTGGAACTAAAAAAAGCGCAAATAATACTGACGATCAGCAGACCGGCCAGCGCCTTAACAAGGGCCTGTCGCAGCTCCTCAAGATGCTCAAGAAATGTCATTCGCCCTTCTTGGTCGGCCAACCTGTTCCCTCTCGATTCTTTTCTTCTTCGGTTATCTGATCAGTGTTGGAGAATCAAATTTTCTAATTGCCTCACTTGCAACTGCAGCTCCGGCAACAGCTGCAGCAACGCTGGGGCAGACATCCGGATTAAAGATACCCGGGATTATGTTCTGATCCGCCAATTCTTCAGTCGGAACCAAAGCCGCAATTGCATCAGCAGCCGCCATCCTCATTGCCGAGTTTATCCTTCGAGCCCGTGCATCTAAAGCTCCACGGAATATTCCGGGAAACACGAGGGCATTGTTAATTTGATTCGGAAAATCGCTTCTGCCGGTTGCTACTATGCGTGCATAATCCAAAGCGTCCCACGGATCTACTTCCGGAACAGGGTTAGCCAGAGCAAACACGACAGAGTTCTCCGCCATCACTGCCAAATCTTTTGGTTCCAGAAGATTTCCGCCCGAAAGACCGATAAAAACATCCGCTCCTTTGAGCAGGGTCTTAAGGTCGCCCTTTACCCCTTTTGAATTTGTCAAAGCCGCTAATTCCCGTTTTACGTTATTCATTCCCTCGGATCTGTCCGGATAGAGAGCTCCAGAGCGGTCACATGGCAGGATGTGTTTTGCGCCCCCTTCAATGAGGGCTTTAACGGTGGCGACTCCTGCAGCACCTGTTCCGGATAATACTATCGATACATCTTCCAACCTTTTCCCTACCCGAGTCAGTGCATTTTTCAATGCGGCAAGAACAGCTATTGCAGTCCCGTGTTGGTCGTCGTGAAAAACCGGAATTTCCAACTCTTCCGCAAGGCGTTGCTCTATTTCAAAGCACCTTGGTGCGGAAATATCCTCAAGGTTTATTCCCGCGAAGGTCGGCACAACAGCTTTGACTACCGTTATTATTTTATCAATATCGGTCACGTTTAAACAGAGCGGTATGGCATTGATTCCTGCGAATTCCTTGAAAAGCATGGCCTTGCCTTCCATCACTGGAATTGCGCCAAGCGGCCCGATGGGGCCGAGTCCCAGTACGGCCGTTCCGTCCGTCACAATGGCAACCGTGTTGCCCTTCATTGTATATTGGTATGCAGCTCCGACGTTCTTGGCCACAGCCATGCTCACACGACCCACACCGGGAGTGTAAGCCATTGACAAATCCTCTCGTCCTCGAAGTCTTCTTTTTCCAATTACCTCTATTTTTCCACCCACATGATAGGCAAATGTCCGATCAGTGACTTCGATTACTTCGACACCCGGCAATCTGCGGATTGCGTCAACAATTTGCTTTTCATGTGTTTCGTCTCTCGCATAAATATCGAGTTCACGAATCACGTGGTTTTTTTCTATTTTAATGACGGGAATAGCCCCAATGAGCGCTTGATGATCGCCGATTGTTGCCGCAACCCGTGCTAATGCTCCGGGAAGACGGTCTATACGCACTCTGATTGTAAGACTGTAGCTCGGGGTAGTTTGACTACTCATTTTTGTCCCTTAATTCAGGTGATCAAAAATAGTAGAGATACCACTTTATGCTTTTAAGAGCAATTATTGTATTCG
>CAZTJA010000095.1:0-12222 GCA_964613745.1 uncultured Syntrophaceae bacterium
ATGACAACTCGGATCACCGCTTGCGCCCCAGTAAACATATCCGACGACGATGTGATTCAGGCCATGAAAGATATGCATGGCTATCTCGACATCACATCAAATGACTTCAAAGAACTTTATCAAAAGGCGTATCAGCATGCAGTTCGAAGGTTGATCGAATCCGTGAAAGTGCGAGACGTGATGACCACTAAGGTGGTATATGCAACCGAGGATATGCCTTTGAGTGAAGTCGCGGAATTAATGGCCACGAATCAAATTTCAGGATTACCTGTGTTGAACCGACAAATTGTAACCGGCGTTATTTCCGAAAAGGATTTCCTGTTCGTGATGAGTAAAGGCACCGCTGGTACATTCATGGGTGTCATACGTGAATGTCTGCTCGGCCGGAGTTGTCTCGCTGCTCCAGTTCGTTTGGGCAAGGCTGCCGATATTATGTCAAGCCCGGTAACTACCGTTCAATCGGATACCCCCATTTTAGAAGCTGCGACTCTGATGAGCACGGGTCACATTAATCGTCTGCCGGTTGTTGATTCTGCGGGAAAGCTGCAAGGCATAGTGACGAGATCAGACGCTCTGAGCTGGTCGGTTTCTGTATGAAAGAATACATCCAAAAACTCAGAGGAACATCCAAGAGCCCGCCCGCTGTATCTCAAAAAGAAGTTTTCCTCTCCGGACTCGGTGGTTTTTTAGGTATAGGAGCGGTCGCTTTAATCCATTATTCGTTTTTCGACAAGAGCGATTTTATGATGATTATGGGATCTTTTGGATCTTCAGCAGTCCTCTTGTACGGCGCGCCTAAGAGTCCTTTAGCGCAGCCGAGAAACCTTGTCGGCGGTCATGTGCTTGCTGCGACGGTAGGCGTTTTGGCCTACACTCTGTTCACCGGTCTACCGGTTTTTGCAGCGGCAATTGGAGCTGCAGCTTCAATTGTAATAATGCACGTGACAAGAACTCTCCACCCACCGGCGGGAGCAACAGCGCTTACCTACATCATAGGGGGAGAATCAATTCACAAATTAGGTTTTCTCTTCGTTCTCATTCCCACATTGGCCGGAGCCCTGGTTATGCTCCTGGTCGCATTGATATTCAACAACATACCCAAAACCCGAAAATATCCGGAGTTTTGGTATTAGTCATTACCAAACGGAGTTGAATAATTGAAGAAAGTCATAGCGGCTATCGTAGTAGTCGCTCTAATCGTAGTAGGCTACGTATTTCTTACCAGAGAATCGGAAGCTGATTCAGAGGTTCGCTTCATTACCGTACCAGTGGAGCGCGGCACCCTGCGAGCGGAGATCACGTCAAGCGGCACTCTTAAGCCGTTGGTGGAGGTCCTAGTGGGCAGTCAGGTTTCCGGGACCATCAGGGAAATTTATGCTGATTTCGAATCAAAGGTAACAAAGGGTCAACTCATTGCATTGATTGATCCCGACATGTTCAAAGCGAAAGCTGATCAGGCGAGAGCGGATCTCGAAGCGGCACATGCTGCATTGGCAAAAGCGGAAGTTACCGCAATCGATGAAGCTAGAACTCTTAAACGAAAAGAAACTCTGATTGAAAGAAACTCCATCAGTCAAAGTGATTTCGATGCAGCAAAAACCAAAGCTGATGCAGCAGTGGCGCAGGTTGCCGCGGATAAAGCACGAGTGTCTCAGCTACAGGCAAAACTTGAAGAAGCGGAACTGCAACTTAAATACACCAGAATTATTGCTCCCGTGGACGGCATAGTCACTTCGCGCAGCATGGATGTAGGTCAGACCGTCACGGCTGGTTTTCAAACACCTGTATTGTTTAAAATTGCCGAAGACCTCACACGTATGCAGGTGCATACCAACGTCGACGAGGCGGACATAGGGCGAGTAGAGGTGGACCAAAAGGCTGATTTTACTGTACCGGCCTTTCCTGATCGGATATTTTCCGGAGTCGTAACTCAGATCAGAAATGACCCTAAAGTGGAACAGAATGTAGTTACTTATAATGTGGTGATGGACGTGGAAAATAATGATCTTAAGCTGAGACCCGGAATGACTGCAAACGTTAGAATACTCCTGAACGAGGTGAAGGACGCTTTGACCGTAACCGATCAAGCGTTGCGCTTTATTCCGCCGAAATCAATAACGGGGAAAGAAAAACAGGACGGAATCAACGCCGCCCCAGGCGAGAAGCGAGTCTGGAAGCTTCAGAACGGGAGCAAAATTGAGCCGATTTCCGTGAAGACCGGATTAGTTGGAGCCGATCGTATTCAGATATTCTCAGATCAACTTAAACCCGGGGACAAGGTAGTAGTCGAGGCGGTTACCAAAAAGAAACAGGATGTCAAATCACCGGCTATTCGCTTTAAGTTTTAGGAGCTTCACAAATCAGCTCTATTCGTAACCAAATTCTTCGAGCATCTTACGGTTTTTTGTCCAATTTGGTGTGACCTTTACGAAGAGTTCCAATCTCACACGTGAATCAAGGAACTCTTCGATTTTTTTTCTCGCAACCGTCCCAATCTGTTTAATCATCTTGCCGCCTTTCCCGACAACGATCTTTTTCTGGCTGTCTTTCTCTACATGTATATCTGCATGAATTATGATGCGGCCATCGACCTCTTTAAAGGACTCGACCTGGACGGCCGTTTTGTAGGGGATCTCTTCCCCGGTAAGTTTCGTAATTTGCTCGCGCACAAGCTCCGCTACAAAGAAGCGGGTAGGTTGGTCGCTGATGTCGTCAGTCGGAAACAGAGGAGGGCCCATCGGGAGCAACTTATCAAGTGCTTGTACCAGTTCGAGAATTCCATCCCCATTGAGGGCGCTTATTGGAATGATTGATACGAATTCATGGGCATTAGAATACATCTCCATCATCGGCAATAGAGTCAGGTGTTTCACTAAATCAATTTTATTTATGGCAAGTATGGATGGTTTACCCGTTTTTCTCAGTATCTCGAAAATTCTATGTTCGTCTTGATGAATCCTTGATCCAGGCTGTACAACCAACAACACCACATCGCAATCCTCAACGGCATTAATCGCATTCGAAACCATAGAGAGATTCAGGGGATTCTTTGGCTCATGGATACCCGGAGTATCTTGAAAGACAATCTGCACACCTGGTCCGTTGTAAATCGCACGAATGGTATTTCTCGTTGTTTGAGCTTTGGGGGTCACAATACTCAGTTCTTCGCCTATTATTCGATTCATTAAAGTGGATTTGCCCACGTTTGGCCTTCCGGCCAACGCGACAAAACCGCTTCGAAATCCGGTTCGGTCATCTATGGACATATGATTCTCCTTGACGCGTAACTCAAATCAGCATATCATAAAAAGATTGTATTAGAGGAGAGATGCCCGAGTGGCTGAAGGGGCGCGACTGGAAATCGCGTGAATGCTCACAAGGTGTTCCGAGGGTTCAAATCCCTCTCTCTCCGCCATCCCGCCCTCGTTCATTCCAAATCAGATCCTAAGATTTTCCACAAAATAAAAACCGCATGCAGATCATACATGCGGTCGTTGCATTCTTCTTAAGAACGTTCGTTTGGATTATCTATGCCAGTCGTTCCGGTTATAATCGGGCAAATTGAAAGTTCTACCCGTTCCGTAATCCCAATCATAAGGTACCGGAAAAAAAGGATAACTCAACCCGGTCACGCGACTCATGTGCCTATCAAATCTGTACTTTTCGGATCCCCGAGGTATTTCACCTATTTTGGAATGAAAGCGCTCAGCCTGATACCACATTGAATTAAATCCGGGAGGATAGTTCCTGATATATCTCGGAAAATAATCTTCGGATGCCCAAATAAGAGATCCAAAGGACATCATAATGAGCACAAAAATGAAGACAGCAGGTTTCCGCATCACGGACCTCGTTGGTGAGTTTGAATAATAATAGCAGAATTAATTAACAAATGTCAATATATAACTGTAAAAAGTTAGGTAAAGCGTTAATTCTGAAGCGATCAATTGGATTATGCAGAATCTGGATGAACAAGTCTTAGCATCTACAGTCAATTGATTTGCCCATTTTATAAGCTATAATGGAATATCTGTTTAATGTTTTCGGAGGTTATTTAATTGAGGAATATGGTTCAGTCATGAGATGGAGAAAGAAATGGACTATACGGAAGCACAAGCTTGGCTTGACGCTCACGAACTCATCGAATGCAAACCTCTCAAAGGTCGCTGGACCGTGAAAACCTGCCTTGGAGTCTCAACTCGTTTACGAAAATCCTCAAAAAATTCGAAGAATCACGACGAAGCGAATGCCTCATCCAACATGCCCTGCCAAGAGTGCCCTGTGTATGCACAAATCAAGAGCATGATTTCCGATCTCGATAGAGATCCCGAATCGGGAGTTCGCTAGAGAAATTCTCGGTTGGAAAAAAAGGAAGGCGCACCGGAACATGCGCCTTTCTTTATCGAATCTTGATTTCTAATCAGTAACTAACGCTCAACTCGCATCCATTGTTATTTTTTCAAGCTGAGTTCTGATTGCTTGCTCGATCATTTCTAGAAGTTTAGATCTGATTTCCGCTTTCAGAATTTCAATAACCGCTTCTCTTTCCGGCATCAATTCCTTTGCTCGATCATCAAAGAGTCCTCTCGAAAGACTTTCCAGCCAAGTTCGTTCGGGTAACGATTGACGAATGGCATCAGTTACGCCTACTGCAAGTATCTGCTGCAATCGCTCCCGTTCCGGCAAAGCCTTCAAAATAGTATCGAGCATCAAATCCTTACTGGGTACAATCCGTTCCATGGAGGCGGATATGTCCGATTCGGATATGATGGAATTTATTTTGTTTTGTATAGTTTCGCGAACAAGATTTTGGAATTGAGCATTGTCGGGCATCAACGTCATGAGCATCTGTTCGATCCTCTGGGTGATGACCTCCGGGCTTGGGAAATTGAAGGCCTTATCAAGTCTGGATGTAACTTCTTCACCCTTCGGAATGGACTGAAGCGCAATATTCAATTTTTCATTGATCATGTCGCCGGTCGGAAATGCCGCAAATGCATTGTCTAATCTCAATCGAACATATTCTGGAGAAGGCATTCCTCTCATTGCTATGTCCACTTTTTCAGCAAACATTTCGGCTGATATTGCCGAGCTTAGTACCGTATCCACCTGGTCCTTGAAAAATTGCTTATTTGGCAAGGCTTCCAAAGCTTCATCAAACCTTCTATTTATGTGTTCAGCGGACGGCAAATTCGTGAACATTGAATCGATTCGTGCAATCATCTCTTCACGAGATGGTAGGGGAGACAAGGCTTGGTCTAGTTTCAGATGAATCAGCTCAGCAGATGGAAGTCCTTCCAAAGCCACCTGAATTCTGCTCATTATTTCGTCGCGATCAGGCAGCCGGTTAAGCGATTCATTGATTCTGTGAGAAATCTGTTCATGTGTGGGGAATTGTGAGAATGCGGAATCCAGACGTGATTTAATTTCTCCTTCATCCGGAAATTGACGAAGTCGTTCATCGATTCTTGATCTAAACTCATCTCCGGATGGCATCGTTTCCATCACAGAATTGATTCGGTTATGAAATTCCGAAGCCGGATCGATGTTTCCGAACATAGTATCAAAACGCGATCTGAATTCCTCTGGTGAAGGGAAACTTTCCAATTTGTTTTCCACGCGTTCCAGAATGGCATTCTTGTCAGGCAGCTTGGCCGATATGTTTTCAGCTACCTGATCGGCTGAAGGGAGTGCCTTGAGGGCATTTATAGATTCAGCAATTATGGTGTGGAGCTGAGAAAGATCATTCAAAGCTCCTTCTATTCGATCCCGCATAAGCTGCTTCTGTGATGGATCAGATAGAGATTTTTCAACGGCGTTTTGAACGATGTCAGGATTGATGCATGAATCCAGTTTGGTCGATACGATTTGCTCGATCTGATCGGCACCGGGAAAGACTTCCAAAGCCTTGTCCAGTAGCTGCTTACTGCCTTGGATTCTTTCCAACACTGTGGAGAACTCGTCAAATCTGGTATTGACGGCTTTCAAATCCAAAGCGGAATCTAGTCTGGAACGCACTTCGTCACCACTGGGATACCCGGAAAGCGTTTTTTCGATGCGCTCCAATATCGTTTCCGGTCCCGGTACATTGGCTAGAGCGCCGTCTATTCGTTCATAAAGGAATTCTGAATTCGGCAAGGAAGATAGAAACTCGTCAAGTTTCGTTTTGAGCGGTTCCGGATCCGGGTACGAACTCAGTTTTGATTCGAATCGGTCTTGAATCGATTTGGGATCAGGAAGATTATCCCAAAATGCATCGAAACGAGAATTGATCTCATCTGAGGTCGGATACATGTCCAGTTTAATTTTGAAATCCCTACCAAGACCGTGAGGGTCAGGCATAGAAGCGATGAACTGATCGAATTTCTTATTCACCTCAGATGTGATTGCTTCGGCCGGCGGCATCATCTGGACAATATTTTCGTGTACTTGCAGCTTGAGCGCATCCGGGGAGGGCAGCATTTCCTTTATTCGCTCATCTATTCTCGTGGAAATTTCTTCCGTCGTAGGAAGTTTTTCGGAGAGTGATTGAACAATACTCTGGACAATGTCGTCTTTATTCGGCAGCAACTCTTTAATAGTAGCGGCGACGACCGATTTGATTTCTTCCGGATTCATTATAATCTGCGGCTGTTTCTCGCCTTCAGGAATTGCTGAATCCAGTTTTGGCGGAGAGGACTCGCTTGCAAAAGCTTGACTTGTGATAGGCTCAGGAGTCACAGACATTGATGGTGCTTGGTCCGGTCTCGTACCGGAAGACAGTACGTTACTTAAAACCTGAGCTCCTATTGCGGCCCCGCCGACCACTGCCGCTGCCGCCATGGCATCACCGATCACTGAAGATTCTTTAACCGGTTCTGCGTCTTGGACGCCCTGATCAATAGGGATTTCATCAAAAGCGATATCTTCCGTGACTTCAAGGCTTGGTCCGTCCTCAATGAGTTCTGCTAAATCAGCTTCACCAAGCACGGAATCCAGCGAAGCTTGATCAAAGACCACGTCATCCGCCCCAAGTTCCAAGCCGCCCTCATCCAATTCCAACGAAATCTCTTGATTTAAACCTAGATCTTTGGTGGTCTCGACAGGGAAGCGCTCGGTGGGGAACTCCTCTGTGGGCAATTCTTCACCGAGAAATTCCTGTGTAGTAATTTCTTCTTGCCCGGTTTCTTCTAGGATCAATTCCTCTTCGGATTCGTCCGGTAGTGATTCAACGGCTGTTTCAAACTCGATTCCTGCACCTTCTTCGGCAAGGTCCAAATCACTCAAGCCCACGCCTTCGAGCCCTTCCATATCCAGGCTTTCCAGCGGAATCGTCTCATCTGAATCCAGCTCTAGAATGGGCTCATCGACACCAATTGAATCCAACTCTTCAAATTCCATATCTCTGATTTCCGTCGATTCTTCCAGATCAATTACATCAACTTCCTGATCCGAAGCTTCAATGCTTGCGGTATCTTTGATCAAAGATTCGTCGTCCAACATAAGATCTTTGGAAGTTAAAACTTTGGAAGGTTCTTGTACGTCTAAAATTGAATTGATTTCGGTATCGTTCTCGATTTCCCCAATATCCGTTTCATGAAGACCGTTTACAGGGGTGTCGCTGTCGAGATCCAGTGCGAGATCTTCCACATCCATTTCGACGGTAATTGAATCTTTTCCGGCGGGGGCAGGTTCAGAAAACTCTTTTATGCTTGAAGAGAAATCAGGAAGCTCTTCATCAGTATCCAGCTCGAGATCGATTAAATCGCCGCTGTCAGATGCAGGAGCATCTCCGAATTCGGTCGGAACATCCGCTATTAATTCAATTGTAGGTTCAAATGCTCCACCGTCGTCACCATCATCATCTAACCCCATGTCCTCCAAATTGAGCCTAACAGTATCCTCATATGTCTCTTCCATCCCCATTTCCCCGGAATGGTCCAGTTCGGCAACCAGCGTACCCGTATCAATTTCAACCGTGTCTCCAACATCAGTAGACGGTTCTTCCGTGTCTAAAGCGACATTCGACATTGCGAGAAGTTCTTCCGTCATGTCACCGGAATCATCATCCGCAAAATCGATCATGATCTCATCATCTTCATCGCCGGCATTTGGACCCGAAATGCCTAAAAGCGATTCGACGGTATTTCGCAAATCCGCACCGTTAATGGGCTTGCTCAGATAACCGTCCGCTCCGGCGCTTTGCGCCTCTGAGTAATTTATCGACGGGTCATCCGCCATGACGATTACAGGAATATCTTTGTAATCTCGAGAGTTCTTTATGCCCTTTACTACTTTTTGTACAGCCGGCCATCCCTGTGAATCAGCAAGCATTGTATTAAGGAGAATGAGGTCAGGCTTTTCTTGTTTTATTGCCTGCTTTAACTCATTTGCACTCGAAACATCGATAAGTTTATTATCTTCAGATAAGAAACGCTTGACCGTTTCCCTGCTTCGGGGGTCTTGATCGGCCACCACGATGCGGTAGGACATGGCTGCCTCGCATAGTTTTTTTTAAGTATTTACAATAAATTCCACATAAATGTCAAGTGAATTCAAGTTACAGGCTTCTTGTTACAATTGATACTTTATAATTTCAGAAACCATTTGTTCAACAATTTGTCTGATCCTTACATACTGTTTACATTACCCGTCCATATTTCCTTAAATTGGGAACTAACAACAGCTTTAATGCATTATCGGATATCCTATGAGATGACATCTGGTGACAAGGGGATGTTTATATGTATCAAACATTTAATTCTACTAGCTAAGGTTAAAAAGGAATAAAGCACTGTAATATGCCTAATGACTTGACTAATCGACTATTTTTTACTAATAGGAACCGCACTGATCGAAAGGAGTTATTTCATGACCGAGGCATTTGCCGCGGCTCTTCCGCAAACCGTAAACGAACAGAGCATCTGGGCGATTATTATGGGAGCAGGTTGGGTAGTGAAAGCCGTCATGCTTTTGCTGCTCCTGTTTTCAGTTATATGCTGGGGAATCATCCTCACCAAAGCGGTAGTGCTATCCAGAGCGAAAAAAGATACTCAACTTTTTTTTGACGCCTTCCGGGAATCTCGCAAATTTTCGATACTATACACCGAAGCAAAGCAATTCACCCATAGCCCGTTGGCGCAAGTTTTTAAAGCAGGCTATGCCGAACTCAACAGGATTTCCCGCATCCAACAGTCCATAGCACAAACTTCTTCGGATCCAGGCCAAGAACCCGAATACGAGCGAACGGCAATGGACAATGTGACTCGATCCTTGCAGCAGGCCGTGACGGCCGAGAGGACAAGACTCGAACGAGGAGTGACTTTTCTGGCAACAACAGGTTCTTCCGCTCCATTCATTGGTCTTTTTGGTACGGTTTGGGGAATAATGGAATCATTTAGAAGGATAGGCGTGATGAAAAGCGCCTCTCTAGCTGTTGTGGCACCGGGAATCGCTGAGGCTTTGATTGCAACCGCGGCCGGTCTCGCCGCCGCAATACCTGCAGTAATTTTCTACAACTATTTTTTAAGCAGAATCAACAATATTTCCAATGAAATGGACAGCTTTTCGGCAGAGCTGATTAATATAATTGAACGTATATATTGGAAACGGAAATAAGGTAGAGTCATGGGATTCAGCACCGGTCCTAATCAGCGAACCGCAATGTCTGAAATCAACGTGACTCCTCTTGTGGACGTCATGCTGGTTCTACTCATCATTTTTATGGTAACCGCTCCCATGATGCAGGAAGGCGTTACCGTCGATCTGCCCGAAGCCAAAGGGGCACCTATTCAGAAGGAACAGAAAAAAGAGGAGATCATTATAGCGATTTCCGACAAAGGCAAAATTTTCGTAAATGAAACGGAAATTGCTGAAGACGAGCTTGTTCAGCGCATTGTTGATACCACAACCAAAAGTCCGGACAAAGAAGTTTACCTCAGGGCCGATAAATCCGTACCCTACGGGATAGTGGTGAGAGTTATGGGTGCATTGAAAGCTGCCGGGGTCGCTAATTTAGGCATGATAACCACACCGGCGGAGAATGCCGGCCAAACAAAATGACGGCTCAACAAAAAAAGTTCTACGGCACTTCACCTGCCATGTTCTTCGCATCCGTGTTCCTGCACACGCTGTTCTTCATCGCGATCTTCTCTCTCTCCTTGAATTCGTTTCATCGAACAACTCCCGATGACCCAATAGTGAATAGAGTAAAGCTCGTTGAAGCTCCTTCGGAGCCGTCTTCGATCGGAAAAATCGATCCTGATCACCTTGCGACCGAGGCGCCAAAAGAGGTTGCTTCAGAAATTCGAGAAATTCCACCAGAACCGGACTCCGATCCCAAAAGGGAGGTTGTTGAAACAAGTAGAAGCAATGTCAGCTTTTCAGACAATCTAAAATTGGTGAAGCGCAAAAGACCTTTGGAAAAAGTAGAAATCGCAAAGCCTATAGAAAAAGATACTACTAAGGAAACCAAAAAAGCGGAATCAGCGGAGAAGCGTCAGGACAGCCAGGCTCTCCTCGAAGCCAAGTTAGCGGCCATCAAAAAGGAGCTTGAGTCCAGGAAGAAAAATGCTGCCAAACCACAATTGGCAAGTTCCTCCTCGGAAAACTCCGGCAACTCGGAAGCCGGCAACATGGATCCCGAATTGTTGCGATGGCTTGAAAATGTAAAGACGCGGATAAATGCCAATTGGTCCGTATTTGGTGAGCATCAAATCGACAAAAGTACCCTGATCTCAATTCAGGTGGCGCACGATGGTCGTCTGCAAAACGCATCCATTGAAAGAGGCTCAGGCGACGATATTTTTGACAAATCCGCAATGCGTGCGGTAATGCAAGCGGCTCCCTTTCCGCCTATTCCGGCCGGTTTCGGTGATCGTATAAAAAGGGCAGGTGGGTTGGCGCTTAGATTTACTCCGCGCGGCATGCAATAACACGGTTCTGTTCCAATGATCGTAAGAAAAGAAATGCACAAATTCTCGTTTATATTCCTAATCTTATTGGTGGTTTTGATTGGCTTGGCGGACCGAGCTACCTGCCAGGACAAATTCGTGATTGATCTCGACAAACCTGCTACCGCTAAGCTTCCTATTGCCATTCCTGATTTCCAGATTGTTTCCCCCGTTTCCTTTGATTCCAAAGAACTCTCGAGTGTCCTGAAGAATGATCTAAGTCTCAGCAATCTATTCGATGTTGTTCAAACGAATATTCCTGCATCACAGGGCAGCCCTGATTTTCAACAATGGTCGCAATCCGGTGCTCAGATGTTGGTCACGGGACACATCGAAATCAACGGGGACGAACTCACGTTTGATGGTCGCCTCTTTGACGTGGCACTCAAGCGGATGGAATTAGGAAAAAAATACACCGGCAAAATCAGCGATGGCCGGAGAATCATGCACAAATTCGCTGATCGCATACTCGAAAAAGTTACCGGAGTGCCCGGTTGTTTTTCGTCTAAAATTGTGTTTTCGGGGGAAGCCGGCGATCGAGAACTCTACATAATGGATTTTGACGGCCAGGACCTGAAGAAGCTTACCAGGAACGGCTCGATTAACTTGTCCCCGGACTGGTCTCCGGATTCACGAAGCATCCTCTTCACATCATATGTAAACAGTAATCCGGATTTGTGGCGATTGGATCTGAATACGCTAACGCAATTTCCCGTTTCTTCCCGTCCCGGACTGAATGCATCGGGAAGATATTCCCCGGACGGTAACCACATCGCCTTGGCCTTAAACTTTAATGGAATACCTAAGCTTTTCATTATAAATAATCGTGGTGACGTAGAAAAACGGTTGACTGACGGTAGAGGAAATGATATCTCTCCCTCGTGGTCGCCGGATGGGTCTACCATCGCTTATGTTTCAGACCAAGCCGGCTCACCGAACATCTACCTTGTGTCGGTTGCGACCGGGCAGACTAGACGCTTAACCGTAAACACCAACTACAACACTGATCCGGATTGGTCCCCCAAAGGCGATCTTATTGCCTTTACAGCTCGGGTTGACGGACGATTTCAAGTCTGCACCATCAAACCCGACGGTAGCGATATGAAGGTCCTGACCTCTATGGGTACAAATCAAGATCCTGCATGGTCCCCCGACGGAAGATTAATCGCCTTCACCTCGAATCGAGACGGCAGAAAAGCTATTTACGTGATGGACTCGAACGGTCGAACTCAATGGCCGATTGCCCGGATGGCGGGAAAATCCCCTGCCTGGTCGCGCAGCTTTTAGCATG
>CAZTJA010000096.1:0-11839 GCA_964613745.1 uncultured Syntrophaceae bacterium
GGTGAATTCCCAGGCGAAAGCAGGGGCGGTTACTGCTGCAATCAGCAGACCCGCGAGCAGAATAGTTACTATTCTTCTCATCTGTTCCTCCCAATCCAATTTGAATGAAAATGCCTTACGGCAGTTAACACAATCTTATGCTCCCGGGCAGCCGGAATAACGCTACGCACGCTTCGGAGGGGGATTGCCGAACGTGGCGTTTACTCTTGGTTACATGGCAAATCGCGTGATTTACCTGTTGGGAGCTTTATTTTTACAATCTTGTAACAAATGAACGAGTTCATGTCAAGCAAATTTTCCATCAGGTATCCCAATGGGTTACATGTACGCGCAGAGAACTTACCTAAACCCCAACGCATCACAAACGCCATTTGCGTCGATTCCCGGAACAAAAATAACCTTTTCCCTCGATGATGCGCCGCGCACTATCGCCATAGAACTTTGTGGTACCTTGAGTTTCTTTCCCAATAATTTGAGCAACCCACTGTTGGCTTTTCCATCCACCGGTGCCGCCGTGAGCCGCACTTCCAATCTGTCGGATTTCACATCCACGATATTTTTTGCTGAATTCGGAAAAACTTTGATGGTCAAGTAGACCCCACCTTCCCCTTCTCTCAGCCACATGGTCGTTCTATCGCAGATTCGCCGCCACCTGCTGCAGTGTGGGAACGAGGAAGTAGTCCAAAAATGAAACCGCAAGCAATACGATGATGGGAGAAAAATCGATAGCCATTGGCGGCAACGGCAGTATTCGTCGGACGAAGTTGAAGGCCGGTTCCGTCATTGCACGCAGAAAACGTACTATGGGATTATAGGGATCCGGATTCACCCAAGTGATTAGTGCGGAAATGATTACTATCCATGTGTAAATAATGAGAACGGTATGCAAAACCAGCGCAAGCGCATTGATTAGATTGGCAAGAACAAACATTGCCTACTCTCAATTCCAAAAAAGTAGTACGACTTAGTCCCTTAATCATATCAGTTGAGGGTAGCCTGTCAAGCCGGATCTGCGCTGTTAGGTGGGTTCTGCGCCTTCGGTGAACTTCCATTTTGACAAGGCGTGGATCCCGCATCGAGTGAGGGATGACTTGTGGGGCGCTGATCAACATCGTACCTCATCGAGAACCTGAACCATGTTGAGCATGAGACACTC
Organism: uncultured Syntrophaceae bacterium; assembly: GCA_964613745.1. Classification (GTDB taxonomy): domain Bacteria; phylum Desulfobacterota; class Desulfomonilia; order Desulfomonilales; family Desulfomonilaceae; genus CAZTJA01. The sequence goes on from CAZTJA010000096.1 coordinate 1,157, forward strand.
GTTCCGCGGAGGACGCAATCACGCCTGTTCCCGCTTCCGACAGGTTGATTGCAGTCTGCACTAAGCTGAAAACCTCCAATTCGGCATCTTTGCCGGCCTTACATAACCAACAGTGCTCTGACTAAGATTCCGCATCAACACCGATTGTTGGTTGCGCAACAAGCGATGGGCATCGCCATGAATCTAATCGTTCACCCACTGAGCAATCCCTTTCCGAATTTTCTCGATGAATGCTTTGTTCACGTCGGGTTCAGCAACGGACATAAGTGTATTATTTTGCAGTAATGGTTCATCCGACAATGGCAGTCCACTTTCCGCAGCAACCTTCTTCCACAGAGGCGACCCGGGTATCGGGGAATATTCCGCCGGTCGGGGGTACGCTCCGGCCTTGAGCACGAATTCCACATCCTTTTCAATCATCAGGGCGGTCTGACCCGGCAAACCCACCAGCAGGTACACTCCAATTTGTTTCCTTCTGAAGCCGGCGGCTTTCAAGCTTTTCACGGCATTGAGAAATTGCCGTGAGTTCGTCTTGTCTCCGGTACTCTTTTGAAAATCATTATCGGAGCTTTCAAGACCGATTCTGATTGTTTCAAATCCGGCCTCTTTCATGAGTGTGGCCATTTCATCGTCAATGAATGCTGCATGCAGTCCATTCGGTGAATGCCATCGCAGACCCGGAACACGTGATACTGATTCCCGAAGAATCTTTTTTGCGTATTGTTCGGGTTGGACCAGGAATGCATCGTCATAGAGCGCGACATCTTTCATTTCATAGAGATCCACTGCTCGCTCAATTTCCACGATCACATCTTCAGGATCTCTTCTTACATATTGGCTTTCCAGTGCACTCGATGCACAATAGACGCATTTGAAAGGGCATCCGCGTGAAGTCAGGAGGGGTAAAAAGTTGACTTTCCGCAGCAGGCTCAACTCGGGGGAAAATTGCATTTTCCGCTGAAAAGTTTTGTGACCGGAAAACCCCGTCAACTGTGCAAGCATTTCAGGCAGTGCGGCTTCACCATGTCCGGGGATGACATGAACACCTGATTTCCCAGCATGGGCCGGCATCAAAGTCGCATAGATGCCTCCAAGAAGAATTGGCGTTTCAGGGAAAGCCTCCTTAATCATATCTATGGTCTCGAATACTCCCGAATACCAGTATGTCATGATGCTCGTCACGAGTATGACATCGGGCTTCGGCAGGGCACTGAGTTCCTTCCGAACTATTTCCGGCGGAACTCCGTAACGGCTGAATTTCCGCTTAACATTCTTTATCACCGGAGGTTTTGGGATGGACGTCTTGCCGAAGTTACCTGTTTCAAAGCGAGTGGATTTCCGCTCCGGCAGATCAGGGTGATGGGGATCAGTGCAGTCGAGAAAGGAAAGTTCGTACCCCATTTTTTTAAGGAGACCTGCAAGTACAAGTAGTCCCATCGGGACAGACCAAAGATCGTATGCGGCAAAGTCGTGTATCCACGGATTGACGAGGAGCAAATTGGGTCTTTTCAAAATAAGGTTCCCTTTTTCCGATATAACGCTCTTGAAGAACGGTTCACAAATGGTGTTGGAATGCTTACCTTTATAGCAAATTTTTGCTGTGGGAAATTGCCGTACTCACCTGCATAATGGGTGAGAGCAGTAAATTTTGATATAACCGTAAGAATAAGGTTCTCGGAGGCGATATAGTGTTTGGTTTTAAAGACCTCATGCAGCAAGCCCAAGGGCTTCAAAGCAAAATGGAAAAAATGCAAGAAGAACTTGCAGAGATGATAGTTACAGGAAGCGCCGGCGGCGATATGGTGAAAGTCGAAGCCAATGGCGCTCAAGAGATTGTATCGATAACAATTGAAAAGGAAGTGCTCGATGGAGAGGATACCGAGTTCCTTCAGGATCTTCTCGTATCAGCGGTCAATGATGCCTTGAAGAATTCCAAAGAAATGGCTGCTCGCGAAATGTCCAAACTGACCGCCGGTATGAAAATTCCCGGACTGGGTTCATTGTTCGGCGGACAGGGCGATTAAGTGAACGGACCATTAGATCGACTGGTCCGCGCGCTCAAGCACCTTCCCGGGGTTGGTGAAAAAACCGCTACCAGGTTTGCCTTTCACCTGCTCAACGCGGATGATGAAGATGTGCTGGATCTTGTTTCGGCGATTCGGGATGTAAAGAGAACGCTGAAACTGTGCTCCATTTGTCATCAGTTGACCGACGCGGACCCGTGCGCGATTTGTTCAGATCCTAAACGGGATGCATCAAGAATTTGCGTTGTAGAGAGCTACATGGATCTGATGTCTATTGAGAAAGCCGGTCTCTTCAGAGGAAAATATCATGTACTGCATGGCGTGCTTTCTCCATTGGATGCGGTAGGCCCCGAAGACATCAGACTCGGGGAATTGTTTAAAAGAGCCGACAAAAATGAGATCAAAGAAATTATACTTGCCTTAAATCCGACCGTCGAAGGTGAATCCACCGCTTCTTATATAGCCGAAAAACTGAAACGTTCGGGAATCAAGATAAGCAGAATCGCTTACGGAATACCCGTGGGGGGATCGCTGGAATACGCTGATCCGCTCACGGTTTCGAGAGCATTAGAGAACCGCAAGGAGTACTAAATACGGCCGGTTTTAGTCTGCGTGCGCCAAAAAAGTTGACACCAAATGATCTAATACCATGTGCACATCTTCCACGGGGCCGTATTCTCCTTTAGTGGTGGAAATATGCACACAGTGGTCGGCGACTTCTTTCATTTTACCACCGTCAAAGCCTACTAAAGCTATGCTGACGGCTCCGTTGTTTCGGGCATATTCCAGGGCATTGACGGCATTAGGCGAGTTCCCGCTAGCCGAAATACCGACAACCACATCCCCCGGTCGCATGAGATTCTGCAATTGTCTGCTGAATACGTGTTCATAACCAAAGTCATTTGCAAGACAGGTAATTACCGAGCTGTTCGAGGCGAGACACATCGCCCTGAGTGGCGGCTTCCCTTCAGGTGACGCGGTCACGGTCATATCATTCGCAAAATGAGCCGATGCCGCTGCACTCCCGCCGTTGCCTAAAAAGAAAACGGTGTTGCCTCTTGAGCGAGCTTCTCGAAGAATTTCGATAATGCTGCCGATGCTCTTGTAGTCGAGCGACTTCAATAACCCGACTAAGTGTTCTATATAGTTCCGGGCATAATCTGAAGGAGACCCCTTCGAGAGTTCGTACAGATTCTCTATCACCGTCATTTAAGAAATCCCCTCATCAGGTATCGGATTGATCTACTAAAGTCCGGGAAGCTTCAAACCAAGACTTCCCTTGAGTGCGTCCGTGTCGTCATGTCCGGTCAATTTAAGAAACGCTTGTTCGAGGTTGCCGGATTTTTCGGCAATGGCGTTTTTTATATTTTCGGGCGAATCTGAAGCGATGATGTTGCCCTTATTAATTATGGTTATGATTGAACATATTTCGTCCGCGACCGCAAGGGTGTGGGTAGATAAAAAAACGGCCATTCCGTTTGATTTGGCCATTTCCGTGAACAAGTCTTTGACCAGCCGAACGCCCCTGGGATCCAGACCCACCATCGGTTCGTCTATGATGAAGATCTTTGGTTTGTGCAACAACGCTGAACCGATAATCAATCTTTGCTTCATTCCATGGGAGTATCCTTCAATGAGTTCATCTTTCCAATCCAAGAGTTCGAATAACTCAAGATAGTACATTCCCATCCTGTTCAGATCCGACGCGGCAACATTGTACAATCCCGCACTAAACTCCAGGAATTCCCACCCTGTTAATTTTTCGTAGAGATACGGTCTATCCGGAACAAATCCCACCTGGGACTTGGCGGCCTCGGGTTCAAGGGCAAGATCCTTGCCGTCCAGCAAAATAGTCCCTGTGTCCGGCTTCATCAAACCGGCCATCATTCTGATGGTTGTAGTTTTGCCGGCCCCGTTCGGTCCAAGAAACCCCATCACCTCACCCGGCGGCACGTGAATATCAATATGGTTCACGGCTTTAGTCTTGCCGAACTGCTTCGATAAATCAGTGACTCGAATCATAAGCTCAAGAAACCTCAAGAACTTTAAAGCGCAGCTTTCCTAAGAATTCTAATACATTGAGATGTTTGTCCACATCACCGTACATGAGCGTTATATAGGTTGAAGGCAGGTGCATTTTCCCTGTCAACGGATCTCCTGTAAACCATTGATTTCCGGCCCAGTATGCAACCCAGGCATGATACAGGAATCCGTCGTCCCCGTGAACCAGGCCGACGGCCATCTTTGAGGGTAGACCAACCGCACGGGCCAGAGATACCGCCAATACTGCATGTTCGTTGCAGTCCCCCTGTCGTGAATGGAGTACTGAATACGCGTCAGGAACTGCCGGGGTGGGCACTTTTTTAATGTTTTTGAAAACCCAATCGTTTATCAGTCGAGCAGCCTTCAGAGGGTCCTTTTCATTCCCGATTATGGTTCTCGCCATTTTGATGATCTCGGCATTGTCGCTCCGGATGAATCGGGAAGGGGCAAGGAAATCGGCCATGTCTTTGCCGGTATAAGGCAATTCGAATGTTGGTTGTGGAATCTGTTCCGAGCGAATTGTGATTTCCTCATTATTCGTCGTTTGTCGAAAACCATCGGATGGGAATGATGACGGATTTCCGCCGATTATTTTCATTCGCAAGAGCTTTAGGTCCGGTGATTCCGGTATCATTCCCTCAACCGGAACAGCGGTAAGGCCGATCATCTCCGGGAGATCACGTGTGAGTCTCATTTCTCGTGCAATCTCGGCCTGATCCGATCTAGTGACGGTTATATTCAGAGGCATGCGTCCCTTGAGAAGTCGCCCTTCTGAATCTATCCACATGACCACATCGATTGATCTGAAGATTGCTCTTACCCTCCAAGCTTCAATCTTTTGGCCTAAGATTTCCAAATCGGTTTTTTCGAGGACTTGAACCTGGGCATCCCACTTATTGCCGTCCATGGGATCGAAGAGTGGAAGCTTGATGTCGTCTCCTACCTTTAAACCGGTCAGAGGAACGGGTAATCCAAGGGACCTTGATATGCGCGGGACCTCGTGAAGTTTTAGGCGCTTAGTACCGCCCCCCTGAAAAGATGGGATCTGGAACACAAGATCTCGGCCTTCAATTTGGCCCCTCTGCTCGAAAGAAATAAGACCTGAAGAAACTTTCGTATGAAAAGAAATGAGCCGAAATGCGTCGTCAACATGTGATTCGTTCACAATCTTGATTGGCTTTATTTGACCCTGAATGTTGAGGGAGATATTGAGATCGTCTCTAATGAGCCAATAATTTTCTTTTCTGAACTGCCTTGACCGACCGAAACCCGCATATGCTCCCCCAATGCGTAAGAGGAACCAGTCGTCGGATTCCACGCTGGAAAACTTGAGTCCATCTCCCGGATCATCTGCAGTTGTCGCACTGAACTGATCCTTTATCAAAATTCCAAAGAGCAACAGCCAAAAACCGAAAAACAATATTGTTACTGATGCACGGAATCGCTTTTTCGGCGACTCCGATCTTGTTTGTGTCATCAAGATTCCGATTTTGCTCTCATTTTTTCTAAAAGCGTCCTGTTATTTTCAAAGACTTCCATCGCTTGTTCATGGGTTAGCCCCGCTCCCTGCAAAACCGTGTTTGCCATTACATCCGTAATGAGGTTCTCAGGGGCGTGAGTGTCCGTTGAGATTACAAGGCGCGCTCCCAATTGAATGGCTTTTTTCGCTACATGACCGTTGGTGAGGCTGTGGCCCGATCGAGACGTTATTTCCAGAAACACGCCGCGTTGCGCCGCCAGAAGGACATCGTCGTCGGTTATAAGTCCGGGATGCGCAAGAATGTCCGGGCCTGCTGATATTGCAGCTCGGTTCGTTCCAACCTCCACCGGTTCAACCGGGGATTCTCCGTGTACTATGACCAATTTGGCACCTAGATTTCGAGCTTTTAATACAAGCTCGCCTATTTGATCCTTTGGAGCATGAGTTATTTCCACTCCGGGTATTACATACACTTTCTGATAGGAATTAAGCTCTCGAGCTACCCTTACAAGAGAATCCAGCACAGATTCGAGGTTCGATGAGTCTACGTGATCTGCGAGACCTATGGCTTCGTAACCGATCACACCGGCTCTGCGCACCAACTCGCTTGGCACGAGAACACCGTCGCTGAAAAAAGTGTGTGTGTGGAAGTCTATCACGACAACTCCTAAAGTTTTGCTCGGGCGAAAGATTTGATTAAATCAAGAGTAGTATGGTTCTGGGCGTTTACTGATTCTATGCTTAGTTTTTTGTATCATTGTTCCCGAACTGTATTGCCCAATCTATAATCTGTTCGTTTGATGCGAATACAATTTTCTTAGTTTTGATCTTGGCACCGTATGAAGGTGAATACCAGCTATCGGCGATTGACCAATTGCCTTGAGTCTTCGCTGATATGCGAGTAATAAGCCCTTCCTTTAATCTAAGAGTTACCTCTTCTGATTCTAAGCATGGTTCCAGACCTGGTGCAAGGTGGAGAAGAATGTTTTTTCTTTCCGGCCTGTTCAATTCGTCACGGATTTGGATTGCGTTCTCCGTTATGACGATACGTCTTGTGTGGGCAGCGCCGAATCCGTAGTGCACCCCTTGAAATTCCGTGTCGGAAATGAATTGTTCTTTGGAATGGGCATTGTCTTTGAGCCTGAATAATTCACCCGTTCCAGGAACAATAGGACTCTGTTCCATTCCGATAGGTTGCAGCGTATTGTGCATTCCCGTTGATCTAAACATATTCCTTGTCTCAGGAAAACTCGTATAACAATACGTTCCCGAGTCAACTATGATCCGCTTGCCGAATGCAGAAAGCTCAAATGAAAGCTGATCATTGTGGGCGTGCCCTCCCCGACCATTCTGACCGTAAGGCCCGCAACGAATGTTGAGATACAAGGATTCCGAACGAAAAATGTACAATCCGAAATCGGGAAAACCATAACTTGAAATTCCCTGAAGCAAGCCCCTGCCCTTCAACGGAGGCGATTTGGTCCCGTGATTCGCCGCTGAGACGTTCGAGTACTGACGCGAATTGCTTAACAAACATCCGACGAATTCTCCTTCCAGAGTGGTCGGAATGTGATCATCCAAGAAAAAACTATTGAATGCGTCCCGCACTTCAGGCCGATTCAATGAATCCTCGACTTCCAGAGCGGTTCCACAATCCGATGCTTCATTCTGTAGGCTTATGTATGCCGGCGTGAACTTAACAAGTCTTCCAGAATCATTGTCTCCGATTTGAGGCATGGTTCCGTCAGGATGTTCCAGTAGTTCAAACGATTTCCCTATGGCCTCTACCCGGCTCAAGGCTTCTCTCTTCAGCGCATGGCCGTCGTGCTCTTCCAAGTTGGTCATGAGAGCGAGAGTAAAGATCACAATTTCAGATGAAAGGTAATGATAGGGAACGGAAGCTTCAAAATTCATTCCGTCATCAAAGAATTGACTTATGATCTCTGTTTGAAATTCGCTGAGACAGAATGATAGCCATTCCTTACGATTTGGAAATTCATCGGAATAGGCACATGAAAACACTACCCCTGCAATATCCGACAAATAATGATTTCCCCGAAAGTCATGAGCTATTTCCAAATTATTCATAATATGAGCGGCATGTTCGCGGACACTGCGAGCAAAAATGCTCATAAATTCCTTTGTGAACACAATATCGTGTGAGCGGAATATGTCGTATGCAATCAGCATGTTTATTATTCGAATTCCAACTTCCATTGCACATGCCCAATTGACTCCGAAAGCCGGTGGATTAGAGGCAACGAAATCAAGCACTTGGTTTTGAAATTCCGTGACATATGACTCCGGCATCGACTCACAATATGAATGCGATTCATTCTTACTCGTGATTCCGTATGCGATTGCAAGCGCGGGAAGGTGCTGCATTCGAGCCAATTCCCAGGGTACTTTGATTTCTATTCCCGGTATGTGCCCGAACTTTACTTGACTGTAATGTTGAACAGGACACCACCTATAACCCGATATGAAGTCGCAATGCCAATCGATTGGAACGTATTCAGGAGTAATGAGGGATCTGATTCTCTGAGATTCGGCAATGTTCTCGTAGCTCATTGTGTGTTTCTGGGTAGTACACGAACATACCGGATTGGTATTGTGTTCGCATGTTGAGACAACCCAGCCCGACCCCAAGATATTGAACTGATGATTGAGAGTTTTTTGAGCCGAACTGATAACGCGATTTGCCGATGCCGCCGAAATCCGGGCAGGAAAACTCCTGGTGAAGCACTTTATGTCAAATCCATTTATATCGGGCAGATATGTCCTACTATGGCGGGCTTTTCGCCTCTGCACTTGTGTTTGAATTTTTTTACTAATTTTACGAAGAATTTCGGTTGGAGGTAGAGAAGCTATTCTTGAGAGTATTCTTATTAAACTATGAGACAATTTTGAGATCCACGAGGTGACTTAACGTTTGTAAGTGGATTGTTCCTGCAGTAACTGATTCGTCAAGATTTGCAGGTCGAAACCTTCTCGTCGTATGCGGATGTCGTAATAGAATATCACTGTCCCAGCGGCCCAGAAAATTCCGGAAATAATCTGTGCCCCATAACTCAGAAGTTGATCGAGAATAAGACCGGCATATTCCGGTAGTGCAAGAGATAAAAGCTTTCCGGGTACCTGAACTACAATTCCTACCGCAAGGCTGATCAACGAAAACACGGACATAAGGATCATGAAACGAGTAAAAGTATTTTTTGGAAACTCATCCTGAATCTTTCCGCTCAGAAGATCCCAACTTCGCTTTAGTGCTTCCAAATATCCCTCATCTTCTATTACAACCACTTTGTCCATGAGCATGAGTTTCAGAATAAAATAAAAAGGAACCATGGCCAGCGCTATCCAAATAGGTACGGCCACGAAAGCGATCAGAAAGCCGGAATCCGTGATTGCTTTGAGGAGAAAATATACGGCCACTCCGGCAACACCACAAAGGATCAGGATTACCAGGGTTAGTCCAAATGCAACGAGTTGTGTAAGGACCAATTTAAAAATCTTTTTCCACGCGAACGAATAGCATTCTTTAATGGATGGCTCCTGCCCCAGATAGATGGAAGAAACACAGTACGTCATTGCCGCCTGTGAAAGGTTCATGAATACGGTGAAAACTACGACTATAAGCGGAACAAAAATGACTGCCAAGAGTATGATCATAGCAGTCGAATACTTAACCGACATCATTGCCGCTCCGACTCCAAAGAAGACGACAAATGCAATAATTCCAACCGATAAAATTAAGCCCGCCAGCCATACCACAGCCATTATTCCGAGAAGTTTCAAGAAATACTTTTTGAAGATCTGAAACGTCCTATCCAACATCTCTCCGATGGACAATGGGTCCAGGGAGTACCGTGTTTCCACTTTATTGGCTTTTTCAGACGGAGGCTTTAACACATCATTTTCAAGTGGTCTAATCTGTGGTTTAGACACTACCGGCGGTATCACCCGCTTTTCAGCTTGTTTGACCTCTTCTGGGTCAATTGATCGTCTCTCGGTTTCTTGTATTGTGTCGGTGGGAATTATCGTTTCCGGATAAATCCGTGTTTCGGACAAGACCTGAGTTTCCTGGGCTCCTTCAATCTCCGGAAGTGGCGGATTTACTGTAGTTTCAGCTCCAAGTTTGTGGAGTAGTCTCTTCAATCTGGAAGCATTTTTTGCATTCGCTTTTCTTGTAAGTGTCCATGGCAAAGATTCTATACGAGCGAGAATTTTGTCCGGCGGTGCGTTCTTCAGCGCGCGAGCGAGAGAAACGGCAAATTGCTTCGGATCAGCACCTGGCTTAAGCCTAACAAGTGTTACCTTATACTGGATTTCAGAATCCTGTTGCATTGGAACTCCTGGTGGTATCAACAGAGTAGGTGCTGCTTTTCACAAAACTTTTATAGAGTAATACTTTTTTTCTCCCACATCCCAGCAAAAAATGAGCAAAGATCGCAAAAGTCTGACGAAAATTGCCTTGTGCGAAAATATTCGTTAAAAGACGCGTTTATTCTGTAAATATGCAGCATGAATGAGCGCTAACGTCTTATCAGGATCATGCAGAGATATGCTTACCGCTGTTTTTGCGCTTAGATTGAAAAGAATGGAGGCAGCCAGACTGGATCGATATTCCGGGTCTAAATCGGACCTTCTCAATACATACTTGTTTAATAGACTGTAGTCGGCTGATTCTAGCAGCAGGGCAATTTTCTTGATTTCAGGATTCAATTCGAATTGTGCATTTTCCGGTCGGACATCAGCCGGCTTTTGAAACTTCTCCGCTGTGACGACCACCGTACCGGCAGCCATATCACCAAACCGGCGACCTTTGGGATCCAAGAACATGACAAGGAGTCCTAAGGGATAGAAATCTCCAATAATATCGATGAAGCGAAGAATGTTGCGAATGAGTGAATCCAAGAAGGTGATTGGTCTTCCGTCATTTCTCATCACGCGTATCGATTGAGTTTTCTTACCGGGGGTTGAACCACTCCAGAAGTATTCGAACAGGATGAAATATCCAATGGATATTATGCCGTAAATGAGCAAACCAACGGCTGCCAACCACATTGCGGAATCGCTTTTCTTTACAAAAAAGAAATCCGTTACGGAAGCCAACTTGCCCGTCACGAACAATAT
>CAZTJA010000097.1:0-11723 GCA_964613745.1 uncultured Syntrophaceae bacterium
TGTGGTGGGCCGTCGGGGGCTCGAACCCCAAACCTACTGATTAAGAGTCAGTTGCTCTACCAGTTGAGCTAACGGCCCATAAGGAAACAACATTGTTACCTACACACGGACAGAATGTCAATACCTGGTGCGAATTTTTGGAGGACTCAATCTTTCTTTTCTGCTCGACCCAACGCTTAGCACTTGATCATAGTCGTAATGGAATTTATGATATCGCATTCCAATCCTTGAGGTGTTCGTGAATCAATCTGGATCAAAAAAGAGGGTTAACGTTGGAGCCTTCTTAGAGATGTATGAGAGGGGGCGTTCAGAGCAGGAACTCAGGGAGAAATTTGGCCTGAAGCACAGCCAACTGGAATATCTTGTGTCCACTCTGGTTCAAAATGGAAAAATCACTGATGAACTCAAACAAAATAGAACTGAGAATCTCAGAATAAACTACGGCACCGAAGACGGCCCCCTAGATCCGCATAGGAGAGCCGCCGTTGATCTGAATACGGGACTAGTTGTTCATTGCCCATCATGCGGGGCATCCGTAAAGCGGGACAGCAATACCTGCGAATACTGCAACTCACCGTTGGATTTCAACGGAAAGGGTAAGACGATTCCATGCCCTTATTGTTTTACGGAAACTCCGGCTGACGGACGATATTGCATCAGTTGCGCGACGCAGATCAAGGACAGAGTCAAGGATGGTTTGGTAATAGAAGAGAGATTATGCCCGAGATGTGACAAACCGATGAAGGGGAGGACTGTCGGGGACTTTTCCGTTATTTATTGCCAGCCATGTCAGGGTTACTTTATTCCTCATGCAGTATTCGAAATGATTCAAGAACGCGGCGAGAGAGCGTTCATTCCCACCGATCAAATACGAAATCATCCAAACGAAGGTCTGCAGCAGGAGATTCGATACGTCCGTTGCCCTGTATGTCGTAAAATTATGAATCGCACAAATTTTGGTAGAATCTCAGGAGTAATTATAGACACCTGCCGAGGACACGGTCTCTGGTTCGATCAGGGTGAGATCGAAAAGATCATGAATTTTATAGCCCGTGGAGGAATAGCGAAATCTAAAGAATTGGAAATGCAGAAGTTAAGGGATGATGAAAAATTAGCGAAAATCAGGAATATTCAGTTGAGCAGGCCGGCAAATGAGTCGTACTCGACTTGGGATGTTGCTCCTGCGACCCTTGATATTGTAGATGTAATGAAGTGGTTATTCGGAGCACGATAATTAAGCAATTTCTTAGGAGTTTTATATGGGCGATAGATCAGTAGTAGCGGTTCAGAAAACAACCCCCGAAACCGTTATGGAAGATATACGAGCAGCGATGGAAAATGCGGGATTCAGGAAGTTTCTCGATCCCGAAAAAACCGTTATATTGAAAGACAATATCTCTTGGCATTTCCCTTTCTTGGGGGCGAATACTACGCCATGGCAGCTGGAAGGTGTAATTCGTACACTGAGAGATGCAGGCTATAAAGATATAGTATGTGTTCAGAATGAAACCGTTGTTACAAATGCCTTTAAGGGTGAGAAATTAAACAAATACGTCCCAATTTTCCGAAAGTATGACATTCCGGTGCTGTACAATTTCCGGGAGCAGGATATAAAGTGGATTCAGTTTAGGCCAAGAGCGAAAATGAGAATTTTGGACGATATTTTTCCTGACGGGATACGTATTCCGGAATATTTCATTGGGAAAAGTATTATTCATCTTCCCACCGTCAAATGTCACATTTATACCGGCACTACAGGATCTATGAAAAATGCCTTCGGAGGGCTTCTGAATTCGAGAAGGCATTACACCCACTCCGTAATTCACGAAACGTTAAATGATTTACTCGATATTCAAAAAGAGATTCATTCGGGGATATTTACGGTAATGGATGGAACAATATGCGGTGCCGGACCCGGCCCTCGGACGATGATCCCCGTGGAAAAAGATTTCATGCTCGCATCAGCGGATAGCGTTGCCATAGATGCAGTAGCCGCCAAGATGATGGGCTTTGATCCTATGAATCTTGATTTTATCCGAATTGCACATGATTCAGGGCTGGGGACGGGGCGATTAGACGAAATCGATGTAGTAGGTTACGACATTTCCGGAGAAAACTGGGGCTTCACCGTGGGGAACAACGCCGCTTCGCTGGTCGGCAAATTCATCTGGTTCGGCCCCTTGCGATCTGTCCAAAAACTATTTTTCCGAACTCCACTTGTCTATCTTTTCGTCTTTGGCTCATTTTTTTACCATGACTATGTATACTGGCCATTTAAAGCTAAACCTCAGATGGAAGCATTTAAGAAGACGAGCAAGTGGGGAAATCTTTTCGACCGCTACCCGGAATAAGTTTAATCAAAGTCCTCGAAAAAAAGCCTCGTTCAACTGATCGTTCAGTTCTTTTCGTACTTGTCCGCGAAGTGCCGCCACATCTTTACGCCATTGATCCACTTTTTCGAGGGCTTCATTCTCCCATGGAAGGCGTTCACTCTGAGGTTTTTCCAGAATGTCTCGTTCCAGTTCTTTGGGCACAGGTGACTGCAGAAGGCTTTCATAACGAGTTTTGATTCTTCTGATGATTTGGAGAAGTTTAAGCAGGTCCTCCCTGGAGAGCTTTCGTTCAGGTTCCCCTGAGTGTTTGGGCACAAGCTTCAATTCTTCCAATGGTGTACCCTCTTTGAGGGCTTTGTTAATAAGTTTTTTTAGGTGCTTGTAGTTGCTTTTGAAGTCACCGGGAGGTTCGGAAACTCCAGCGGCCGGATTGGAAAAAGGTAATAACATAACCATACCTCCTGCAGTAAAAAAAGGTGAAAACACGAGACGAGTCCGACGAGCCCGTTCTCGGAAACAATGCGCAGATATCATGGCCTCCTGTCTGAGTCAAGAAATATGTTCGCTTAAATGCTATTATCACTGATATTAAGAAAAAAGAATTAAGGTTGTTTCCGCGGTATACGCGGTCAATAACCGAAAAATAGTCAAGAAGAATTTCTTAAACATTATTTAACCTATTAAAATCAGGATACAAGTTAATCTGCATCATAGAAACTCCGATCATTCTACCGTCCTCTGAACATATGAATCAGCACACACGAAGTGTTTGCGGGCGGTTTTCAAAAGAGAATGGAGTGCTTATATACTAGATTGATTTTGTGAAACTGGACGGCAAATTGGGATCAAACAAAATACTCATCAGGGGTGCTCGAGAGCACAATCTTAAAAATATCGATGTAGATATTCCACGGGACAAATTAGTTGTAATTACCGGATTATCCGGTTCAGGTAAGTCCACTCTGGCCTTTGATACTATTTACGCGGAAGGGCAGCGTCGTTACGTTGAATCCCTGTCCGCTTACGCTCGGCAGTTCTTGGAGATGATGGACAAGCCGGACGTTGATCTCATTGAAGGATTGTCCCCGGCGATCAGTATTGAACAGAAGACCACATCCAAAAATCCTCGATCAACTGTAGGTACTGTAACTGAAATTTACGATTATCTTCGTTTGCTGTATGCCAGGGTAGGGGAACCACACTGTTGGGAATGTGGAAAACCAATCACGTCTATGACCATCCAGCAAATGACCGACAAGGTCATGCAATTCGAACCGGGTTCAAGGATTCACTTACTGGCTCCAATAATTTCCGGTAGGAAAGGGGAGTATCATAAAGAAATACAGAACCTTGTCAGAGAAGGATTCGTTCGAGCCAAAATTGATGGTGAAATGCATGATCTAGGTCAGGAGATTCGGCTTGACAAGAACAAGAAACATACAATCCATGTTGTTGTAGACCGTCTAGTTGTTAAGCTTGGAATTGAAAAGAGGTTGGCGGATTCACTTGAAACCGCATTGAAAATGGGGCACGGAACCGTATTGGTGGAAATTCTGGGTGGGGAGACGCACCTTTTCAGTGAAAAGTTTGCTTGTCCGGAACATGGCGTGTCCATAGGTGAAATGTCTCCTCGACTGTTCTCCTTCAACAACCCGTTCGGCGCCTGCGAAGTTTGCGGTGGTCTTGGCATCAAGATACGATTTGACCCTGATCTGGTTATCCCCGATCCCCTGATTTCAGTTCGAAACGGCGCAATAGCTCCTTGGGAAAACAGGAATTCCATTTTCTTTTACCAGATGATCGATTCTTTGGCGGATCACTATGGATTTGACACAAATACGCCGTTTGCAGAATTGCCTCAAAAAATCCAGAATATGATTCTCTATGGTTCGGGGTCTGAGGAAATCAGCTTTTATTATGAACGGGACGGCCGCAAACATTTTTTCAGAAAGCCATTTGAGGGCGTGCTGCCTAATTTAGAGCGTCGGTATCGCGAGTCTCAGGCCGAGGATATTGACGATGATCTTAGCAGATTCATGAGTTCCGTTCGGTGTGCGTCCTGCGATGGAGCCAGATTGAGAAAAGAGGCACGGCATGTTCTCATAGGTGGAATGCCTATTCATGAATTCACCGCATTGTCCGTCAGGGAAGCGGCTGAATTTGTCACCACCCTTGAGTTTGACGAACGGCGATCGGAAATCAGCAGAAGAATTGTAAAGGAAATACGTGAGAGACTCGGATTTCTTGAAAAAGTCGGTTTGGGGTATTTGACCCTGGATCGGTCATCCGCAACCTTGTCCGGAGGCGAATCACAACGGATCCGATTAGCCACGCAAGTTGGATCATCATTAGTGGGTGTTCTCTATATTCTGGATGAACCAAGCATTGGATTACACCAGAGAGATAATCAACGTTTGCTCTCCACCTTATTAGAATTGCGGGACATGGGTAATTCGGTCCTGGTCGTGGAACATGATCCCGAAACGATTCTGAATGCCGATCATGTTATAGACATGGGGCCGGGCGCAGGAAGAATGGGTGGAGAAGTCGTATTTTCCGGAAAACCGTCGGAAATTTTAGCTTCCGATGCCTCATTGACCGGCAAATTTCTATCCGGCCGCGAGTGCATATTAGTTCCTGAAAGCCGTAGAAAGCCTGGAAAGCGGAAGCTTGGCATTAAGGGGGCTCGGGCGAACAATCTTAAGAATGTAAATGTAGAAATACCTCTGGGACTGTTCACGTGCATAACCGGAGTGTCAGGATCGGGTAAAAGCACTCTTATCATAGACATACTGCTAAAGACCCTGTCCCAGAAATTGTACAGAAGCAAAAATAAGGCGGGTGAAGTAGATGCAATTACCGGAATCTCACATATCGACAAAGTCATTGATATAGACCAGAGTCCCATTGGAAGGACTCCTCGCTCAAACCCCGCAACATACACGCAAGTATTCACGCATATTCGCGAAGTATTTTCTCAATTGCCGGAATCCAAAGTGCGCGGCTATAAGCCCGGACGATATAGCTTTAATGTGAAAGGTGGTCGGTGCGAAGCATGTAAAGGGGATGGCATTATAAAAATAGAAATGCATTTTCTCCCGGATGTGTATGTCAAATGCGACGTTTGCCAGGGAAAGAGGTACAACCGCGAAACTCTGGACATAAAATACAAGGGTAAGAACATTGCCGACGTTTTGGACATGACGGTAAATCAGGCCGCGGAATTCATGCAAAATATTCCGGCCATCCACAACAAGCTTCAAACGATTCAGGCAGTGGGCTTAGGTTATATTAAATTAGGTCAAGCAGCTACGACTTTGTCCGGCGGAGAGGCACAAAGAATAAAACTATCCAAGGAATTGTCTAAAAGGAGTACCGGTAGGACTCTCTACATCCTGGACGAACCGACTACGGGCTTGCATTTCGCCGACGTTCAAAATTTACTGAATGTCCTTTCTTCGCTCGTCGCAGGCGGCAATACGGTCGTGGTAATTGAACATAATATGGATGTCATAAAAACAGCGGATCACATTATAGACTTGGGTCCGGAAGGGGGAACTGAGGGTGGTAAGGTCATTGCCGTGGGCAGTCCGGAACAGATTGCCGAAACCCCAGGATCCTACACCGGGATCTATCTCAGAGACGTATTAGCGAACTCATGTGGCTATGACAAGTTCAGTGTGACACATGAACTAACTCCCAGTATTGAAGCTGTGAGTAATCTGAATCGGCCCTCAGCTTCGCCGAACGGTAACAAGCCGAAGCGGCATTCCACAAAGAAAGCCGCCAAAAAACGAGTAGCAGTTTCTCGCTGACATTAATGGATCTTATTAAGTATTGAACCAAGGGCAGGAGGGGAGCGTTTGCGCTCCCCCCAAAATGAGATGACTAACTCTGAGCTTGAGCTTTTTGACCCTGGGCGGTTTCCCTTTCTTGCTCCATCCTCTTGAGTTCTTTTCTCAAAATTTTTCCCACAGCACTTTTGGGTAGTTCAGAGACAAACTCCACATACTTGGGGACTTTATACTTGACCAGATTCTGTGAACAATAATCGATAATTTCAATTGGAGTGGCCGTTTCACCGTCTTTCAAAACTACGAATGCCTTGATGCGCTCACCGGAATATGCATCGGGCACACCGATTGCGCATGCCTCCATGATTTTGGGATGTGCAAAAAGGACCTCATCAACATCGCGCGGGTAAATATTAAATCCACCTGAAATTATCATGTCCTTTTTACGATCTACGATACTGAAAAAACCCTCTTCATCAAAAATGGCGATGTCACCTGTGAGCAACCATCCATCCCGAAGAGTCATCTCCGTTTCTTCCGGCCGATTAATATAGCCCGACATGACCTGAGGACCTTTGAGGCAGATTTCACCGGGGGTGTTGGGTTCCGTTATTTCCGTATGGTAATCGTCGACGTTTACCAGTTTAGCCAAAGTGTTGCACACGGGAAGTCCTATTGTACCCGGCTTAGTTCTACCTCCAAATGGGTTGATATGAACAACCGGCGAAGTTTCGGTTAAGCCGTATCCCTCACAGATTTGTGCTCCCGTGAGTTTCTCGAAATTCTTTATTGTTTCCAACGGCAGAGGTGCTCCACCTGAAAAACAGCCTTTGATTGAGCTGATGTCATATTTTTTCAAGTCGGGGAAATTAATCATACCGTTATAAAGCGTGGGCACGGCCGGCATAAACGTAGCCTTGTACTTGTGAATTGCTTCCAGTATTGCTTTCGGTTCGGGCTTTGGAATGAGAATGTCCGCCCATCCATAAAAAATGGACAAATTACACGCCGTGGTGAGACCAAATGAATGAAAAAACGGCAAACAGCCCACGGCAACTTCCTCACCGGCTTTGAACAGAGGAAACCATGCGCCGCATTGCTGGACGTTGCTTGATAAATTTCGATGAGTAAGCTGTACGCCCTTTGAAACTCCGGTGGTTCCACCCGTGTATAGCAGGCAAGCAGTATCTTCCCATTTCATTTTCACCGGCGAGGCGATTGGGGAATATCGTTTGATAATGTCCATAAACTCGTATACTTCGTTCCCCGCCGGAGTATTTAGATGCATGTCTTTCCGCAAGTACGGAAATAACTGTTTAAGAGGGAATGGAAGGAAATCGCGGATATGGCAGGACACTATCTTTTCAATAATTGTTTTGCTTCTGAGATTCAGCATTCTTGGGACAAGTCGATCCAAGCAAACAAGAAATGTTGATCCGGAGTCATTGAACTGGTGTTCAAGTTCTCGGTCGGTGTACAAAGGGTTGTTAAGGACTGCAGTTGCACCTGCTCTGAATGTTCCGTACATCGCAACCACCATCTGAACGATGTTCGGCAGCAAAAGAGAGACTTTATCACCGGGCTTAACACCCATGTCCACGAGACCTGCGGCGAAGCGAGAGACCATTTCGTCCAACTGACTAAAGCTAATTCGTTTTCCCTGGAAAATGAGTGCAGGTCTGTCGCCAAACCTTTTTACCGTCCTGGTTAATGCCTCCGGTAATACTATTTCTTCGATCGTAATCTCCGGGGGGACGGTTGAAGCGTATGATTTGAGCCAGATTTTTTCCATAATACTTCTCTCCTTCAGCCGATTTATTTCAAATTCTTGTTGCACGGACTATGTATTTTGAAGTGCGGGAGCACGACAATTAATCTTGGTCTTAAAATACTAAACGGTGTATCTCTGCTAATTAAGAGAGCCGACATTACCACGCAAGCCGGTGCGACTTGCTTCTAGAATCCGGTCCAATGATCAGGGGCTACAATGCTTTCAGCGGGTCTTTTGCACTTAGCGAACCTTTATAACTTACAACATTGAATGCTTACTATAAATTAAAAAATCGATTACGTGAACACAAATTGATAAATCAATCAATCAGTAACGCGTTGCCCGATTCGGTCTCATGATTTAAAATCTCTGCAATTAGTCACTCTAAGGTACAGTATGATTTACTCGATTGTAGCAAAAGAATTGGTTATACTTCTTCTCTCGCTCTCAATTTTTCCAGTTATTATTGTGTTGGCGTTGAATGTGACTGATCATTCATTGTCGTTCAGCGAAAATGCTTTACGGAACATAGTTGCTCGAGTTTGGAATGGTCCAGGTGGACTTGAAGGACTGTGGTTTAAAATTCTTTTACCGTATTTGGGTATTCAACTAGTCAGGGCATTGAGGTGGGCTCAAAGAAGTCTTGTCGGTAGAAGGTGGTCTTATCTGTACTTTTCGTGTTTATTGGTGGGATTGTCCGCCCATTTTTTTTACAATGCATGGGATCTACTTTATTTCATGTACGCTCTGGGAGACCTGCCCGAAGAATTGACGCAATTCTTTCAGTTGGAAGGAATGAGTCTGTTGGGTTTTGCAATGGCACTACTTGCAGCCTTATATTGTTTTCGTATTTTTTTGGATCCGAGAAGAAATGCGCCTACATCACTACGCAGCTAGGTTCAAAGTTCCATTCTGTCTTTAATTATTTTCAGCATCCGCACGTTATCGGAATGTCCAGTCTGCCGCGCAACAATCTTACCTACAAAAGGTCTGCCCAATAAATAAAAATCCCCTATAATATCCAATACTTTGTGTCTCACAAATTCATCCGGAAAGCGAAGAGGCGGGTTTACGACTTTTTCCTCATCCACGAGAATTACATTGGATAAACGCCCACCACCAGCGAGACCCATTTCATCCATCATTCTCATGTCACGCACGAAACCGAACGTTCTCGCCGGGGCAATTTCCCTTTTAAAGCTCTCCGCATCCACCGACTTGTAAGAAAAATGAAGTTTACCGATCGGAAAAGGATAATCGAGAAAATACTCTATTTCGAGACACTCTGAAGGTTCGACTCGTAGCATTTTGGAACTATCCTTGGGAAAGTCAAGCTCGAACGTTTCAGCAATTCGTATCTCGTGAGCCGGCTCTTCCTGCACTATGATTTCGGCGCTTTCAACTAGTTCACAAAATTGAACTGCCGAACCATCCATGATCGGTACTTCTCCCGATATTTTTGCAAGTATGTTTGTGAGTCCGTAAACGTGAAAAACCGCCATTAAGTGCTCGATGGTCTTAGCCAGTAAACCGTTACTCTTCAGGCATGTTGAGAATTCCGTAGACTCTACGTTACCTAGCGTGGCCGAGACACTACCGCCTGATGTAATATGTCCGAAAAGTATTCCGGTGTTTGGCGGCAACGGAGAGAGAGTCAATCCAGTCTTTGCGCCGGAATGCAAACCCTGACCGTACATTACCGCTCGACCGCGAAGCGTTTTCTGATATCGTAAGGCTTCAGGAACGCATGCTGCGCCTACTGATGAAGTGAAAACTCCGGCTGAAGGTAGTTGAGTCACATCCGACTTGGAATTTTTGGAATCATCACCTCCAATCTCCTTCATTGGAATGAGGAGGTCGTTTGCAGTAATTACCGGTCCGGCAGCCGTCATTGCGGTATGTTCGATAAGGATTTTGAGTTCCTTTATGTTTCCGGGCCAAGCATAGGCTTGCAGTCTGGATACTGCCTCGTCGTCGATGGCTTCAATTTCTTGCTCAAATTCTTCAGAGGCTTCTTTCAAAAAGTAATCTATATAGAGCGGGATGTCCTCAATTCGTTCTCTTAGTGCGGGGACTCGAATAATCCGCTCTCCTAATAGACTCACGAGTTCTTCCGGGAAATTCATTTGCGAAACCAGGATTTCAGAGTCTACGGAGGAAGTGGTGATGAGACGAAATCCGGGTTTGTTGCCGGCCTTCACTTTTCTAACCGCATCCAATAAAGGTAATTGCAGATCAGGCGAAAGCCGATCTATCCTAATTAGCACCAGTGCAGATCCGGACCCTTGCAGCCTATCTCTGACCGAATCCACCTTTTGAGCTGATCTTCCGGCCATAAATGCAGCGAGGTTGTCGGAAGTCAACTCAGAGCACCTCACCTTGGCCAGCCCCGTTTTCAGACCTCCGGAACGATAATGAATTAATCCTGCCAGAAACTCTTTTCCCGTACCCTTTTCTCCCGAAAGAAGGACCGATTTTGTTTCACTTGCCGCATTAGCTATGGAGTTGCGCATTTTCTCCGAAGCCGCTGATGTACCAATCAAATCAAATGTGGAGTAGGCAGATAGGGAAGGTTTCTTAGCTCTTGATTTTTTTTCAATTGCGGAGTGCACGAGATGCAGCACATCCTCCAAGTTGAGAGGTTTCTCGAGGTAATCGGTAGCCCCTAGCTTGATTGCCTTCACGGCAGTTTCTATTGTACCGTGACCACTCATCATAATTACGGCACATTCGGGGTTGATTCGTCGGATAGCCTTAAGAGTCTGCATGCCGTCGATTCCCGGAATCCATATATCTAAGAACACGATATCAGGGGAATCGCTTTGCATTATATGTAGGGCTTCCTGGCCGTCACGAGCTTTGATTACATCGTGACCTTCATCGAGGAGAATAGCTCCCAATGTCTCCAGGATTTCTTCTTGATCGTCAACGACTAGTATTCGTCCGGTTTTCATAGCGGCAGATAATAGCCACAACAGGACCGAAAATCAACCGAGATTGGAGAAGAGGAAGAATGTGCCCACCCAGAAAGGTGGAGGCACATTCTGGTGATCCGGCCATGATCTCTGAGGTGAGTTTCAACGTGGTGGACGAGAATTTAGATTGTGTGAAGGAACCCCAGGTTTCGAAGAATGATCGACACTTCCTTGGTAATTTTTTGAATTATCTACTGCTGTTTGAATCGGAACCTGTTTTGTTTGTGCAGAACTGCTTGGTGGTCTCCCTACAATAAAATGTCTTGTCGTGCTCGGCTGGACAACTTCCGATTTGTTGATGGATTTGTTTGATGCTTTATTCGTTTTCTTGGATCGCACGCAGTTTCCTTGGCAATTGATAAAAGGGTTGTCCGGCTCATCCGTCAGACTTTCATCGTGAACCACATCTGATAAAGAAGCGAAGTTTTGATTGTGATCCGCAGCGTAAGCCCCGGAAAACAATATAATGAGGAGCGGAATGCACATGAGTACACTTTTCATTTTCTCGTCTCCTGGCATTAATTGATGGCAGTCATAGTATTATAGTATAAAATTAAATATCTAAAAAGTATTTTTTATAGTTTGGTTAATGTATTCGGCTTATTAAATTTGATACATTGACTTTATTCCAAATTATACGTGGTTAGGAATATTGCCCAGCCGCAACATTTCACTTGAAATGATTTCAACATCAAGGTAATTTCATGATTTATACGTTGCTACTCGATTCTCCGTCATTTCCTCGTCCATGTTGGTTTTTCTTTCCGTGGCCCCGGAATACGCCATCACGTAAGCTTCGGAGGCGATACATGAATTTACATGAATATCAGTCAAAACAATTGCTTGCAAA
>CAZTJA010000098.1:0-11669 GCA_964613745.1 uncultured Syntrophaceae bacterium
GACCTGCAACGAGGTCGCTTCAGAGATTTGAAATTGGTCAACCTGAGAATGGAATCGTGTCGTTGAAGAATTATAAGAGCAGCTAGATTGATGGCCAAAAATTCTCTGCTGCGCTTCATCTATCACTTACATCCCCAAAGAATTCCAGTCCAATCAGCCGTCACATCTTATACATGGTGCCTCGGGGGGCTAACGTTCCTGTGTTTTATCATTGAGGCGGTGACGGGGGCCTTATTGATGCTCTTCTACATTCCCACTCGGGATGGTGCGTACAGTTCCGTTCAGGCCATCAGTCATGTGGTGCCGTATGGCTTTCTCGTCAGAAACATTCACTATTGGGTGGGGCAGGGCATGGTGATATTCACCGGTCTTCATATGATACGTGTGTATGTTTCCAGTGCCTACGCTCCACCGAGGAGATTGAATTGGATAATAGGGGTTGCGCTGCTCGTATTGACCCTTTTCATCGATTTTACGGGATACTTGCTCGTTTGGGATAGCCGAAGCTTTTGGGCATGGACTATTGCCCGAAATTTGGCTGAGCATGTCCCGCTAATGGGATCTTTTATGGCCGCCATTCTCTTCGGAGGCCCTGATCCTTCCGATTATGTTCTCGTGCGTATTTATACCTGGCATGTCTTTCTGCTCCCACAAATAATCCTCATTCTCGCGGCACTGCATTTCTGGAAGGTTCGGAAGGACGGGATATCCGTTCCGCTCTAATTCGCGATTTAGCTACACTTCGGCTCCATATCGCGGCTTGAGCGCGAAAATACAGAAAATGACGCCGCTATTTTCGCGGTCATCGCGGAATAATAATTACTAATTGTGACTTAATGATAAATAATTTCTTGACTAGCTGTTATGCGGATGATAGAGCCCCCGCAGGCGGTTGAAGAGATTTGAGCCCCAGCCCCGCGGGGGGCAAAATGCGTCTTATTCATCACACGTCGCGTCGCTATTAATTTTTACAAATTTGTGCCCCCTGGGGCACTTTGAATACATGTTTTAAGGAGTTGGATATGAGTCAGAGTGCGGTTCAGGTCTCCGCCGGAACATTTCTTGACGGCTATGACTTTAATCAGAACTACAAGTATCTGAAGATGCTGATTCAAGAATTGAAAGCGGAGAACGGCTCCTTGTTGAGGAAGGAAATCTTTGGTGAAGAAAGTCAGGCTAAGCTTACCAAAAAACAGATGAAGCAACTTTTCCGATTTTTACGGAAAGTTGAGAATCATTACGATGCTTGCTGTACTCCTCCCATTCCTGAAGAATTGGAGCAGGGTATTCGCAGCAAAGATCCATCGAATTGGCTTCCCTGGGAACAGGAAGCAATCCAAAAAGTGGACATTTGGCGAGCGGCACTCCAGGAGCAAAAGGCTAAGGCGAGGGAAATGCTGCGATCTACACTTGAAAAAGTAAGGCGTGGTGAAACGGTAAATTGAACCCGCATATCCTAAACCGCATTTGCTCATGATTTTGGTTCAAGAGGGGGAGTTTTCACATAACCTTTAGTATTATTTAATTTTTTAATTTTCACTAGCCTCAAAACGCATCGGAGCACAGCCCAATGCGTTTTGTTTTTCTATGGCAAACAAAATATTGTACGAGTTTGCCTAATATGTAATTCTGAAATATTATATGTGCTAGCTTCAGCACGCGAACACAGGGTTTCCTCTGTTATCATTAATAATCGAAGCTTAAGGAACAATTAATAGGAGGTCTAATGGACCAGTTTCGGCCCAGAGAAGATCCCAACCCGGTTCGAGATTTTCAAAAAGGGGTTGAAAGCGTCAAAGACTTTTTGGGGCGATTCTCCGGAGGTAGAGGTTTCTGGATAATAATTATCATCGCTATAGCGCTCTACATTTCGTCCGGAATTTACATTGTGGGCCCCGGGGAAAAGGGAGTAGTTCTACTATTCGGAAAAGTTAATTCGATAACCGAACCCGGATTGAGATTCAGGCTTCCCAAGCCTTTCATGACTCATACTATAGTCGATACCTCGTCAGTACGGCGAGCGGAGATTGGTTTCCGATCCGATAGGGGGCGTACACGGTCTGTTCCCGCAGAGTCGCTCATGCTAACGGGGGACGAGAACATAGTTGATGTACAGTTATCGGTTCAGTACATGGTGCAGGATCCAGTTAAATTTTTGTTTGGGGCGGAATCTCCTGAGAATGTCCTAAAAGCCTCGGCTGAAGTAGCACTCAGGGGGGTTGTCGGCGAGAGTTCGATTGATTACACGATGACGAGCGGCAGAATGGACATTCAAAAGCGAGTGGAAGTTTACCTACAAAAGCTGCTCGACGGGTACAATACCGGTCTGTTGGTGACGCAAGCCAGATTGCAGGTGGTGGATCCACCCGCACAGGTACAAGAATCTTTTCATGACGTGGTAAGAGCCTGGGAAGATCGGGAGCGACTTATTAAGGAGGCGGAGGGATTTCGAGAGGATGTGATTCCTAAGGCAAGAGGTCAGGCTCAGCAAGAAATTCGAGAAGCCGAGGCTTATAAGGCCCAGCGTGTTATTCGCGCCAAAGGAGATGCTCAGCGTTTTTCCACGATGTTGGTGGAATATTCGAAATCGCCTCGCGTAACTCGCGAACGCTTGTTTTTGGAAACAGTTGAACAATTTATGCCGAATGTGAAGAAGACCATAATGGATGGAAGCTCGGGGGCTTTGCCCATTCTACCCTTGTCCACCCTTGAGCAAAGTTTAGGTCAAATGTCGGTTCCGTCATCGGACAGTGTTCCGGCGGATAGGAAAGCCAAATGAGCGGTTTAGCCAAAATTATTATACCGTTACTAATTGCATTCTTTCTGATTTCCCAATCGGCTTACATCATTGAAGAGGGCACTCAGGCTCTCATTTTACAACTCGGAAAACCTGTGAAAATCATCCAGGAGCCCGGCTTGTATTTTAAATATCCCCTCATTCAAGATGTGACCCTTTTTCCTAAAAGAGTCCTCGTGGCGGATGCTCGACCCGCTGAATATATTACATTAGACAAAAAAAGACTGACTGTAGACACGGTAACAAGGTGGGCGATTCAGGAACCACTGGTGTATTATCAGACTGTCCGAAACGAGGCAGGAGCAATTTCACGATTGAATGATCTCATTTTTGCCAGATTGCGACAGGAAATTGGTAATCACAATTTTAAGGAGTTTATTAGAGAAGAGCGCGAATTCATCATGAACCAGGTCACATCGGGAACTGCGGAAGCGGCGCTTAGATTCGGCATAAGCGTGATGGACGTCAGAATCAAGAGAGTCGATTTACCCGAAGAGGTTCAGGCGAGCGTCTTTGCGAGAATGAAAGCGGAACGGGAAAGAATCGCCAAACGATACAGGGCTGAAGGTGAGGAGCAGGCCAGAGAAATCAGGGCAAATGCCAATAAGGAAAAAGAGATAATACTTGCCGAAGCGTATAGACAGGCGGAAACATTGCGAGGACAGGGAGATGCGGAATCTACGGCCATTTATTCAGAGGCTTACGGCAGGGATGAAGACTTTTTCTCTTTTTCAAGACGTCTGGACGTGTACAGGCGCATATTTGGACCTGAGACCTCGATGATTTTAAGTACGGACAATCAACTATTAGAGTTTCTGGGATCACCGACGAGAAGGACGAACCCGGCGAGCACTCCCAATACGAGTGCAAAATAGCCGGTGCGCATATATTCCCTGTAATACTGATTATACATACACTAACTTGCTAAACGGATAATTTCCATAAAGAATAAGGAATCCGACATGAAGATCTTACTGGCTTACCCCGCTATTCCCGATACGTTTTGGAGCTTCAAGCATATCCTGAAGTTCATACATAAGAAAGCAGCACATATTCCACTCGGACTCATTACTATAGGTGCCATGCTCCCAAAAGAATGGGATGTCAAACTGGTAGATATGAACGTTGAGCCCCTCACGGATGAAGCGCTGAATTGGGCCGACATGGTGATGATCGGTGCGATGGTCATACAAAAGGAATCTACTGCGGACGTGTTGTCTAGAGCTAAGGCGCTTGGAAAGAAAGTCGCGGCAGGAGGCCCCCTATTTACGAGTGCTCCCGGCGAGTGGCCCGGCGTCGACTATCTGATCCTGAATGAAGCGGAATTAACGTTACCCGAATTCTTGAAAGATCTGGAAACAGGCAATCTCAAGAGGATATACACCACGGAAGAAAAACCCGACATTACCAAAACGCCTGCTCCACGCTGGGAACTGATCAACATGAAGCTTTATGCGAGCATGTCCGCACAGTATTCGCGTGGGTGCCCATTCGACTGCGAGTTCTGTGACATAGTGAACCTGAACGGCAGGAGACCGAGAGTTAAATCAGACGAACAGATGGTCAACGAGTTTCAGTTACTCTACGATAAAGGCTGGCGTGGACGGCTTTTCATAGTTGATGACAACTTTATCGGCAACAGAGTAAAGGTTAAGTCCTTTCTCCGTAATTCTCTTATTCCTTGGCAGCAGGAACATAAGTTTCCCTTCGCTTTATACACGGAAGCTTCGGTAAACTTGGCTCAGGATGAGGAGTTGATGCAGCTTATGACCTCGGCAGGATTCGATTCCGTGTTTCTGGGGCTGGAAACGCCTGAGGAGCAATCATTGGCTGAATGCGGAAAACACCAGAATTGTGCGATTGACCTGTTGGAAGCAGTAAAAACAATACAGCGAAACGGTATGGAAGTAATGGGCGGTTTTATTATCGGTTTCGATAACGATCCGCCTAATATATTTGAGCGTCAGATAAAATTTATTCAAAATAGCGGCGTTGTGAAGGCGATGATCGGATTGTTGAACGCCATACCGGGAACTCGACTGTATAAACGGCTCAAGGAAGAAGGCCGACTCTTGGAAGACTGCACCGGTGACAATTGTGACGGCTCTCTCAATTTTATACCGAAAATGGACGCACAAAAGTTACGAGATGGGTATCAATCGGTTCTCAATTATCTGTACTCTCCAAAAGAGTACTATGAGCGAGTCTTCGAGTTTCTGAAAGATTACAATCCAAAAAGAAAGCGCAAAATCCAATGGCTTGAAGTGCGAGCTTTCTTCAGTTCAGTTGTGTATCTCGGTATTTTGGACAAGGGTAAAAGCAAATTGTATTATTGGAAGCTGCTCTGTAAAGCTTTTATTTACCATAGAAGCGCCTTCGGTGAGGCGGTATCCAGCGCAATTTTCGGTTACCATTTCCGCAAATTGCTTCAAAAATAATCGGTGTCTTTGGTCAGTGCAATAATTCCGACGTATAATCGAAGTCACACTTTAGAGCGGGCGATCCGCTCTATTTTGTTTCAGACCTTCTCCGACATCGAATTAATTGTGGTTGATGACTGTTCAACCGATGGCACGGAGCTTCTGCTCGGCAAATTTCCCTCGGTTCGCACCCTGCGGCATGGAATCAACAGGGGCGTTTCCGCTGCACGTAATACGGGAATAAGAGCTGCTTCGGGCCGGTTAATTGCCTTTCTCGATTCCGATGACGAATGGCTGCCCAACAAAATTGCCGAACAATTGAAGCTCTTTTCTCCTTTGGAGCCTCTGTTCATCTGTCATACAGATGAGATATGGATGCGGAACGACAAAAGATTGAATCCGGGTAAGGTCCATATCAAACAGGGAGGTTTTTTTTTCGAGAGGGCTTTGGAACGCTGTCTTATCAGTCCTTCTGCAGTCATAATATCTCGTGATCTGATCGAAGAAGTGGGTTTGTTTGATGAAGACCTGCCGGCTGCTGAAGATTACGATTTGTGGTTGCGGATCACTTCACGGTTCGCAGTGAATTACGTTCCCGAACGGCTGGTGATCAAACACGGAGGGGGTGACGACCAGCTTTCGGTTACTACCCCAGTGATAGACAAATTGAGAATCCGGGCGATTCTAAAGATCATAAACGACGCATACTTATCGGATGAATACCGTGAAGCTGCGATCCGGGAGCTGATTAAAAAATGTCGAATAGTAGCTCAGGGAGCGACGAAAAGAGGATTTCACCAAGAGGCGCAACGGTACATTGAACTCATTGGAAAGTATGAAAATTTTGCAAATTGATCCCAAGCAGGTGTTGCTACAAGATCACACATGCTTTTTCCCAACTTTTTCGAACTTAAACCGGCTTCGGCAGTCTGTCGAGCGGATAGGGATAGTAAATCCTCCTGTTCTGTTGCAAAAATCGGAAGGTTTTATTCCTGTTCTGGGAAGACGCCGGATCCAAGCGGCAATCATGTTGGGTATAGACAAAATTACCGCTTCAGAGGTCAGAGGACTGGACGAGAAAGAATGTTTCAGGATGGCGTTCTGGGATAACTTCGACCACCGTTTTTTCCATGGGGCCCTCATCTCTTATCTTGTGAACAGAATTTTGGAGTTGTTCGACAAAGACGTTGCCTACACCGATTTCTTTGTACATTTGGGTCTGCCGGCTTTTGGGCCACGGATCCATCGCCTACAAAAGATTGGCCGGATGGAGCCCCAAGTGCTTGAACGCTGGGTCGCAGGCAAATTGTTGGAAAAAACGGTAAGTCTACTGTCGGATATGTCTTTTGAGGTAAGATCCAATCTGATGAGGCTCATTGCCGATCTGGGACTGAATGCCAACACTGCAGATGAACTTGTGCGAAATCTAAATGATCACAGTATTGAAAGTAACGTGCCGATTACCGATTTACTTGATTATCAGGATTTTCAATCCATATTGGATGACCCTAAGCTGGATCGTCCGGGAAAATGGATTAGATTTCGTAAGGTAATTCATTCATTGAGGTTTCCTGATTACACCAAAGAACTCGAGCGATATGAGGCGCAGGTTAGCGCCCTAAGACTGCCGGGTAATATGAAACTCAAACACATCCCTTTTTTTGAAAATGATAAAGTCCAGATAGAAATTACCGTCGATTGCTTGCAAGATGCCAAAGACCTGATCGGTAAAATCAGGGAGTAAATCCGGGCTAAAATGAAATTTCCCATTGAAGAAATCTGGATCGATGTCGATGCCGAAAATGAGCCTTGGACGAGAAAAATTGTCTCGAAGTTACCCCTCGCGAAAATTCGAAGAGGTGGTGCGCTCGAAGAAGCTGAAGCGAAATTACTTCTCGAAGAGGATCCGTTTTCCACAGGAAAAAGAATTCTCCGGCTGAAGCGCTACAAAGGAGCTTTCATTAAGCCCTGTCCCGGCACTCCCGAATATGTGTGCTGCGGCCTGCAAATCCTCAATATAGGCCAGGGCTGTCCCATGGACTGCCGATATTGTGCCCTGCAGGCCTATTTCAATAGGCCCACTCTGGAGGTTTTTGTAAACATAGAAGACCTCGTGCATTCACTCGACCATCATCTGAAATCCGACCCTAACCGGATTCATCGCATCTGCACGGGAGAGTTCACGGATTCGCTTGCTCTGAATTTTGTTACGGATACGGTTCCGATGCTTGTTGAATACTTCAGTAGGCAGAGAAGAGCGTTCTTGGAAATTAAGACCAAAACGAATTCAGTTGAACCCCTCTTGGAGGTCAATCCGGAAGGTCAGGTAATAGTAGGATTTTCGCTGAATTCAAAACACATCAACCAATCCGAAGAAATAGGATCGGCTTCTCTGGATAATAGACTTAAAGCTGCTCGGAAGCTCGTTGATAGAGGGTATCTTGTTTCTTTTCACTTCGATCCAATTATTCCTCACGATAATTGGGAGCGCCAATATTCGGATATTATCGAAAAAATATTCCAACTGATTTCAGCTGATTCAGTAGCATGGATATCCCTGGGAGTAATTCGATTTACTCCAAGTCTGAAAGAGACCGCATCGGAAAGATTCGGAACAGTGCCGTTTTATCACAAAGGATTTATCCGAGGACTGGATGGAAAATATCGGCTTTTTCGGGATCAGCGAATCGAAATTTATTCGTTCATAGCCGAAAACATAAAGAATGCTGCGCCGGAGATCCCCTTGTATCTTTGCATGGAATCACCGGAAGTTTGGAGCAGATCTTTGGGTATGAAAATGGAATCCGATGACGATTTGTCGAATTATCTCGATCATGCCGCATGTAACAAATAATCTTACAAAATGACACAATCGTTCTCCTGGAATACACACGCTCTTATTACCAAAAATGCCTTGACGCTTCAAAGCGATCCCCGGCTGGATGAATCCATCGAGGTCTCTTCGCTGGAAAATTTTTTGGATGGAGCACATGCGGAGCTGCTGAAATTTTCAGACAATGTGTCGGGTTATTCGAAGAAGGAGGCTGCTTCGGGCATTAGAACGGAACAGGATTTCCTGATCAGGTTCAGACTGAACCCTCTAACGAAATTTTCCTACGTTCGTAATGTGCGATTTTCCGATGTGCCCCACAACACAGAACATTCAGCCTCCCGATCGGGACCGCCGGCGCCCGGCTATATAACTTTAAAACTGGGACGCTCCACATCAATCAGAGAGGTGATTATAGCATATTCAGATGAGCCGGACTGGGGAATGGATCAGGACCTGTACTCAGTCGAACACTACCGCTATGGTCCTTGTCCGTTTGGTGCAGCTTCGGGACCAAGTTCCCAAGCTGCATTCCATATGGCCTTTTTACATGAATCCCCAATACTTACGCTCATTTTTCCAGGGTTGCGAAAAAGCTACATTTTTGAACGCATTCGATCATTCGCTCACCTGAGCACAGTGGCCTTCGAGGCAGGGCACACATACTGGGGTGCCAGGTTTGCAGCCTGGGTATTACATTATGTGCAAGACTTGACGCAGCCGTACCATGCCAAAGCGTTTCCAAGCCCAATTTTGCCACTTTTAGGGAATATAATTAAAGACGGAAAATTGAAGAACACATTTGAAAGACATAAAGCTTATCTCAGCAACAGGCACTATTTCTTGGAGACTGTGGTGCATTTTTTATTGAACGAAGCGGAAAGAATAGGAACGGACAATTCTTGGGTCAACGCTTTGCAAAAATCAGAAAAGCCAAATGTTTCGTCTTTGTCAGAATTGGTCAGGACAATTACTGCACTTTCCGCTGAAAAGGCCCGGAATGTGGATTCTTTGGTGGCGAGTCTTGGTGAAGACATCAATCTAACAAACTCGCTCTACGACATTGCGAAAGACCGCACATTCGATGTGGTAGAGGTCATTCGTTCCGCATCAAACAACAAACCCGTTTTATTACGCCAGTTTATTTCGGAACTTTGTGCTTTGTTGGAATTGGCCGGTGCTTGCACCCGGTATATTATTGATCACCTTCCTACCACTCCAGGAGCAAGCGGCTTCATTCGGAACACATGAAAAGGGGCTTTAGCCTGATTTTTTCCATTATTCAAGGGTGCGGATTCGTGAATGCGACTGCAAACGAAATAGAGGAAGCCATCGGGAGAATAGCTGAACGACTCCAACCATGAGATTCGAGGATCTTTGATCAGCTCTTTGTACTGCCTATCCGATGTGATCGCACCAACTGAACTTGATTGTAGATCACTAACGTAGATATTACCGGCCGTGTCTATGGACATACCGTCGCATATGGGCTTGTCGCTGTAGCGTTCCACCCGATTGCCGATATCATCACTGCTTAATTGCGTGTTGCGGAGGTCTTCAGTCCTGATTCTGTACAAAGATTTCCCGTTCATTGGAGCATAATAGAGCCACTCATCTTTGGCATCCAAGGCTATAGGATTTACCCCAATGAGCAAGTTCAGTTTGCCTGCATCAGGCATAGTGTAATTGAGAACTCGGTTATTTATGACCAAATGAACATCTTCAGGTTTGACGCTTGAATGACCTTGCAAGACATCTCTGGCGAGACCCGTGGCCAGATCTACAACGATAATTCCCGACTTTTCCGGCGTGGCACTGTGGGAGATATAGACCGTATCGTGGGTCCGATCCACCGCCAAGTCATTGACGAAGACACTGTCCGGATACGTTATCGGCAAATTGATGGTCGGCGGAGTCAAATATATGATTTTGTGAAGTCGATTTTGAACAGTGTCCCAGCTAACCAATTTGGGAACAGATCCCTGCCTCATTCCGGTGTCAAGCATCCAAACGAGTCCCTTGGAATCAGACTGAATCCCGAGCACCGAATCCCATGCCAAGGCTTTACGTGCATCCACATTGTTCCATTCAGGGCTTGGAAAAGGTGTGAGATTTCCGTTCTTACCGAGTTCCACGACTTTCAAGTTAGGGGAAAAGAATGGGTGTAGAGTCAAGATAATTCGGTTGCCCGGAGTAACCGTGACGTTCCCCGGTGCAAAGGGTATTTCTGCAACCAATTCGAGTTCCCCCGCCGAGCACATTGCCGAGATTGAAAAAACCAATATGGTCGCACAAGAAATACGCCGTAGCATCGAGTTTATGGACATTTTATAGGAAACCTTATTTCATGGATTAATATGAGCACGGCCCTGCCGGATTAATACAAGGAATTACCCCAATAACGGTCGTGCAATCACATATTATCAATGAAAAAGGCGGAGTTCTCAAGTTCAAAAGTTGCCCAAAAAGACCTGCTTAAGCTGCAGGCTCGTGTCGATCAGAATTGTCGACCGGATCGGATTGGGTTTGCAACCACAAAGGCGACAACATCCTCGTCATTTTTTCAGCCTTTGCCAGCATCCACTCCGGTTTCGGAAACCTGCCGCTGGAAATTTTGGATCTGATTTCCTCGATGAGTGGATCCTTCGGATACTTTTCCTCAAATTGATCGAAAATAATTGAAAACTCACGAAATGACATAGGCATGAGTAGCTCCTTATTAAATCTTATAATTCCGATATTCAATTCATAAGACTTCATGTTATGATTTAAGTTTCATAAAAAAACACTTTAGGAAAAAAATACGCGGATGCTTTCCGTACTAAGTGAAATGCTTATCAATTTAATGAAAAACTGAGGAGCGGGTGGAATGTATCAAGGAGTGCTCTTTAAGGGAAGAAAAAAAGCGGCCCGGGGGACCGCTTTTTATAAACAAGCGATTTCTAAGTTTAGGAAACTCTGAACTTGTAAACTTCGTTTGTTTTAGGATCGATAACGTGGACTGCGCAGGCAATACACGGGTCGAAGGAGTGAACCGTCCTGAGGATTTCAAGGGGCTTCTTGGCATCAGCAACGGGGGTTCCGATCAGAGCGGTCTCAATGGGACCCTTCTGACCTTTGGCATCCGTGGGACCAAGGTTCCAGGTTGACGGAACGACTTGCTGGTAATTCTTGATCTTGCCTTTTTCGATGTTGATCCAATGACCCAATGATCCACGGGCAACATCAGCCAATCCTGCACCCTGTCCATTCGATGATTCATCCAGTTTGTAACTGGTGAAAGTTCTGGTGTCACCGGATTTCAGATTAGCAATGAGATCATCAACCCACTTCTCGGCTCTTTTGGCGTTGACGAGGCACTTGATTCCCCGTGCTGCGATTCGGCCGAGCGTTGAGAAGAGTGCATCGGGACCGACTTCAAGTTTCTTGAGCACTGCATCTGTGGTGTCTTTGATTTCCTTGTTACCGCCGACATAGGAGACGAGGCACTGGGCCAGAGGACCAACCTCCATCGCCTGATTGTCGTACCGCGGAGCTTTCATCCACGAATACTTACCGTCTTTAGACTGAGTATCAGGATTCGCGCCCTTAAGCTTATCGCCGCTCAGAGGTATGGTTTGTC
>CAZTJA010000099.1:0-11612 GCA_964613745.1 uncultured Syntrophaceae bacterium
CCGAAGGCTTAAGCCCCTTTTGCACCGGGGGGTGGAGCTATAGGGCTCTAAAAGACAATAGTCACGAGAAACTTGAGTGCAATAGTAGAAAATTGTTCCAAAAAAATAAAAACGGCCCACATGCATGGACCGTTTTCTAGTGGTAGTCTCAATGATTACTCGGTCAGGCTCTTTCCCCAAGATTCGGGTATGTTCATGAATTGAGCATGTTTTTCGGTCCTAATACCACATGCCCCCCGCAAAACCTACTCCCCAATTGCCACGACCATAATAGCCTACACCTACCGAAACCGGGACTCCGAAACCGCCGGCACGTCGACCGTAGCCGTAGCCTCTATATCCTGGGCCTCCCCAGCCATAGCCACCGTAATGTCCTCCGTAGCCGTACCCACATCCACCGTACGCAGGCCAACCGGAAACCCAGGAATAATCATATCCGCAGGACCTAGGTTTGCATAATCCGAAGAATGCGTCGGAATTTGACGGGATGGTGGTGAAAACAACCGTAACGGCTATTAATAAAGCTAACGCCAAAAGAGATTTTCTCATCAATTACCTCCAACAATTTTGCAAGCCTGTTCACCATAAATTTTCACTAGAAGACTACCAATTACATGAAACACGACAACAACTTAATTTTTTGAAACAGCTATTCAATTAGCCCTATACTTCTCACGTTCGACAACATAGTTCAGAGATAGTTCCTGAACAGTCCTTGTTTACAAAACGGTCAGTTTACTATTAGTAGCCGGGTACCGTGCACGGCGAAGGTGCACAAGGAGCGGGAGGCGGGCACGCGGGTGGCGGAGTGCATTTGTAAGCTGCAGGAGTGGGTATCGGCGGAAGTTTGCACAAGAGATCAGGACACCTCGGTGTACCGACAAATTGTCGCGAATAACATTTAATTGGAGGACAAGGTCCGCAATAAGGCGGAGGCGGCGGCGGAGCACAGGATGGAGGGGGAGGCGGACCGAAAAGGACCGGCACCAGTTCGCAAGGATCCGGTCCGGGGCCATAAGCCGGGGCAGAAATCGGTAACATGATTGCGAGAACAGCTATGATGAGCAGGAACCGCATCCAACCTCTCGATGAATATTCAAGTAATCTGAACAACTGAGCAGTGAGTATCCGAAATTATTATCGACAAAATACACGACACGCAAACACCGGTCAAGCTTTTTTAATCAAATCTTACCAAATTCAATCAATTACAGTAGAAACATAATTCAGGGTGTCAACGAAAAAAGCTCGTGGAACTCATCTGACGCCAAGCTCTTTGTGAGAAACGAAGATTTGCTGAGCCAGATCATCAAGACTCCTGAAATCGCTTTCCTTGGGAGCCCCCTTAACCAATACCGGATCGAAAAGGTTTATCTTTAGGTCCGAAATGAGATCAGCTATTCGTTCGACCGTTTTGTTTCCCCATCCGTACGACCCAATAATTCCGGCATACTTCGCTTTTGGGCGCAATATTCCGGCCAGGTAGGTGGCGTAAACTATTAAAGGATGTGGCCCGACTCTAACTGTGGGTGTGGCGATAATGATGGTTGATGCATCTACCAAATTAATAGCTAGTTTACCAATGTCGGTTTGAGATATGTCGAATTGTTGAACTCCGATGCCTTTATCCGCCAAAGCTCCGATCAGATAATCCACCATCTGTTTGGTGCTGCCGTGCATGGAAATATATGGAATGACGACTAAATTTGTTGTGTTATCTGAAACCCAGTCTCTGTATGCATCCAAAATGAATTGGGGTTTGTGATACACCGGGCCGTGACTCGGAGCTATAATATCAACTTGCAGATCGGTCAGCTTGGCCAAATTCTTAGAAATGATTTTACGATACGGCATCATAATTTCTGCATAATATCGTTTGGCTGCCTCGTAAACTCTCCCTTCATCGAAAGCATAAAGGTCTGTTGTAGCAATATGGGATCCGAAGAAATCACAGCTGAAGAGAAGATTGTCCTCTATAGAGTATGTCACCATAGTTTCAGGCCAATGGACCCAGGGAGTATGAATGAATTCCAGTGTACGGGATCCAAGCGAAATGGTTTCACCATCTGAAACGATCCGGAATCTGTCATCTGCAATACCCAAATGTTTTTGGAGAAGATCTTTTCCTTGAGGAGATACAATGACCTGGGCCTGCGGATATTTTTCAAGAACTATCGGAATGGATCCGGAATGATCCTGTTCTGCATGGTTGGAAATGACAAAGTCGATTTTCGGAACTGACTCCAGTTGATTCATTAGAATATCGGCCATTTTAGGATCCACCGAATCAACAAGGACGGTGGAGTCTCCACCTTCAATCAAGTATGCGTTATAGCTTGTTCCGTCGGGTAAAGGTATTAGAGCGTCAAATAATCTGCGGTCCCAATCAATTGCGCCGAGCAAAAATATTCCATCTTTTATTTTGCGTGCTTTCATACTAATTCTCCTGCAAATAAATTTCCGAACGACACTGTAAAATGGCTGAATCAAAAATCTTTTCTAAAAATTCTATACTTTTTGTAAATCTTACAGCCGACCTCAATTTCAAAATTGTTAATGTCTTGATTATCTTCTAAATTCCATCCGAATTCAACGTACTCGTAAGGTTTGACATCCCATAGCTTATTTAAATGATCGAAGGCAAGCAACGGCAAACCCAACTTTTGATGGGTATTCTTGATGCCGAGAGCCATTCCCCTGACCCCTTTGATTGATTTTCTGTATTTCAGAAATTTAAGAATCCCGAGTAGTCCCAGCTTGCCGTTCAACTTCTTCAGAATGGGATTAATATCCGGTACGATCAGTGTCACACCCACGGGCTGTCCATCGTAACAGAAAAAGAAAATGAGATCTTCGTCGATGATCCTTACCAGCTCTCTACCCATTTCATTAATTTCGGCATCGGTCATTGGGACGAAACCCCAATTTTTAGACCACGCAGAATTGTATATATCTCGGATGATTTCCATTTCTGACGAGAAATTCTTCTTGTCCGCGGGCCTAATGCTGATACTGGTGTTTCTCCGAACTCTCCTTGCCAAGCGTTCCACTCTGG
Organism: uncultured Syntrophaceae bacterium; assembly: GCA_964613745.1. Classification (GTDB taxonomy): domain Bacteria; phylum Desulfobacterota; class Desulfomonilia; order Desulfomonilales; family Desulfomonilaceae; genus CAZTJA01. Next base: position 3,056 of record CAZTJA010000099.1, read on the forward strand.
CGGTCGCTCTATCTTCTTTTTTCAATTTGAGAGCGATCAAATCCTTTTCTTTTGTATACCCGGCATATTCGATCAGGGGCAAATAGTAAGGTGGGTTATACGTCATCATTATTGTGGGTGGATATTCAAACCCTTTTATAAGCAACCCGACCTCGTAATTCGTAGATGGGTTTAATGGACCCCGCATGAACTCCATTCCCTTCGAACGGGTCCACTCTTCGGCATTCCTGAAAAGCTCCGAAGACGCCTCAATGTCGTTTTCGCATTCAAAAAAACCCCAGGCGCCCATCTTCTCGTTATGAAATTCGTTGTAATTGCCATCAACAATGGCTGCTATTCGTCCAACAGCCTTGGAGCCTCTAAGTGCTAAGAAGAGAACTCGGTCCGAAAACTCCCAAAATGGGTGTTTACTTTTGTCGAGCAATCTCTTGATCGCACCTTTAAGAGGCGGCACCCAGTTCTCATCCTGAGCATAGATCGACCATGGTACATCAACAAAACGATTCAGATCCGCTTGACTTTCGACTTTAATGATTTTTAAAGAAGACATTCCATACCGACGCAAATATGATTTAGTTTCCCGAATGCGGTTGGGTTCTTATAAGTGAATCTGCAGTGAAATAGGCCTCACAACCGGCAACCTCCATTAACTGAGACTCTAGTTCGGTCTTGATCGTTCGGCGATACTCGTAATAATGTTCCGCCACAACGAGGGCCGAAACGAATCGCCTTGTCTTATCGGGATGATGCAGCAGCATCTTAGTTAGATACTTCCAAAAAGTGAATCGGGAAGGTGCTATGATACCCTGACGAAAAAATGTTATAAGCACGGCACGGATCTCATTCCAATAAGGTCGAGGATTGGATGTGCGCTTGGGTAGTGGGTTCATAAACGACATATTTTCAAAAGTTCTCTTCATATAGAACTCGGGTGCATAAAGCTCATCGTATAGACGAATAAACTCTTCGGCTATTTCCTTTCGAGGCCTCGTAGGCATGAAGTTAATGAGCCCTGTTTGGCTCCCAAGGTTGTCGTCAAGTTCACCAAAAAGAAGCCGTCCCTCCTTTTCCAATCGACACCATAACTCTGTCCCCGGACCTACCTGTAACAACGTGATAAACATTTCAGGTATTTTGTTCCTTCGAGCAAAATCGATGAATAATCGATCGGCATTCTTGGGTTCATTATCGAATCCAAGTATGCAACCTGCAATTATCTGAAGACCTGCCTTGGTAATGGTGTCACATACCCGGTCTAGATCTACGGCGGCATTCTGGAATTTTTTGGTTTCCTTCAGGCTATCCTTGTCGGGAGTTTCGATTCCAAGAAAAACCTTCCAAAAACCCGCTCTTACCATCAAGTCGAGAATATCGGGATGAGAAGCGAGATTTACCGAAGCCTGGGTTGTGAACTCAAAAGGAAACCCATGAGCCTCCATCCAGGGAACAAGTTCATTCAAAAGTTTTTTGGCTTCAGGTGGATTGCCTATAAAATTGTCATCGACAAAAAAGACGAGTCTTCGCCAGCCGAGATCATACAAAATCTGAAGTTCAGTCAAAATCTGGTCAGGAGATTTTGTCCGGACCTGCCTTCCAAACATGAGCGTGATATCACAAAATTCACATTGGAACGGGCAGCCACGAGAAGCCTGAATCGACATGTCCACGTAATGCTTCAGCTCCAAAAGATCGTACCTTGGAGGCGGAGACTTCTTGAGATCGGCTCTTTCGTTCGTTTGGATTATTATGCCGGACTCCCGACGTTGAATTGCTTCAACAAGTCGGTCCACCGTGACCTCAGCTTCACCTCTGACAACAATGTCTGCGCCTGCAGCCAGGACCTGTTCAGGAACATGAAACACAACAGGCCCGCCGACTACGACTAATTTCCCTCTTTTCTTACCCTCCTGCACTGCATCGATGATTCCCGAATATTGATTAAACATACCGGTAATCATTATGACGTCATTGTTATTCCACTCCGATTCGGAAACGGGTCTCGCCGTTGTATCTGCAAGGGTCAATTTCCAATTCGCAGGTAAAGTTGCAGCTAAGGTAAGTAAACCGAGGGGAGGCTGGATACATCTTTTTTTCAGCATCCTGATTACCCGGTTAAAAGACCAAAAAGTCTGTGGGTATCGAGGATTGATCAACAATACATTCATGTTATTCTCCGATAGCCATAATCACATGACCACCATCTAATGTCCAGATAGCCTAATGCTTACATCGTTGTTCTGAATCCTAGGAGCGGTCTCGGATTACACTGAGATGGCGCTCTGAGACCACTGTACTTTGCTGGTTACCTAAACAGGATAGCATAATACATCGATTATGATGTTTGATAAAAATCGAATCGCAAGATCAAGGAAACTGACTTGGTAAACCGACGTCACATTTCATCAATCCAATAAAAGCACCTAGAGTTGTGAGCACGGGAGAACCTAATAATGAAAACGAAGAACGAAACAACCATATACAACGGTTTTGGGCAGGCTGAGGAAAGAGGATAAAGATGACTGTTGAAGTGAACTCTTGTGACGATTTCGATCTCGGGTATCAATAATGAAGATCATGTAAGGTCGCGCTTGTGGCTACCCTAACTCAGAGATGCCATATTCTGCGACAACGGATAACCTAAGAAACCTTGTAGAAGCAAGTTTTGCGGGCAGCCCGAATTGTTCTTTTTCCATATTCATTGGTAAAATTCTATGGAGTATATCCCATTAAAACGGAACCCGCTTTCAACTCGTTCATAATGTCCCGATTTTTAACGATAAATATTTCACGCATAAGTATGGAGTCTCGGCATCATTTTTGCCTCTCGCGTATGTTGCTCCAAAATTGAAGACTCGAACGAATTTTTACTACGGGGCGGGAAAATGGAACGACCGATCTGCACAACTAAAGAAAAAATCAAAGCCGATATTGACAAAACTAAGGTAGCCAAAGCAGTTGCTCATTTGATTGCCACAATGCTCCACTCCATCAAAGCTGAAGAAGCCGATTACTGGATCAATGCAAGTGTTAATGTGCGTGTTCAAAACGGAACTCCCATTGAAAAAAAAGCCGTAATCAATGTCTATGCGGAAACACTTGATGTCTACGGTACGAACATAATTGATCCTCCGAGTGATTCCGAAATCCTATCCGATTTCTTCAAGAATTTCGGCCGGAATCAATAAGGTGACTCATAAAATGTATAACTTTAGTCAAAGCGGATTTAAACGACTGAGCCCTCGATGACCAACACTGGGCCGATCTTGATTTATTCACTAAGCCGTGATAACGCACGTACAAAAAATGTGAGAAGGAGAACCGCAGGGATGAAAACCAGACCTGGACTTTTGGGGCTGATTCTTTGCTGTACGATTATCTTTCTAATTTCCCCAATTCGCTTGCTTGCCCAGGAACGAATCACTTCGGATCTGCAGATAAACCCGAAGCACCAGCTCACTGAAAAGGAAAAAAAGTCGATTTCATTGGCCGCAGCAAGAATGCTCCGCCACGTGCACCAAGCCAGATTGGCATTGAAGCAGCAAAATCTCCAGTCTGCATTGGACAATGTGAATAAGGCAAATACCCTCGCTCGAATTGTCGAGAATTCATTACCTGAAATCGAAGTTAGGGCCCAGATCAGTTCTGGAGATCACAAGTACAATGAAACGGAAGTAGTAAAACAGTGGGTGATTCCGATTTATGCCGAACTGGATGAGACCGGGTCGGTCCTATTTCCCGTAAAGCGCACCAAGAAAGATGTCGCCGCTAATGAGACGGTAGGACAAATAGATCTCCAGTACACCAGTGCCTCTCTGGATTTTCAGGAAGCCAAACATTATTTGACTTCGGCGACTCTGGACTTACAAAAGAATGAGGCCGCCTCTGCAGACAAAAATCTTGCCGCAGTTCAGGACAGCGTAATTTTCGAGTACGAAGAAACTGATTTGCCTCTTGTCAGAGCGAGATGGAATCTGATCGAAGCTGCCAGACTGGCTGCAAATAAACAGTACGGCGAAGCGAAGGAGTCTCTTCAGAAAGCGTCAAATGCTCTTGAAAGCTATGCGGGAAAAACCGGTAAGGAAATGTCCGAAAAGACTAAAGAACTTGCGGAAGAAGTAAGAAAATTGGGGAATAGCCTGGAAGAAAAGAGTTCCGGAATTGGTGAAAAAATTCAGACCTTCTGGGACAAGGTCACCAATCTGTTTTAATTACCTACACCGACTTTCTTGCTACCGCAGGATTCGTTATTTCTTATTCGTGCCGTCAAAAGACATAATCCGTAACCGGCAAAGATACTCAATTCCGGCATCATGGAATGACGGTATCTGCTGTAGCCCCACGGTCCACCCGTAACTATCCAGACGTAAAGGACCGTTGCAACGAGTAAATGAATAACGGCTTTTTGCCAAAAGCTTCGAGCCAATAATGCCATGACTGCGCAGATATAATTGATTCCGGTTGCCCCGATTACCAATACGCTGATAACGATGACCCAAGGTGAAAAACTTGAAGGGCTTGCCGCAAGTGAACTCAAAAAACCTTTTGAATAAAGCATTTCATCTCTCACCTTTTCCGACTCGGGCAGCAAATCTAGAACTCTGATGTAGCCATGAACGGCTAAACCAGTCAGAGTTCTCAACATTCCTTTTATATGTATAGGAATATAATCGTCCCACGCCTCTCCCAAATCACGCAATCCCTCGGACCGTAGTTCTCTCATAAATTCAGAGACTTCGTCTGAAGACTTTTCTTGAGCAATATCTTCAGCCAAGTCTTCTCTCCAATCTTCAAAGCTCTTCTTAGATTCGGCTTTATCGGTCGCGGCCAAGCCACTGAAGTATATACCCTGATCATACGTGGTCGAGAATCCGGAATAGCCGGTCAAACTGCCGTTTCTCAATTGCCATATCCCCAGCAAACCGAATGAGACGACGAGAAACAATGAAATGTTAAGAATCTTGCGCAATGGTCGGTCATTTTTTATGCTCAAAAGCACGAGAGCCTGCAGAAAGGGAAGCCAATATGCCCATGGATTTACGTAAGCCGCTGCAGTTACTGTCATTGCGGCTGCTATGAGGTGAAAAAAACTTTTCCCGACTACATATTGGGCAAGAAAATACAGGCCAAGAGTAATGAGAAATGCGAAAAGCGTTTCCGGCATAATGAGGGCAACAAAAATTATGGACAATGGATCCAGAGCATAGAACAGTCCTGATGCCGTCGAGACTAGGGTGGAATCGAATGCGATTTGAGCGATTCTGAAAATGAAATAGACCGTAAGGCAGCTTAGCAGGAGGTTTATGACCAAAGAATACACGACCAAATTGTCGGTAATGACTCCAGGCAGTAAAAAGACCGGGTATCCAGGGGTCCTAAATAGCTCGGGAATGCCCTCTCTCGAGAATGACCCTTTCAGAATGTCTTGTCCCAAGTGGATGTATTCATAGCTGTAAGTCTCGAATAAATCTGAAAAATCATCACCGCGAAAACAAATGGCCATGGGGATCACAAGTCGCACAATGCATGCGACGGCCAATATAAAGTAAATAGGATTTCGATAGGCATGCGCAGTCAATTTGTCGAGAAAACTGCTCATAGTTTAATGACCATCAGTCCCCCTTGAAAGGAATGCTAAGAGTTACATTATCTCATCCAGATTGATCTTGGAAATGACAAACGGTTTTTTCCCTCGACCGGAGCGCTGAATTTCATCTACTACCCGTATGTCAATTTCGATGTTCGAGGAATTTAGATAAAACAGAAGACTACTTCGCAATTTTTCAATCTCTTTCTCTGTGATTGTTTCCCATGGAACTATTGAGACATCGATGTGGTTAATTGCGTCTTGAACTACCTGAGCCTCCTTGATGCCCTCAAAATGATAAAAAGCATAATCCATAGATACCGGAGCTATAATCTCAAGTTCGGGGTTTACCAATATTTCATCACTTCGACCGCATATATTCTTTAACGTTAAGTGAGATCTTCCGCATGAACAAAGTTCTCCGAATCCCGTTGTAATGTCTGACGTTTTGTAGCGCAAGAACGGCATTCCGAAAGCGTCCAGGGAAGTGCCCACTATCTCGAAATCTCCGCCTTGCAGAGGCACGAGTTCAACGATTGCCTGTTCCATTTGCAAATGATATCCATTTTGAAAGGTACATTGAAAAGCTGTGGCCACCTTTTCATTTTGGCCGTAGAAATCAATTACCGGAGCCTGGAATACCTTGCCTGCAAGCTCCCGGACGGATGGATAAAGGTTTTCGGAAGATGTAACGATATATTTTGGTGTGGGGATAGTTATTCTGTTCCGTTCCATCCAGCGGCTAAGAATGTATAGAGAAGATGGAAAAGCTTTTATGAAAGTAGGACGGAAGGAGGCAAGTTCCTCAGCAATCAGCCTCAATTTCGCATCGTTTGCGCGAAAAAAACTAAATTTGAGGTGCTTTGATCCCGGGTAATATTTTGAGATGGTGTTGGGATTTTCGAAACGATCCTCTTTCAATTCTGCGACTCGATTATCGGAGGTATACCCGAGCCATTGCAAAACACGTAATGCCAAGGCCCTTTCCATTGCTCTCGTCTGACGATCTATCCAAAAATCGAACGGGGCACCGGTTGTGCCGCTCGTTGATTCCGGATCGTGATCCAGGAATGAGAAATTTTCTGCAATGAATTGTCGTTTACGTCTTCGTATTACATCTTTTGTCAAAAATGGAATCTTATGCAAATCGGCTATAGTAGTGACGTCGGCAGGAGCTATATTGTTTTGCCTGAAAAGTTCTTGATAATAAGGAACACTGCTATAACAATGTCGAATCAACCGAGATAATCTCCGCTCCTGAAACTCGATGAGACGATCCAAAGACCATGTTTCGGTTTCCATCAGCAAAGACGTTACTTTCTTATACGCCCTCCCATATCTCCATTGTGGTGGAATAAGATCGTATACTACGCGTGCGGAATCCATGATGGGTGAATGAATTCCTGTTATGAGACTCTTCAGGAATCCTCTCATAGTAACTTGATGTGCAACTCCTAGCCCCTGTTTGAATTGTGCAGAGAACCACTCCAGTAAAATGTTCTCATACTGCTTCTAATGAATCGGGCATATGAGGTCAAAAATAGTTCTACACTAATGCAAAATACCGCCCAATTTGTTTTGGTAACTTTTACAACACAACATATTGGTGCGAATACATGAATCACAAATAAGGAACAGCTTCGGAACCACGATAAATTTTACTCTAACGTAATATACGGCAATTAGTGAATTTGGAAATATAAAATATTCGATTAATTGAGAAACATGTTCAGCAGAAGATGAGATTCAACACCCAAATTCAGGTTCAATTGCAATTTACTTAGTAGGTTTTCCTTTTTCGATATTGTACGGCATTTCAGGTAGAGGTGCACACATCGCGGGCAGCGGAGACACTATTACGGGGGCAATCACCGGAGGAGGAGGGGGAAACAGAGGGGAAGGTTGGCAACATGGCTGAATCGGGAGTACGGGGACATCACATGTCGGAGTTACCGGTGGAGCGAAGAGACATGCAGGAGCGCAACTGTTTGCCGATGAAATCGAAAACAGGAGGCCTGTAAGGCAAAAGGTTAAGCATGGAATTAGGGATCTTTTCAGCATTATATCGGCTCCCTTTGCGTATCCTGCATGTGATCTGAAAACAAATCGTCTAAAAACTCGCACTGAGACCTAAACCGAGTGCGAAAAAGGATCTCTGATACTTGGAATTCTCGATGTCCACATTTCCCGATATGGAGGCCAGAGCGGGATCGTCTTGGCCTTGGGCTTCGGAAACTGCAACCGACGATTCCAGTTTGCCCGTCCCCGTTACTTGTAACCAAGATCCCATACCCCAGAGTGTTCCCTGAAGTCTGGATGTAAGTTGGACGACTCCTTCGAATTCACCTTCAACGAATCCGCCGCTGTTGGCATCAAGTTTGTACATACTGCGGCTCATTTCCTGAACCAAAGTCGTTGTGCTCCTGCAGTTAATGTTAATGGAATCTCTAATGTAGCTCCAAAGTAAGGGAGATCCGATAAGTCTCCACCTGTAGACTACGTTCACGTTGCAACCGCAGCATTTGCGGCCTGTTCCACGAAGACCAAGATACGGGGTGTATGTTTTGTTCAGAGGGTCGCCGACCACCTGGCCGACTCCGCCCACTCATATACGGTCGCAGGTAATTGCCCTCGTGACCGCAGGATCGTTCGGATCTCTTTGCAGAAATACCGTAACTGCGGGATCTAAGGCTATGATGTTTCCGCCCGACGTAATGCTCGTCACACCCGGAATACCTGTGGGTCTGAACTCTGTAGTGTCATTTCTAGGATTTATCATCCTGTAATCCACGTGTTCAGTGCGGTAACCCAATTCAAGGGCGAAGTCGCTGTTCAACCGGACCAATGCCCCTGCTTCCCACAGCCACCACTGAAACTCCGTATCCCAGTACCACGGTGACGTAGTATTGGCGCCGTTCAGAGTTGGTCCGAAGGTCGTGTATGTTATCCCGGTTGCAGGATCTGTAAATGTTG
>CAZTJA010000100.1:0-11450 GCA_964613745.1 uncultured Syntrophaceae bacterium
GATGATTTATTATCGCACAGATGTGTACGGTTAATCAATACAATTCTAAGGAAAGCTTGTAAGCAACTTGATTACCGATGAGTTTCTGTGAAACCTTGTATAAGACCGTTCGGGTGCGTGTAATGAGGAGCATATTAGGCCCGTGATTCATCAAAATCGCCTTCCGTCTTTAACTTGCCGCAGTTTTGTTCTAAGATGACGAAAACAGCTCAGTGAGGAAGTATGGACCCAGGCAATGAACTCAAACAACAGGCAAATCCTCAACCGCCTCAAGAACCGCAAGAGGAAATATACGACGGGCCCGAACCGGTCGAGTTAGTCTACAAAGTAGTAGCTGCCTTTTTGCTGATATGGCCGTTTTCCTGGTTGATAACTGCATTGCAGGATGTCTTGGAGCCGCTGGTTTCCCTTCAGATCAGCAATATAATCGTTCTGGTTGGAATTCTGGGATTTCTGTTCATTATAGGCAGGACCGCGAGGCTGTTAAAACGACTTCACAAACATTTCTTGAATTCTGATCAGTCCTGACGGCGCGATGCCTTCAATAAGCGATAAATGGTGGCGCCATTTGGATGAATGGCCAGGTAAATCAGAGCAGCGGTAGCCATTTCCGGGACTATCGGGCTCATGAGACCTGCAGCAATCATAACTGATGTGCGTGTCCCTTTCGATGCCAGTGTAGGTTTCCCGATGGAGAGGTGTAAGGCCTCAGCTCTCGCCGAGCCGTAGCTCACCAAGCCGGAGCCTACAATTGCGAGATATGAAAGAACGTAGAGGCCCCATTCGGCAATGGTCGTACCTGAATTGATCACAAACACCGAGAGACCTATCACCATTGCCCCGTCGGAATATCTGTCCAACACGGAATCCAAGTAGGCGCCGGCCCGACTTTCAGTCTGGGTCATTCTGGCATACTGACCGTCAACCCCATCCAATACTTGTCCTAATGCCGCCAAAACTCCTGCAGTAAAACCGAACCCCAGTCCGAAAAAGAATCCCCCGATTACGCCCATCATCATGGAACAGATGGAAACATGCCACGGACGAATCCATGTTGCCGTTCTCAAATGAGGCGTTATTCTTGCGGATAAATTGATTTTGATCCATTTCAATACGAAACGATCAGTGGGTTTAGTCGCCCAGCTCGGAACATCACGCACCTGCATACATCACCCTAAAGACCGGCTTTTTCATTTAACGACCAAGATACGCCGAAGCTTGCCCATGGAGTGCAGGATTAATTTCCGCTGAGATTTTCTCTCGGATTCTCTCCAACACCGGTTTAACCATGCTCTGTAGGTCCGGTTTGAGATTTCTATAATGCTGCAATGCATTCAGCAAACGTCCAGCCGTAATATGATTAATGGTCGAGAGTTCCATAACTGTTTGCTCAAGCCATTCAAGGCCTTCCAAAGTCCATAGTTTCTTATTGTTTGCCGCCATCGGCAAAAAAAGTGCTCTGCACCAGGTCGGCTGTCTTGGGTCAAAACTTGGACGATCCTTCTCGTATCGGATCATATCGAACACGTCCGAACACGTTCCGGATGCAATAATTCTCAGGTAGTTTGCGTAAGCGCTAAGGTGATCATGCCATTGTTCGTACATATCGCTGAGAATCTCATGACGTTTCGGAGATGAACTTCTATTCAGCATTACTAAAGCAGACACACGATCCTGAATGGTCACTGATTCTTGAAAATGGTTGAAGATCATGGAGTGGCTATCAGGAGTATCGTCACATGAAATCAATTCCAGTACGGCGTTCTTCAGGATTCGTTCCTGAATTCCATCCTTGGGAGATTGAGGCTTTATGTACGTATTCGTTCTGTGAAAACATTCCACCAAATCATCCCTGTATGCCTTATTGACCGCCGTCATGAGCCGCTCCCGCGCTCTCACGAGTTCCGGATACCAAACTGCGTAACGGCGATCCACCGGCTGCTCTTCAATGCGTAAAAAATATGCTTTTAATGCGGGCGATAGAGAATAATCCCTCAGTATGTCTCCGTACAGTTCCAACCAAATGGGAGAGACCGTATGCTCAGTATTCAAGAGCAGACCGACTCTTTCATGATCGGTAAGCCGGCGCATAGCTTCCACTCGGTTGAATTGATTGGTATCCAGCCTGACTTGATGAACCAGTTCCTCGGAAGGAGAATTCTCGAGGGTAAGAGTCCCGTAAAATGAATAGTCTCGATTCACTGAAGCAAAGGCGGGTGGGGAATTCAGGCTGTTGAACACTACGTCTTGGCTCTCTTTGGTAAGTTCCACGAGGCGTTCGCTACCGGGCACGATACCGCCGTTTTTTCCAAAAAGCGCAATGGAAATCGGAACGTGAAAAGGTCCGGCATCGGCCGGGGTCTCCTGCCGGAGACTCAAGCGAAACTGTCGGGAATCCGAATCGTAATTTGTGGATGCAAAGACCTTGGGATAGCCCAAAACGTACAACCAGTTTCGTTTAAATTGCTCCAAAGATTTGCCGGAGACTTCCTCGAAACATTCAAAAAACTGATCCGTATTCGCATTACCGTTATGATACCTGGAGAAATACAAGGTCTTACCGGCTTTAAAGTTCGTTTCTCCCACAACGAGTTTCAACATCCGGATTACTTCTGCAGCTTTCACATACGTCACGCCGTCAATCAGTTCATCGGGGTCATTGAATCCGTCTCTCACGATTTTCCCGGCCGCTCCTCCATCTTCGATCGCCAACGGCCCGAGCAGAGGATTTCGAATCGAATCAACCTGGTTTAATCTCGTAAAATCGGGATCAAAAACATCGGACACAAACTCCCTCTCTACGTGCACCGTATAAGCTTCATTCAGCCATACGTCAAAAGGCGTCTCCATGGTTGTTTCACTGCCGCACTGGTTGTGTTCAAATTCATGGACGATGACGGCGTGAGCGTACAGAAGCGATTGATCCAGAGTGTGCTCGTCAATCAATGCAGCGTCCGTAACTATGGTAGTGTTTCCGACGTTTTCCATTCCGCCGAAATTGGATTTGTTCATGCATATGGTACGATAGGTGTCCGCGGGGTATTCATAGTCCTGTCTATCATAAACCCAGAGCACGGATTCCTTGAGTATCTCCATAGGCACTTCGGCGTCTTTTGTTCGGCCCGGAGGCACCAGGTATTCCAGCTTCACTCGTTTTCCATTGGGATAAACAACTTCGTCGGAAAAAACATCCCAGGTCCCTGCAACGGCCAAGAAAAGGTATGGAGCCATTGGTACGTTGTTAATGAACGTTATTATTTGACGGGAAGCATCATCGGATTTCGGCACAGGTTTGCCTAATGGGTTGCTTACCTTGTCAATGTTACCATTGCTGATCAGGTGAGTGTAGCGAACATCGCCTTCCAAAATGGTCCGCATAGTACATTTGGCACGGCAGTCGTCAATGATCGGCATAATTCTCTGAAAGCCCCACTGTTGACACTGAGACATGTATTGTTGCGGAGCTCCGGGCGGGGTGTCGTCTTTGTAAATGCCTTCCAAAATGGTGTCCGAAGCGATACACCTGGTCCTCGTCCGTATAGCGAAATCCCGACCCTCCAAAACTTCCTCTGGAAGAATCACTTTGAGCTTTGCTCGATCCTTATCATAGGAATATTGAGAAGCTTTGACTGATAATTCCTTCGTTAATAAACCTGTCTCAACCGACAGAATTTCTAAATCCTTTGCATCGAGTTCAACATTTGCGAGTGCTTTCAGGGCCGTCATGAAGAGCGTTATTTCCGCTTCAATGTAATCCGGAAGAAAATTAATGTAGATATCGAGATGGTTTAATTTGAGCGGCAATTCGCCAAAATCTTCACGTTTAAACTTGTACAATTGAGACATACGTATTCCCCTGAACTATTACTATTATTCACTTGAGCCTAAGAGTAAACGTAGTGAAAGTCAACGAAACAAAAAAGTAGAAATCAGAGCACTAGTTACAGATGGGAGATTAGTCGCAATATGGATCTGCTGTTAGATTTTCTCTTCCGGTAGGCGAACGATGTTCAGCCAGAATCCATCAATGGATTTGATGACCGAAACAAATTTGTCCAGATCGACAGGTTTGGTGATGACGCAATTGGCGTGCAACTCGTAGCTGTGAACCACATCTTCGTCAGCTTTCGACGTAGTAAGAACAAGAACCGGGATTCGCCGTAAATCCGGATCCCGTTTGATTTCCGCAAGAACTTCTCTACCGTCACGCTTCGGCAAGTTAAGATCCAGCAGTATCAAATCCGGTATGGGCCTGTCAGAGTATTTTCCTTCCGCATTCAAAAAAGCCATCGCCTCCACCCCATCTCCCATAACGGAAATGTTGGTGGCTACTTTTGTCTCCTTGAGAGCTTCTTTTGTTATGAGCACATCAACTGGATTATCTTCGACGATAAGAATTTCAAGAGGTCTGCCGTTCATTTCCACCCCTGACAAGGTTTCCGTTTCAATTAATGCGAGTAGGACAAGATTTTAGTAGGTTTACCAACCACCTGATCGGATTCTTCAATTAATGAATCAACTCGACTAAATCAGCCTAAATCCCTCACCTTGTTTTTTGCTCCTTGCTTGTTTTCCATTCTAGCTTTAAGTAGTTCATCAAATCTGGATTCTGCAAGTTTTTGCTTTCCCAATTCTTCATAATTCTTGTCGTGAATCTCGGTTTTGGTCGATCCCATTTCCGCTGCAATCTTGGCTCTAGCTCGCATGTTCTCGACCTTCTCACGAATTGCAATTATTGACTCATCTACCGCCGTTTCTCCAATACCCTTGAGCCGATCTTCCAGACTTAGCATTTGCTGGGTCGAAACGTATACGGCCACCATTTCGCTTTGCTCTTTCTTGAGCTTTTCGATTTCATCCATGAAGGATCGGAGTCTTCCTTTATATTCCTCCACTTTCCTGCTTTGAGTATCCAGCTCTTGAGTCAAGCTTAACTGCTTGTTATCGATTTCCTGAATCCTCATCTGGAAATGCGTTCCTCGTTCTCGGTGGACCGGATTCTGGGGCTCCGCTTCCGCTGCAGTAAGGGCTCCTTCCAGCTTTTGTTGCAGTTCATCTTCTTCTCGCTCAAGCTCTTTCAAGGTCTGAGCGGTGCGCTCACGTTCACGCGCGAGCAATGCAACGGCCCCTTCCATGTCCTTATATTTTCTCTTGGCTTCATCGATTGCTGTAGCATAAGTCGATTTTATCGCTTCCGGACTACCGGAGACCAGATCATCACCCGCACGAATGAAAAATCCCTTCAGCATTGCCCAAAGTTTGCCGAAATAACTCATAAAAGCCTCCTAATGTACCGGCAGGGACTGCAAAGACCAAGTCGGACCTCATTGATTGTAGCAAATTCAATTGAAAAAACTATTGTCCGTCATAATTCCGAGATTCTTTTTCAAAACATTGTAGAGTTTTAGACCATATTGATTCGTGTACCTGTTGAGGGGATAAACTCCCGTCAATTCTTATTAAATAAGAGAATTCCATCGAATCGTAGATTTCTTGAACTCTTTTCAAAAAATCCGTTCGCTCGAAAATGGAAAATCCCTCGCTGCGTCCCTTCGAAATACGTTGCATGCAGGTGTGCAAGGGAACATTCAGAACAAACAAAAGATCAGGTTCCGGAAAATCAGCAACACTATTTTCTAAAATCTCCCGATAATTAAGACCGGAAGCACCCTGATAAGCTGCGGTTGAATAAAAATATCTGTCGCAGACGACGGCTTCGCCGCGCCCCAATGCAGGCAGGATGACAGTGTCAACATGGTCCCGTCTGTCTTCCATAAAGAGCTTGAGCTCATCACTAGGATCAAGTCTCTCCTTCAGAAGTCTTATTTTTTGACCAATCTGACCCGCGGAAGGTTCAGAGGTCAAAATCACCTTTCTTCCGATTTGAGTGAGACGATCCGCTAATAATGCTGCCTGCAGTGACTTGCCGGATCCATCCAATCCTTCTAACACAATAAACAATCTATTTCTCGGATTTCAAAATGAATGATTTGAGAATTCTCAAGTCTTCCGGTTTTTGAGGTTGAACATCGGATCCGATGACATCCATCCGCACACCGTTTGAATCAACAGTAACAAGGCACCAACCCCAATAAGGCTTACGTGTATCATCCCAAGGCCAATTGATGGATGCCCGTTGGTTCTGCGGATGGCCGTCATAAAGAATAGTATTGGTCTTTTTCTTGGTGTCTGCACCATTCAGGGGATAGATTTTTTCGGTCACTCCACCGGAAATAACGTGCCACACTCCCTCGACCAATTGAACTTGAATGTTGTGTTCGTGCCCTGAAAAATACCCGATAACGCCATATTTTTTTAGTATATTCCAGAATCGATCTCGTTCGGTCCTTTGGTCTATGCCGAAACGAGGATCATAATTTGAGCAACCGTACTGAGGATCAAAAAACGGCACGGAATCCCACATGTGACCTCCGCCGGGAAATGCGGGTGAGTGACTGGTGACAAAAATGCGTTTGCCTGATTCAGCGGCCTGTTTCAGGTCGGCTTCCAGCCATGATATTGTCTCGTTAGAAAATGTATTATGATGATGGAGATTGTACGCATTCAAAACGACAAAATGATTACCCGCCATGTCGAATGAATACGTCAGACCAAGGTCGGAAGCAGGGCCGTTTTTGCCCGGGATCATATCCGAAAAGAGTTCGGTGAAGAGTGCAAAATTTGCTGGAGATGTATAGTAGGGACGAGAATTTCCACATCTTTCATCTATCGTTTTCTCGTTCAATTCAGCCACATCATGATTGCCCGCAGTTATGCTGATTTGCATTCCTGAATCCGCAAGAGGTTTCATTACTTCCCGCCACTTGTGGAACATTATGCGATTGCACTCAGCTACACTTTGCGCATCCCGTTTCAGATAGCCTGCAATGAGATCTCCTGGAAAAAGTACCAACTTGATGGTTCCGGACGTATTCCGGTTCAGAATATCGGTCACGAGGATTGGGAGAATACTGGAAACTCCGGAATTCGAATCGGTGCACTTGGCAATGTGAGTGTCGCTGCGTGAGTCGCACAGAAAAGCAAATTGGAAAACTTCATTGGATTCCGCAGAGTTAGTCAGGGCCAGCAGGATTGCAAGACAACACACTGTCAGTCTGCGCATATGTCCCTCCAAGAATGTAATAGAGTTTCCGAGGTTCGGAACCAAAGTACATTTAGATCGAAATTGTAAAATTTTGATGAGTAAAAAAAGAAAGGCGACCGTAAGTCGCCTTCTTTTTCGAATCAATTCAAAGACCCAACTAAGCAGGCTCTGCTTCGGATTCGGATTTATCCTCTTCCGACTCCTTCTTAGGTGCCGGTACTGCTGCCAGAGCTATAGACTCATCCATCTCGGCCTTGACGCCTTCAGGCAAGGTGATCTCACCGACATGTATGGAATGGCCCAAATCTATGTTGCTTAAATCAACTTTGATTACTTCAGGAATATTGCCCGGCAGAGTGGAAATCTTCAGTTCCCTCGTGATTATCTGAATGGATCCACCCTTTTCGACACCGATGGGTTTTCCTTCATATTCGATCGGAACGGTAACTTCTATGGTTTGATCCATGTGAACTTCGATAAAGTCGAGATGCACAAGATCACCATTGACCGGCCTGATCTGTCGTTCTTTCAGCAGAGCGCTCCTCGTGGAAACGTTTCCGCCGTCATTGATTTTCAGATCAAAAATGGGGTTGCTTCCTGCATCTTCCAGAGCTTTGCGAAAATTATGAACATTCAAGGCTAATTTGATGGGTTCGGTTTTCTTGCCGTAGAATATAGCTGGGGCTAATCCTGCCATTCTGAGTCTTCTGGCCGGCCCTTTACCGACTTCATGTCTAGCATCTACTTCCAACGTAATCCGATTCATTGTTCCTCCGGGGCGGGAATCGGCAATAAACCGAAATTCCCTTCAATTCATATATGTAGCTTTTAAATAAAAAGTTCCGAAACCGAGACTTCACGGTGAATACGGCTGATTGCTTCTCCCAGCAGCGGGGCAACCGATTCGACTTGCAGCTTTGAACAGGCTTGGGCCTTTTCCGCTGTCGGAATCGTATCGGCAATGTACAACTTGCGGATCGGCGAGTTATTGAGGCGTTCCACCGCGCTGCCCGATAGAACGGGGTGGGTGCAACACGCATAAATGCTTCTTGCACCTTCACTCTGCAGAGCTACGGCCGCTTTACACAGAGTGCCGGCAGTATCCACCATGTCGTCGAGAAGTATGGCGTCACGTCCGGAGACATCTCCGATTACATGCATAACTTCGGATTCATTCGGCTTACTTCTGCGTTTGTCGATAATGGCCAAATTGCTGCCCAATCTTTTGGCAAATGCCCGGGCCCTTTCCACACCACCCGCATCCGGGGAGACCACGGTGCATTCTCCCACGGGTAAGTCAGCGCGGATTGCTTCAGCCATTATCGGACCTGCATATAAATGATCAACCGGAATATCAAAAAATCCCTGAATTTGACCTGCGTGCAGATCGAGTGTCAGAACGCGATCGGCTCCTGCCGCTGTTATTATGTCTGCAATGAGCTTGGCCGTGATAGGTGCACGACTTGCTACTTTCCGATCTTGGCGAGCGTACCCGTAATAGGGCATAACTGCCGTCACTCGACTGGCCGATGCTCTTTTGAGGGCATCGATCATGATGAGTAGTTCCATAATATTGTCATTGACGGGTTGGCAGGTTGACTGGATCACGAAAACGTCCATCCCTCTGACGTTTTCCCGAAACTCTACCTGTATTTCGCCGTCGCTGAATGATCCCACTGTAGCGGCGCCCAACGGTATACCCATGTACCGAGTTATGGCCTGAGCTAAAAGAATATTAGAATTACCTGAGAATATTTTGAGACCTACCCGCATAGGGATCCTCGATAGTGTTGTTAAATTAACAATGTTAGAAGGATTTCTATATAAAGTCAACTTTTATCCTTCGAAGGGCCGGACCGCAACAATCAAGCGTAGCACTGGATTTTCATCTACACAAATGCGGCCGAATGTTGTAAATCAGCGTTGTAAATCATTGCTTTGAGCGAGGAAAATTCATGTTTACAAAAAACGCCGGTCCCACTCTTCTTTTTGCTGTTGCTTTTTTATGTATCGCTCTTTCTAATGCATCCTCCCAATCACCTTCATTTGATCCGAGAGCAACACTCGAGAATATCATCGCAGGAATTTACGAAGGAGATTATGCCAAGTATTCCATGGATTTCTCCCCGGCAATGAAACAGGCTCAAGACCGTGAATCCTTGATGCAATTGCAGCGCAAGCTGCAAAAAACGCTGGGCAAACTCGATTCACTGGAATATTTCGGTCACTATCGCCAGTACGGCAATATTGTGCATTTGTTCAAAGCACGCTTCAGCAAAGAAAAAGATGATGTACTTATCAAGCTTGTCGCAGAAAACGATTCGAGTGATGCAAAAATTTCAGGCCTCTGGCTGGATGCCCCCTCTTTGAGGTAAACACCTTCCATATCTGCGAGCACAAAAAGCCCGCTGTTTTGGGCATGGGTGATTTTAACCCGGAAATATGGCTTGCGCCATTCACTTGATCCGGCCAAGGAGAATTTATCACGTCCAAAACAACAGGCCGGTAAAGGTTGAGACCTAACACATAATCGCAAAATGATGCCGGCACGGAACATGCTTATATATGACCGAAATCGGAGGATGCCTAATTATTAGGTTTTGCAAGGTGACTCAATTGATAATTCTCGGAAAATTAGTACAGCAGTCCCGATTGCCCATATCAACATACTAGGACGGCAGTCGTAACACGCATCCTCTGATACCATCTGTGACAACCCGATCGTTATCTAACGATCGGGTTTTTTGTGTTTGTAAGCTGATGATATTCTAAATCTCCGTAGGATGCAGGAACTTCGCAGGAGCACCGCAATTTCACGTACAGGCTGCAAAATTCAAGGACTATTTTGTATCGGTGTTAGGGAGTTTTGCATTATCGATCAGATTACCGGAGGCGTTATTTGCCGCGCTATGGTACGGCAGGCCAACGCACTCGCGCATAATGATGTATTCTATGCCCAGGCGATGATTTTCTCGGACTAATTTTGGTATTGTGATTTATAAAAAGCCGCCGATCGGGAAGGGCTTGCCACCACCAATTCATCAATGGATTCCATTTACCGAGGGAGGGAATTATGACTTTGCTAAAATCACTGTTATTGTTGACAACAATAGTGTTTGTCATGGGGCAAACGGCACATGCCGATTTCGAAGTGGACACGATTTCAACTTCCGCAGGTGATCTGAAAATTACCTTCATTGGTCACGGAACTCTGATGTTTACATTCGGAGACAAAGTGATTCATGTGGATCCGTTCAGTGATCTCACGGATTATTCAAAACTTCCGAAGGCCGATCTAATCCTGATTACCCATGAGCACAGAGACCATCTCGACCCCGCGGCTCTCGGCAAAGTGAAAAAGGATTCGTCCATTCTTATCACAAACGAAAATGCAGGGAAAAAACTCACCGGCGGGATTGTAATGAAGAACGGCGAGACACAATCATTCAACAACATTAAGATCGATGCAGTACCGGCTTACAACCTAATCCATAAACGTGATACCGGGGCACCTTTCCATCCTAAAGGTGAAGGGAATGGTTATGTAATAACTTTCGGAGACAAAAAAATATATGTAGCAGGTGACACGGAGAACATTCCTGAAATGCGGCAGCTCAAAGATATTGACGTCGCTTTCCTACCCATGAATCTTCCTTTCACCATGACACCGGAAATGGTAGTTGAAGCGGTTCAAGCAATTAATCCCAAAATTCTCTACCCGTATCACACTGGAAATACCGATATTTCAAAGCTTCAGAATCTAATGAAGAATAGTGCCGTTGCCGTTCGTTTCAGAAAAATGCAATGAGGTGAATTCCGATGTTAAAAAAAACTGCTGTCATTGCGGCATTAGTCCTTCTTCTCGCATGTTACCAAACAGTTTTAGCGGAAAATCCTGTTACTTCGAACACGATTTTGCTTACGATATTCATGAAGCACGATCAGAGTAAAACCCTTGAGCAGATTAACTCTCACCTCGAACAAACCGGTTTCTGGAAAGCATTTCCACCGGAAGGAACCGAAGTGGTTTCGTGGTATGTGATGATGGGAATCGGACAGGT
This sequence comes from uncultured Syntrophaceae bacterium, assembly GCA_964613745.1. Taxonomy (GTDB): domain Bacteria; phylum Desulfobacterota; class Desulfomonilia; order Desulfomonilales; family Desulfomonilaceae; genus CAZTJA01. Next base: position 11,167 of record CAZTJA010000100.1, read on the forward strand.
AATCACGTTGAGAGTACCTGCCGACAAGCTGAGAGAAGTCAATCTTGTGCTGGAGAAAATGGCCTGGGGTGCATTCCGAACGGAATTCTATCCGACGTACGATTACAAGGCCATTTGGGAAAAGACACGTAAGAGATAGGCGTTCAGCTCAAATGGCAGTTTATATCCAGTGACCATACGGAGCTGGAGCCACATCGGCCTTGGAAATATTGAGTTCTTTGGCTGCCCTGTAAGGCCAGAATGGCTCCCTAAGCATTTGTCTGGCCAGCAGAACGATATCCGCT
>CAZTJA010000101.1:0-11336 GCA_964613745.1 uncultured Syntrophaceae bacterium
AAAGCCATTCCCGTCCATTCGAACTTTGCTCCTAAAGGCAATGTCTGTTCGGCAAGGTTTTCCATCTCCGTTAAAGCTTGTCCGGAACTAACTCCCGGATTAGGCTGACCCAAAATTCGCACCGCTGGAAACATGTTGTACCTATCAACTCGCATTGGGCTGAACTGTTTTTCGATTTTGACCAGCGTACCCAGAGGAACCATTTGCATTTCTTCATTTCTGACCTGTAGATTTGCAATGTCTTCAGGCTTGGATCTATACAGTCCTTCCGCCTGAACATTCACCTGCCAAGTGCGTCCAAATTCATTAAAATCGTTCACGTACGTGGATCCAAGATATGCCTGTAATGTATCGAAAACAGACTGCAGCGGTACTTTTAAACTGAGGGCCTTCACCCGATCGACATCCGCAAAGATGGTGGGGATTGCCGCCCTGAAGGTAGTGTTTGCCGTGACCATTCCACCTGAGTTTGCTCTTTGAACCAGTTCGTAAGCTGCGGTGCTCAACTTGGGAAGGCCGATGCCGCCCCTGTCTTCAAGCCACATCTCGAATCCACCGCTCTGGCCTAGTCCGTTGATCGGGGGACGCGAAAACGGAAATACAATTCCTTCAGTCAGCTGCTGAAATTTCTCATTCAGTTCCGCAGCAATAACATCTTTTGTTCTCCCTTTGGCTAATCTCTCGTCCCAAGGATCCAATGGTGCAAAACCGCTCGCCAGCGTAGGTCCGATTCCGTCCAAAATTGACGAACCTGGAATTGCTGAAAAAGTGCTCACTCCATCGGTATTGGTGATGATCTGTGTGACCTTCGACATAAGGGCGGTAGTGCGTTGCAGAGAAGCCCCGTCCGGCAACTGGGCATTAATCATTATCAGTCCATCATCTTCCTGGGGGAGAAATCCGGTGGGAACATGAACAAAGGCATAATACGTAAGAAACATAGCACCTGCCCAGACTATCAGCATGAGCGGTATTCTTCGGACGAAGATGCTGATTATCCAGGTATATGCATCGGTTAATTTACCAAATACTTTGTCGAATCCTCTGAAAAATGCGTTTTTAGGTCCTTCCTGTAATCTGAGCCAAAGCGAACACTGCACCGGTTTGAGCGTCATGGCGTTGATTGCGCTCAACAAAGTCGTGACTGCAATAGTGAGTGAGAACTGTCGATAGAGTTGTCCCGAGATGCCGCCCATGAAGGATGCAGGAACGAAGACCGCCATTAGAACCAGAGTTATGCCTATGATCGCTCCCGTGATTTCATCCATTGCTTTTATGGATGCTTCTTTCGCGGGTAAACCGTGTTCGCGCATGTTCCGATCGACGTTTTCGACCACCACGATGGCATCATCAACAACAATTCCAATGGCGAGCACCATACCGAAGAGAGTGATCATGTTTATGGAAAAACCCATAAAATACATTGCGGCGAACGCACCAATTATGGAGATGGGTATAGTTGTAGCCGGTACGAGAGTAGCTCGCCAATCCTGGAGAAAAATGAAAACGACTATAAAGACGAGGATAAAAGCTTCGATAAGAGTGATTACGACTTCACGCACGGAAGCTCGAACGAAATCCGATGCCTGGTAGACAATTTTATAATCAACCCCTTGGGGAAAGTCCTTCTTCAGCTCCTCCATTGTCTTTTTGACTTTATCGGCTACGTCCAAGGCATTGGATCCGGGGGTCTGATAAATTACCAATGTCGAAGAGGGAGTTCCGTTCAGAAAAGATAGAGTGTCGTAGCTCTTTGCGCCAAGATCCACTCTGCCCAGGTCTTTCACATAAACGATGCTGTTGTCCTTACCGGTTTTTACAATAATGTTTCCGAACTGAGATGGATCCGTAAGTCGACCTAAGGTTTTCACCGGCAAGTCGAAAGACTGGCCTTTTGGTGCGGGTTCTTCGCCGAGTCTCCCTGCCGCAACCTGAACATTCTGATTTTTTATGGCATTCACCACATCATTCGTGGTCAGATCATTGTACTCAAGCTTATTCGGATTTAACCAAATCCGCATACTGTAATCTTTTGAGGGAAACTGGGTGATATCGCCTACACCGTTCAGTCTCGCTAGTTGGTCTTTAATGTTGGTAGTTACGTAATTAGTCAAATACAGGTCATCATAGGATTGATCCGGGGAGTAAAGACTCATGACGGTTACAAAAGAAGTGGATGCCTTTTTGGTGGTGACACCTTGCCTCTGGACTTCGACGGGTAATTGAGCCATGGCCCATTGAACCCGGTTTTGAACCAGGACAGTAGCCATGTCAACATCGGTCCCAAGTTCAAATGTAACTTTGAGCGTGTATGATCCATCTCTTGCACTCGTGCTCTGCATGTAGATCATCTTATCAACGCCGTTCACTTGCTGCTCTATTGGAGCGGCAACTGTATCGGCTACGACTTGTGGATCGGCTCCGGGGTATGATGCCGTGACCTGAACTACCGGTGGCGTGATTTCCGGAAATTGAGCGATGGGTAGTGAAAATATTGCCACGCCTCCCGCCATCAAGATGAGAAAGGATATTACGGAGGCGAATATGGGACGTTCGATGAAGAATCTTGTAAGCACGAGCCCTCCGATTTACTTCTTGTCGGTTATAGCGGGATTATTCTCAGTCTTGTCTTCAGTTTTGATGGGCTTGACTCTGGTGCCGGGACGGATCCGTTGTATTCCATCCACAACAACTCGATCTTGTTTATCTAATCCGTGGACAATGGATTGTACGCCCGTACTTGCGTTCCCGAGCTTTACTCTCCGCTGTTCCACTACATCGTCTTTGGAAAGGACATATACAAAACTCCCGCCTTGATCGACCTGGACTGCAATATCCGGAATGGTAAGTGACATCTTCTTTTCAACGGGCACACGTATGCGTACAAAAAGCCCACCCATCAATAATCCGTCAGGGTTTGGAAAGACTCCTCTGACCTGAATCGTACCGGTAGACGGATTTACCCTGGGATCCCCGTAATCAAGATGGCCTTCATGCTTGAATTCGGATTCATCCGCTAGTGCAATGAAAGCAGGAATTTTCAGGTCCGCAAGAGTAGACCCGCGGGTTTCGGCGTTTAATCGCCTTATCGGCAGCAGATCGAGTTCGCTTACGTTAAAATACACGTAAACCGAATCATCATTGACCACGGTAGCCAATAACGTCTTTTCCGCCGAATTCACCAGATTTCCCACATCGATCAAATTTCTTGAAATTCTGCCGTTAATTGGAGAAGTTACCTGCGTCCATTCCAAATTAAGATTTGCTTGTTCAAGGTTTGCCTGGGCAAGATCCACATCGGCCTTTGTGACATCTCTTTGTGCCGATTGTTTTTCCAGTCTCAAAGCGCTAATTGCTTCTTTGCTTTCCAATTGTTGGGATATTTGAAGCTCCGTTTGAGCCAGCTTAGAGGATGCCTTATTGGCCTCCACTTGAGCTTTAGCCTGATCAACAGCAGCTTGATATTGTCTTGGGTCGATTACGAAAAGGAGATCATTGGTCTTTACTTTAGTTTGCGGCACAAACAGAATCTTTTGCAAAAAACCGGTAACGCGGGCTCTTATGTCAACAGTCTCAATGGGTACAGTCGTGCCGGTGTACTCCAAATATCTGGTTATCTCTTTTTCAATAGGCTGAGTAATTGTTACCTGTGGAATGGGGGCAGTTTTTTTGACTTTTTGTTCATTGCACGCTGTTGTTACGAAGATCGTTGAAATCAGAAAAATGACGAGGAAAGATCGTTCCATGACTTGCATTTCATGCTCCTTGAAGAAGCTTTGTTGGTTGTTTATTAGAGCGGAAAAGTAGTGAATTGCCGGATGATACCTGGTTTGCACCAGCTTAGTCAGCCAACGGGGAACGTAAATGAACGAGGCGGATGGGCCGCCGCATCTCGGCAATCAATTGGACCTGCCAAATAACTTCACTGATATGATCAGTTCGTATTGGCTCCGTGCGGGAGGGTAACTTACGAATCAGAGCGGGTCAAGATGAATTTACGGAATGATTCGTATGGCTATCGGCTTATTTCGCAAAGCTTTGGGGCAGTCTTAGATCAGGACACATGATTTTCATGAGTTGAACATAGGTCTGTGTCATGATTTTGAGTTTGGAAACATCCTGCACAATGGATGGATTGATCTTGTCGGGATCGGCGGAATTGCGAGCCGCCGAAATGATGCCCTGCATGAGGGAGAGGTATTGGTTCATGATCTGTGACACATCGGGATCACTCGAAGCGGACTGTTTCATAGAGTCCAAAGATTGATTGAGGAATTCCGAAATCCGAGCAACTTTATCTACTTCCGAAAGCGAAGAATCGGCAACCGACGTCAATTTGTCGATTCGACTTTGGAGTGCTGCACATTCGCGGGGATCAATAATCATGGTCTCGGACATGTCCGACAATTCACTTTGAGACGGAGCGGCCGGACCAGTCTGGGCCAAAGTTGATATGGGACTGCAAAGGACATAAACGGTGATGAGCATTATTCCCATTATCTTTTTCATTCCATTCCTCCGCTTTCTCTTGATCAGTCATTTGTGTACATTGGAATTAATCATTGCAAAAATCATCAAGATCCTCTTCAAGATAATTGCAACTGGTTCTCAACTGAATAATTTCCATTCTGTGATACGCCTCCGGGCGCTTTCTGGAAGGTCCTTCAGTCACAATCACCAGGTCTCCATCAATTTGCTGTTCAGCAAACCATTCATTTGCAAAGCTTCGCCAATCTTCGGGATCTTCCGACATGTGTTTTGAGTAAACTCCGTAGGTAAACTGAAGTCTCTGACACGTCTCTCTTAGAGGACTGATCGCGGTAATCCAAACGGGTAGTCTAAATGCTGCAACACTCCTGGCAGTAGCACCGCTCCTAGTCGGAACAAATATGGCGGATGCCGATACTTTTTCTATGGTGTTTTGAATACTTGAGGCCAACAAATCTCTCATCTTTACGGTTTCACCGCTTTGCTGACGCCTCAGATTCTCGAAGGAGGTCCTGTTCGACAACATTGGTTCAACTGATGCTGCAATCTTTGCAAGCATTTCGACGGATTCCACTGGATAAATTCCCAGAGCGGATTCGCCGGACAACATCACGCAATCAGTCCCATCGAGAACAGCATTCGCCACGTCAGTAGACTCAGCCCTTGTAGGTCTGCGGCTTTGTGTCATTGATTCGAGCATTTGCGTTGCGGTAATTATTGGTTTGCGAGCCTGGTTGGCTTTTCTTATAAGCTCTTTTTGCAAAAGAGCGATCTGCTCAATTGGGGTTTCTACACCAAGATCGCCTCTCGCTATCATCAGAGCATCAGCAGCATCAATTATTTCGTCTATTCTGTCCAATGCACGTGCACGTTCGATTTTGGCTACTATAAATGGTCGATACCCTATTTCAGATGCTGCTGAACGAAGAAGGTCGAGATCTTTTCTCGATTCTACAAAGGACTGACTCAACGCATCCAGCTTGTGGTCGGCTGCGAACTCGAGAAATCGTTTATCCATTTCGGTAAAGGCCGTTATGCCCAAATCAATTCCCGGAAGATTCAGTCCCTTTTTCGATCTAAGCACCCCACCTACTACAACTTTGCAGATGACATCCTCACCCAAAATTTCGAGGACTTGTAGCTGAATCAAACCGTCGTTAAGGTAAATGATGTCCCCTGGCCGTGTAGCCCTAGGTAATTCTTTGAAGGAGACCGAAACCTTTTGTGTGTCGCCCAAGATCTCGGCAGTAGTGAGTACAAACCTATTGCCGTGTTCAAGTTCAATAGGTTCTTCTTCCAACATGCCGATGCGAATTTTCGGTCCGGGCAAATCGCCCATTATGGCGAGGCGTTTCCCGGTGTTCTCACAGGCCGTTCTTAGTCGCGTGATCACTTCGGAATGCTGCTCAAAATAACCATGCGAAAAATTCAAGCGAGCCACATTCATACCGGCGTGGAGCATATTTTCCATTATATGGACTTGTTCCGAAGCAGGCCCGATTGTGCATACGATCTTGGTTTTGTTTACAGGAAATCCCATGAATTCTCCGAACTGAACCGTAGGCTTGGGACATTATTCATAAAGTAGACATCAGCTCATCAGTACGGTTCAATTAGTATGAGGTCACATTCTACAGTAATTGTTAAGACTATATAACGATGACGTTTGGAATTGATCACATTTTTACATTTAGAAAAATTTCCAATCCCTTGATCGGATCTATTACTCGATTTGGATTTACTCCCCAATTGTTTGCAGACGATGGATTGTCCCAGTTGGGAACCGATTTGTCTATGCAGGCAAACGTGAACCATTTGCCCGGCTGCCAATAAGCGGCGCGACAACTTAGCTCCCAATTCTCCAGGAGCCGCCAAACGGTTCCTACTCCGAATTCCCAGCCTAAATCGTTGTCCGGTATTGAAGGGGCAGGATTCGAAAAGGTTCCTTTATTCTTAAATTCCAGATGCCCCAGAGATTCCGCTTCGGGGTTTATGTAGCCTATTCCGTATCCATATGAGGAACGGCGGGCATAGGCTAGCGCAGTAACTAGATTAAAGTTACTCGCAATAAGATAGTTCATTTGGACTGCAACCATGTCGGAAGCCGACATATCCAAATACGAATCGACGCCGGCTCTGTAGTACTTGCCCATTAAAAGGCAATACGGATTGGTGACTGCGAAGGCACTCTTTTCGGGTTCTTGAATAAAGGGTTGTCTGTCTATGAGAATGCCGTGTCTTCTGTCCGGGCCGGGTAAATGGCACAAAAGAAAGCTTAGTTTGATTGATCTCGAATAACCGCCAAACTCGAACATATATCGCAATGACTCAATGTATTTCGGTGCAAAATGGCTCCCTCCACCTGGAAGGGGAATTGCCGGATGACCGCGAAAGGTTCCATCCTGAGATTTCTGAAACCTAAGAGTCGTCAGATACCAGTCTGCTTCAACATTAAAAAACAATCTGCCGTCGGTATACTTCACATAAGCCCAACCCTCTGTGCCCGATGTATTCGAAGGGGGAGTGGAAACTCGTCTCATTACACTGGTTTCACCTTCCGGTCCTTCGTCGAACAGGAAATAGAACCCTCCGAAACCCATGTCTACGTTGTGACCAATGTATCTCAAATAACCAAGCAAATGAGCAGATCTTGCCGAATTCTGGTCCTCAAAGTTCCAATAGAGGAGGCTACCTCTTTTTCGGGGATAAAAGCCGAAAGCGAACGTGAAGGGTCCGTAATACGTCTCAAACTGAACAATGTCCACAATCCTGTTTGCCGTATCAAAAATATCTTCCGCAAGCTCCGTGGCACTGAACTGAAGTCCACATCCCTGTTGAAAACCGCGTCTTCCGTAAACCAGCTTCCCCAGGGGAGTATTAACCGTCAGCCAAAGTCTCGTCCATCTTCCGGTGGATAAGAACCCTTCAAAATCGGGATTGACGAGAGATTCTACATTCTCCGTGTCGTCGGGTTCAATGCGGTAGGTTCCCGTGACCGACACTGCTCTATGAAGCTTAAGTACAGGAAATATGGCGAGTCGCGTAGAAGAGGCCAAAGCCGTTGTTCCTGAAAGCAGGCGCTTTTTAAACCATCCATTGAACGATGCGAAATCTCCGCCGGTCGAACTTTGATCCGTATTGAAAGGGCCGAAAAAACCTCTTGAACCGCTCTGAGATGCGTAGACAAAACGAAAATTCACAAGGGCGGAATCGAAACTGAATTCCCAGGCGTATGAGCTGTTAAGTGGAATCCAAGTCGATACTATGACAAAAAGAATTGTTACGATTGCTTTTTTCATTCGCTAAAAGATTTCATCTCCACGACGTGAATTCTACATCAGCCGGAACCATGTACATTGAAGAAGTCGGCCTGGTACATAGGTTTAAAGAATTCGCAACAATTATCCGAAGAATGACCCTAAACAGAGGAATTCGGCATCGCTCGGAAGATTGATGAGTCTTATTGTACAAGCGGGTCGGATGTTTTTCGCAATGTATAACGGAAAACTCTATGCTTTCAATTAATAATTTGTAAGGACCGGAGCTATGCAGTTCATCATCATTTTAGTCTTGGCGGTCATTTTCCCGTTCATCGGATTGGCTGTGGCCCAGGAGCAACCGATAGACACTCGGCAATATCAGGTAAATCCGCCCGAACGTCCGGCCGCTATTCCTCAACTGCCGGAACAGCGAACATATCCAAAAGACTCTTGGGGCCGTTACATGACACCGGGTGGACCAATACCGATCCCGGAGCGCAGAGAAGATCAGGGGCCGGTAATCATCTCAAATCCCGTACAGTATTGGGAATGGTATTGCAAAAAGTTTCCGTCTCGTTGCGGCGAGGCCATGCGTTCAAGATTGAAACAACGCTGGATCTCCCGTGAACGTCGGCTTCAAGCTGTTCCTCGAAATTCCGAAGGCTCTTCAGGACAATAGGTCACTCCATGGTGACTACCTGATAATCGAAAATTGTTCTTTGTCTTTGTTAAGAATAGGTCTCAACCGATCCGGAATATATTCCAAACTAAGCAACGAGTTGACTGCCCGGTTTACGGTAAGATATGTTTAACAGGACCGCATCCAGCGCGACTGCTTTTAAGCTTGGACACTGGATTGATGTCCTACCATCAACCGGAATAGGTTAAATCTCGATACATCCCTTGGGAATCCTTATGACTCGAAAACCCTTGTATTATTTCAACACACCTGCCTTAGAAAATGCAGCTGGACCTGGAAAACAGGCGACCCAAGCAGCACGATTTCAATCGACGTGGGAAGATATTGAAGAGAAAATCGATAATCTTAGCCACACGCCTCGCAAAATGTACTATGAAGGAATTTTTACGTATAACAACAGCATCATGGTGATTCAACCGGAAAAGGTGGAGATGGCCTTGAACGCACTTTATATGCTGCCTGAGGGTAATGCCAAAAGGCTTCTCCTTAAATTGGCTGCATTGGGAGCAAGTCTCGTTCCCTGTGAGGAACACGACCTTTTGATGGCCTGGCATAAAGAAGAGAAGGAGCTTCTACGGAAGGAAAGGGCCGGCGAAATACCATCCGGTGAAGAAATTGGTCGGCAGTCGGTTTATCTGCTTACGCGCAACAAGGTTATCGGCCAGGTAGTCGCTCAATCCTTGTCGAAGGATGAAGCAGGGATCATTTTTCTGAACCATTTACATAATCTGGGTGGGATGATGTCTGAAAGTTATTTAAAAAATACATTAGGTTTGCACGTCATTGAAATGAATCCAGATCTGCGTTTAGGAAAACAAACTCCCTCTCATTAATGTTTGTAACATCTGCACAATTAATAGTTTGGTTCCATTACATCTAAAAATAATCACTCGAAATATATTTGTTTTTGCCAAGTCTCTTTCTTCTCTGTAGAATGCCCATCAATATCATTTTTGATTTCATGTATCTCGAACAGTGTCTCAATTGCTTTGAAGCTTCGTCTTTTTAGTCAACTAATTTTCATCGGGATCGGGCCGGAGATTTTCTCATAGTTCCCTTCCGCGTCCGAGAAACACTAATTCGATTCTAATGATTCCATAATAGCGGGCTAACTTTTCCATTTTACGTTTGTCGAAAGCAATCTGCTCAGTAGCTTATCTGTACCACCACTCATTGAGTTGAACCTCCCGGTTTAATGACCGGGAGCATTTTTTCTTCCGGTGAGGAGCACCTCGACCGGATTTTTAGGAGGAATTGGGAATGAAGAGATTTACGGGGGTTGCGTTATCCCTACTGTTAATTCTGCTCATGACATCTCCGGTGATTGCTTGGGAATTTAAAATGGCCGGTGAGACTGAATGGCGTTATCGATATTGGACAAGAACCGGCAACGATGACATTTTCGGGGCAATGGATCGAACAGTGAATTTGGGAATAAATCATCTACAAACATTCCCCACGACCTCAACCACAAATCGCGGCACAGGGACATTCGGTGTCATAGCCGGAGAAAATCGTTTCGGAGCCGATATGCAGCGAAACGATTATCGTATGACTATTTTTCCCAAAATCAATGTAAACAAAGCTATCAGTATTGAAGCTTCGGTAAATCTTACATCACTGGGGATATGGTCTGACGGCCAGCCCCTTGTTGGAAGCGGTTTAGCTGCAACCTCCACTAATCCAGGGTACGTGAACTCGCTTTATGTGCCGATTCAGGATCGGCCCGTCAATGTAGACGTGCCGAATACATACGTGACGTTGCAATGGCTCAAAACCAGCATTAAGACGCCTATGCTGGATTTCAGTATTGGTTATAAGACGAGCAAAATCGGCATGGGTCTCTGGAAGCACGAATGCAACAGGGCTTCATCATCTTTCGGAGTAAGTGCACATTACGGCCCCTTCAAAATTGGTTTCAGCCCGTATTTCGGGCGGGAGCAGTCGGCATGGGCACTGGGAACTGCGAGATCTCGAATCGAAGGCAATGGAGCATCTCAGCGGCAGGAAGATCGGAGAGATTACTTCAGAGCAGTCATCGGCGAAGTGGAATACAACAATGGTCCTCTGTCCCTTCTGCTGGTGTCCGATTCATATCATCAGCCGAATTCACCGGTTCCTGACGCTCGGTTCGCAGCGATATCCTCAAGTGCCAGGCCGAATGAAGATATTCTGAGATACCGAATTGCTCTTGCCGGGAAATATTTCAATGGGCGTTATTTTCTCAATGCTGAAGCCGATTGGTTTACCCGATGGAGATCGGGGCGAGGAACTGCTGAAAATGCTAATCTCGTGAGACAAAACCGAGACAACGAGGCCTGGTTGTACGGATTGGAAACTGGAGTTGTCTGCGGACCATCCAAGGTGACGCTGAACTATGTTCGTGCTACCGGAGACGACCCGAGCACACGACATACAACGGAAGATGCAGCGGATAGTGAACAGGGTCTTTCTGCCTGTTACATGAAGGATTGGGGCTACCTCATGTATTACATGTACGGAACCGGTGATGGTTGGGATGCCGCCGGTTACGGACAACCGACAAATTTCCAGCATGTGGGCGGCAAGGTCGATTATGCCGTAGCGGCAAATCTGAACATATTCGGACTTTTTTCTTATGCCTGGAGAGATCAACCGAATGCGTATACTTTGGGCGGTGACTGGCGAGGCGGAATTAGGCCTTTCACCAACGATGATATAGCGTTTCAACAGGGCATCATTGGGGCTGCATCTGGTCGCTTTGCCGGTCAGCAAGCGGTTCCCGACCACGCCCGGGAAATAGGATGGGAGGTTGACGCCGGACTTACCTGGAAGTTGCTCGAAAACTTAAATTGGAACACCATATTTGCCTATTGGAAACCCGGTATTTGGTGGTCTTATGCCTATCC
>CAZTJA010000102.1:0-11303 GCA_964613745.1 uncultured Syntrophaceae bacterium
TCGTTGTTTTTATAATCAATCACTGAAGTTGTAAATATTACAACAATATTTCTCCATGTCAATGTATGTGTTTTTCCAATGAATGTTCATCATTTCTTTGGAACATGCCACCTCCGCCGGAATCCCGAGCAGGCGGCCCTCTGAGATTCACTTAGATTGATGTAACGATTATTAACCGGAGTACTTTGACTTTTTGCATTGTCTCATTACGTAAACACCTTGATTTGTTTCACGAAAAGGGAGGGAACAATGGACCATAATCGACTAAACGGGTTGAGAGTTGCGATTCTTGTTTCAGATGGCTTTGAGCAAGTCGAAATGACTGAGCCGAGAAAGGCACTGGAACAAGCCGGTGCCGAAACGACCATAGTGTCGCCCGCTTCAGGCAGTGTTCAGGGATTCAACCACTTTGATAAAGCTGATTCGTTTCCGGTGGATATGGAGCTTAAGGAAGCTAATCCCGACGACTTCGATGCCGTACTGCTTCCAGGAGGGGCGAACAATGCGGATTACCTCCGAGTCATGCCGGAAGCACAAGAATTCATAAAGAAAATCGACGCTGCTCATAAGCCGATCGCCGTTATATGCCATGCACCCTGGCTGCTCGTATCGGCCGGTCTCGTGCGAGGCAAGACTTTGACGAGTTATCACACCATCCAGGATGACATAAAAAATGCCGGTGCAACTTGGATTGACCAGGAACTGGTACATGACGGAAACTGGGTAAGCAGTCGGAGCCCAAAGGACTTGCCGGTGTTCAACAAAGCCATGGTTGAGCTTTTTGCGGAATTTGCCGGCTCCCGCATACATGGTGATCATGAGACCACCTCTACTCATCAATCAACAACTATAATTTAGACTCGATGCAGTGGGAGATTTCTCCCACTGTGTAGCAACACGGTTGAATTCGAAAAGCTCCGGTCGCTGTGGTGAGCAGCACTAAGGTGACATTGTTTAGAGTTGCCAAAAGTGCGCTTATCATACGCAGACGATTTCAAGGACAAGGACAAGAGGAAGAACAAAGAAAAAGAAATGAATGATCGAGTCATTCTCCAATCTCCGGCTTGCAACCCGCGAATAAGTCAATATCGTAATTGGAGCGTCGATTGACATCCTCTGACTGCGAATGGTAACCTATTGTAAGATATTATTATTCACTCCCAATTCCCGAAACGGGTGCAAAATGAAAAACGAAAAACGATTTAAGGAAATGACGATTCTTGGAATCGCATCAGACACAAGGAATATGCAACCCGTGGTAATACTCAAAGAGGCATCGGGAGAGAGAGAACTTTATATCTGGATCGGCCCGGTGGAGGCAATGGCACTCCAACGAGCCATGAATAAGGAAATCTATCAGCGGCCGTTGACGCATGAGCTGCTGAGAAATATCATTGATAAAACCGGAGCAAAGCTCGAGCACATAGAAATAGACGATCTTAAGGATCATACCTATTACGCAACCATTTATCTAAAGGACTCAGAATCGAAGCTCATTACGATAGATGCCAGACCCTCGGATTCTCTTGTCTTGGCCACATGGACCGGAGTGCCTATCTTCGTCAGTGAAAAAGTCATTGAAGGCATGACACAAATTGACGATGAACAGGTATCAAAGCACAAAGTCCTATTCACGCAGGAAGACATCAATCAAACCGATGAAGAATTGACCAAAATCTTAGAACGAATCAATCCCGATGATTTGGGTAACGCATAGCCCATTCAATTTTATTTGAGTCTGAATCTCCAGCGACAGAATTGCTCATCGGGTATTCGATCCGGTGGGCACCAAACACATTCGGTTTCAATTCTCGGATCAACTCCTTTGGCAAACTCCGTGTATTCTACTATTCCGCCGGACTTGCACGGATAATCTTCCATTCCTTTTCGTCTGCGAGCCGCTTGCACACGGCATTCCGTCATGGAGAAAATCAGATCGTCTCCTTCACGTTCGACGGAATTAGCATTAATTCCTGCATAAATTCGCAACCTTAGTGCCTGCTCCAGGGCATCGAGACCCCCGTTTGAGCCTATCCCAAGGTATTGTCTTATTTTGTAAGCTTCCATGCGAGCAAAGTGAGACCAGCACGTGTCGTTTATCGCTTTGGCATCGGCCATTGCATATTCCATTTCTACCGCTTGAAACCAGATGCCGTCACCCGCCAACCAGGTCTTAGCCAAATCCGAGATGAGCAGCAGCAGTTCTTCTCTGCTCTTAGAGGTAATGACTTTTGGAATCGAACCGTCCAACTCAAGGTTCAAATGCGGAGCCAGTCTCTTCATCAACAATGGAAAATAGCGGTTTATGGCCTTATGCTCCATTTCCAGAGCCTTCTCTATTCCTTTGCTGTGAACAGCCTCCGTGAACCACAAACCATAGTGCACCACGAGCTCATCAAAGTAATGCCCAATTAACGAAAGGAGTTCTTCTTTACTCAAATCAGTAGCATCAGGTATCATTTTTTCCATCCTACTATTCCTCTCTCCTGAAGTGACCGGATCGACCGCCTTTTTTCTCGATCAAACGTATGTCGCCGATCACCATTCCCCGGTCAACCGCTTTGCACATATCGTAAATTGTTAAACCCGCCACGGCCACAGCCGTGAGAGCTTCCATTTCGACTCCCGTTCGCGCCGTAACCTTCGCGGACGCTTCTATATCTATCTTGGAGAGTTCATGATCAGGAAAAAAATCAATTTTTACGGAATTCAAAGGCAAGGGATGAGCCAAAGGTATGAGATCAGGCGTCTTCTTGGCTGCCATAATGCCTGCCAATCTGGCCACTCCCAACACATCTCCCTTTTTGGCTTTGCCCTCAAGGATGAGCCGAAGCGTTTCAGGATCCATTCTGATGGAGCCGGCTGCGAGCGCCTCTCGCTCGGTGATGTCCTTAGGACCGACGTCCACCATGACGGCCTGTCCCTGTTCGTCGAAATGCGTGAGATCACTCATTGTTCGGCCTTTCAAGCCTATGCTTCAGGGCCGCGGCATGCGCAGCAAAACCTTCATATTCCGCAAGAACAAGTGTTTTCGGAGCGAGCGCCGCAAAACCCTGTTCGGATACGCGGGCAAACCCGATTCGTCGCGTAAAATCTCTTACGGACAAAGCTGAAGCCGTTCTTGCGAATCCCGATGTCGGCAGAATTGCATTCGGCCCGATGGAGTAGTTTGCAAGAGTACCAGGCGTATAAGGCCCCAAAAGCACTTCTCCGGCACAATAAATTTTGTCCCAGAGTTCATCGGGATTATATGAAAGTATTTGTAAATGCTCCGGAGCAAATCCGTTGATGAATTCAGCAGCATCATCCAAGTCTCGCGCCAGGATTACACCGCCGTTTGACTCAAAGACAGATTCGCAAAAGGATCTTCTCTCTTCAGGCAATTCAGAGACTACTTTCGGAATGAGCATCATTGCTTCGTCCGCAACCTTTGAACTTAACGTCACAAGATAAGCAGCCGAGTCAGGCCCATGTTCGGCTTCAATGAGCAGATCCTTAACTATCGTCAATGTATCGACGGTCTCATCGGCATACACAATGGCTTCACTTGGTCCTGCAGGTAAACCTGTGTCGACTTCCGTTGAGAGTAAATGCTTTGCCGCCAAGACGTATCCGGATCCGGGACCGACAATCTTGTCCACGGGGGGAATCGTTTCCGTACCGTATGCCAGGGCTGCAATGGCTTGAACTCCGCCGATTGCGTATATTTCGGTTATTCCGATCATGTAAGCTGCAGCCAGTGTCGCTTTATCCGCCTTTCCAAGCCGATCCGGGGGGGTGATTACGACTATTCTGGGTACGCCTGCGGTTTTTGCAGGCACGCCCGCCATCATCATCATCGACGGAAACGAACCCTTGCCTCTCGGCACGTACAATGCCGCCGATCGTATGGGAACGATTCTTTCGCCGGCAGTGATACCCGCTGAGATGTCGGTTTGCCATTCGGTCTCTTCTACCTGGCGCTCATGGAACTTGCGAATATTTGCAATGGAGACCTCAATTGCCTCCCTTAGATTCTTTTCAAGACCGTCATAGGCCGATTGTATTTCGGATACCGGTACTCGCAGATCGTCGGCGGCCATTTCAGCACCGTCAAATTTTCGGCTATATTCAAGTACTGCCTTATTGCCGTTGTGTTTAACGTCTTCGATAATGGGGGCAACTTTTGCTATGAGTTCTTTGAAATTCACGAGAGTTCTTGAGTATAATTCCCGGCGTTTTTCGTCGGACAATTTAGATAAATGGTAAAGTTTTACCCTCATTAGTGCACCAGTTTCATCCAAGATTAACGTAAAAAACTATCCCAAAGAAAAGAGTATTGCAACCAACAATTTTTACCAATAATCCCTTGAAGTTATGACGCGGAAATATTAAATTGTTGTTTGCCGTTTTTTGTATCCAAGCACGATATTGAGATTACAAACAATCTCGTAATACACGCGAGATCTTTACCCGTTCATACGTAAGTTTAGGACCAAATTTCTGGAAGGACCATTATGACCGAATACAATCGAGCTGAAGTCGATTTCTTTATTACTGCACTCAAAGAAGAAGCACGAGACATCATACATCAGGTCGGCGCATCCATTGAACCGAAAAACCTTGTGGAAGGTATACTTGAAGAGCTGCAAAAGCTTGCCCCGAAAGAAAACGATACACGCACCGAGGCTGAGATCTGGAAACAATTGCGGGAAAGACTCCTTGCCGCTGCATATGCTACTCGGCCCCATTGCATTCGATGCGGAACATGCTGCACCAAGAGCAGCCCCACCCTATGTGAAGATGATTTTGAGCTTTTTCGTAAGGATGTACTTACTCCCGTAAATACTTATACCATTCGAATAAATGAACCTGCCTACTCGAATGTCACGGGTAATGTCGAAAACTCCAAGAGTGAGTTGATCAAGATAAAGGAAGTACCCGAACAAACCGCTTGTGTTTTCTACGATAAATTCAAGAAAGAATGCAGCATATACGAAGACAGACCTTATCAATGCAGGGCGCAGGAATGTTGGAACCCGCAAGCGTTGGAACGGCTCGAATCCAAGAGCAGGTTGAACAGGGAGAATCTCTTGAATGCGGTCGGACCTCTTTGGGACATTGTTCGGCGGCACGAAGAGCAATGCTCATATGAAGATTTTGGCCGTAAAATGGCTAAGTTGGAAGCGACAAAGGGCCAAACGGTCAACGAAATAATCGAACTCCTCAGTTATGACCAGCATGTCAGAGAATTTGCCGTTGAAAACTTCGGCCTCAATGAGGAAACTCTGAGCTTTTTCTTCGGACGACCATTGAAGGATTATTTACCCGCTTATGGCCTGAAGCTTGAAAAATTTCCGGATGGAACCCACATGCTCATGGCTGCGGACTATATCGGATGAATCAGCAACATGTGACCCCGGACTTGGTGCGGGGTCCATGGTTTTGCTGTACTTTAGTTTGAGTCACCCATGAGTGTAAAACAGGGATCTTGGCCCTAACCTTTTAGGTTCAAATGGATTGAACCCTGTCCCTCTGTACACGAAAATCTTTCTGATAGTTTCTCCATGATACAGAATTTCGTAAGGCTTGAGACTGTGCACTTCGGCGAAATTCTCGTGGATTGTGGACAGCTCAGGGCCGGATGGTTTCAGTTCCGTTTGGCTCACGAACAGAATTGTTTTGCCCATCAAATCGTCGAAAGACGGATTGCGGACATCAAACTGGGTGGGCCGCTTCCAAGGGGATAAATAGCGAACAAACGGCTGGTTCGGAACATAAAATTCCAGAATAGCGCTTAGCTGGTAACTATCCGCCGCAATCACCTCATCAGGTTTCATCAGATCGCCGATGTGGCGACCCAATCCGTCCCACTTCCACGTTTCCCAAATGATCCTGTCTTCTTTGGCTATTCGCTTCTCCAAAGAAGCGGGTAATAGCCCCAGCCAGCCGTGGAAAAGAACAATCAGCACGAGAACAATGGAAACCAGTGCCCCACGTTGTGTGTAGGAACCGCAAAAAAATCCGAGCCTCCCCTGCACTTCCATTGAACAGGAGTCAGTCAGGGATTTTACGGCCAAAATACCCAGTGAAACGTACCCCATGACGGCCCAATTTGCTTCCATGTGTCCTTTGAATGCCAACACGCCGAACAGTAACAAGGGAAATCCGAAACTCAACAGCAGTAGAGCCTTATCATCGGGCGATTTGAATCGGCGCGCCGTTTCTCGGAGTGAAGCCGAGATCAAAGCAGGGTACAAGAGCGGAGAAACCATTAGGAACTGAGCGAGATGATAGCCAAGTCCGTCGGTTATTCTGCGCATTATAGTGGGAGATCCGGATCCTATGTACAGCACGTGGTAAACGGAAGCCCAATCATGCAGCCAATTCCAATAGAGAATCGGCAGACCGAACAGAATGCAGATAGCGACCCCTATCCAAGGCTCTTTTGTGTACAGAAATTTCCGATGAGCTTTACTCGTAAGGAGAAAGAGCAGGATACAGAACGCCGCTAGAACGCCCGTATATTTGCTCTGAAGGGCCAAACCGGAGAAAATGCCCATTCCATAGAACCAGGAAGGACTGGATGATCTAATGAACTTGACGCCGGACCACAAACACAGTGTCCAAAAGAATATGAGCGCATTATCATGCATCGCCATCGCTCCCCCAAGCACTGTCATGGGAGCGAGATTGAATAATGTGATCGTTACGAGAGCAACACGAGGATCGCCAAAAAGCTCCTTGGAAGTTCGGTAAACAAAATAGGTTGTTAAGAACGACATCACGAGAAAAGGAAAGCGAACAGTGAAAGGGTCGGACCTGCCGAATAATTCGGTCGAAATCCGTATGAGATAAGCAGTCATTCCTGAGTTGTCGAAATACGACCAATCCAAGAACCGCGACCACGTCCAGTAACTGCACTCGTCGGGTATGAGGCCCAGGGAAGCGGAAAACCATATACGCCATAGGAACACGGCAGCGAGTGCCGTGAGGAGCAGAATTGTTTCTGATCTATCATTGGAAAAAATCTTGACGTTCATAGGCGGTGTTTATAGCACAACCTACCCGCGGGAGACAGACGGAGCTAATCCAGAAGCTTGAAATATCCGGCTCGAATGAATCAGCATCAATTTTGTTGTGGGAGATTGAAGCTGAATGTGCAGCCTTGGTTTTGATTCGGCTCGCACCAGATGTGACCACCATGGGTCTCCACTATTTTTTTCACCATAGCGAGTCCTATTCCGGTTCCGGGATATTCGTCGGCTCGATGCAACCGCTGGAATATCCTAAAGATCTTATCATAGTACTCGGGTGCTATGCCTATTCCGTTATCTGAAACCGAGAAGACCCAATACTCGTCTTTTTTATGTGCAGTCACGGATATTTTGGGCGGTTCTTCACCTCGGAATTTAATTGCATTGGATATGAGATTCTGGAACACAAGCATAATTTTATCGGGGTCCGCACTGATGACGGGTAGACCGTTCGCATGTACTTCAGCATTGTTCTCCTGAATGGCCGTCTTGAGATTTTCCAGGGACCGATTCAGAATTTCTTTCGATGAAACATCCTGCACATCCAAAGCGTTCTTCCCGAGACGCGAATATGAAAGTAGTCCTTCGATCAACTTTTTCATTCTTAACGATGAATCTACGGCATAGCGGATAAAAGTGTCCGCTTCCGAACTCAACTCGGATCCGCATTTCCTCTTTAGCAACTGAAGGGAACCGGCCACGTTTCGCAAGGGTTCTTGTAAATCGTGTGAGGCCACATACGCGAACTGCTCCAGTTCGAGATTAGTCTTCGCAAGCTGCTCGGCCTTCTCTTTGAGATGTTCCTCCGCCAGTTTACGCTGTTGAACTTCCAATGTGAGTTGAGTATTGAGCAACATGAGTTGTGCCGTCCGATCCTCGACTCTTTTTTCGAGACCTTCATGGGCCTTCAGAAGTGCGTTCTGAGCCTCTTTTAGTGGTGTAATATCTCGGAACGTCTCTAGTTTTCTCAGTTGGCCGTCAATTTTCACCGGGGTATCTATGAGATGATAATATTTTCCATTTCTTTCAGAAAACCACTCCCAGCGTATTGTTTCTCCATTGAACACCTGTGAGTTTCTGCACCATTCACAGGGTTCGGAAAATCCTGAAAAATATTGATAACATTTTCTGTTCTCGAGTGGACCGAATTCCGAGATAATGAAATCATTAAGAAAGAGAACGTTGTACTCCTGATCGATGATGCATACTCCATCCTGAATAGACCGCAGAACCGAATTCAAGTTGTCGCGTTCCATTTGCAGAATTCCTGCAATCTTTATTTTTTCCGTTACGTCCTGGCCTATTGAGACAAAGAATTCAGGGGTATTATCCTTGCCCATTTTTGCCGTGTGAGACCACGAAATATACCGGGTACTTCCGTCTGCGGCCGACAGCTCGTCTATGAAATTCTGGGGCATGTCGTTCGCATGGCCGCTATTCAGGAATCGGAACGGAGATCCATCCGCTGCCGATGTGAGCACCTCCGATGCCTTATGTGCATAGATCTCGTGATTTCTCTTTCCCGTTACATCTTTGAAGGTTCTATTGAACCTGATAACGTTTCCATCTGGATTAGAGACCGCCACCAAAGCTCCGGCCACATCCATAACCCCGGAAATAAAATCCCTCTCGTTCTCCAGCTTTTCCTGCTGCTGCTTCAGTTCTTTGGCCATAAGCATGTAAGGGGTCTTTATTCCGGTTTCTACGACAGCCCTGTACATCAAATAGAATGCTATGAGCTTGAGGAGATGGCCCAACATATTGTACGTGCCGTAAACGCTGATATAAGAAGTGAACACCAGTTCCGAGGCAATGGTGACTATACCTGAAGCTGCTATGAGGAAAAAAATGTTCTCCTCAAAATATCTCCGTCTCAAAACGAGAAATATAGTCGATAAGCACAACATTCCTGAAATCAAGTACTCACATGTTTTCTTGAATGTGGTCAGTCCCGAACCCGTTACGAAACAGTCCGGAAACACTTTGAAATAGAGTACCGTGAGCAAGAAGCCGGCGATTAAAGACGGCCAAATAATGAACATCAATTTGAGGTTGAGTCTTCTCGTCAAAAAAAGAGGAGCCGCCAGCAGCGTTGCCGCCTGGAGAAAGCGTGCAATAATCCACAACTGCGTTGCAAGATTCGCCTCACCCTGAAACAGGTTCATTCCCTGGTACGATAGAGTATGAAAGAGATCGACGGAGGCAACAAAGAGGTACGAGATACCGACGAATAGGAGGTAATTGTTTTTCAGGAGTTCCCTTGAATTCCACGCAACCACAAACATTCCGTAGGCGATGACTATGGACAAAAGCTCAACGAGATTGTGGAACAGCACGTAGCTATGGAAGGTAGTTAGGTATAATCCTGCTAAGAGAAGTGCTCCAAGGCCTAATTTCAAGGAGGTCAGGTGATTGACGTGCAGCATTCTTATCAATTCCAAAGAGCCGAAGATCGGAGTATCGGCAAGGCAATCTAATTTTCAGACCGGATGTGATTGAGCTTGAGTGGAAATCATCAATTAAGTTATATCGATCACGATAAATCTCCGACTCAGAGCCGGTAAATACAATTACTACAAATTTACCAGACAAATTCCGGCAGGTCAATAGTCAAATAATCCCGAACACCTATCAATTTGAATGATCACCTGCGCTGCACTGTGTCCCGGGTCTGCAGGTTCCTGATTCTGCACCATGATGGGAATGGAACCGTTCGATTTGGATGGTCGTATGTTCTATGCCGAAATCATCATGGAGAAGATCTCTCAACTGCGATAACACAGCGTCCGGAAATGCCGGATGATCCATAAGTATAACGTGTGCAGAAAGAGCTGTTTTGTTCCCTGAAATACTCCATACATGCAAATCATGGACACAGCATACGTTGGGATTGCTGATGATGGATTGTTCTATAGCGGAAAGGCTTAAATGACTGGGCACTCCCTCCATGAGGACGAGAACGGATTCTTTCACCAGGTACCAGCTTGAGTATAGAATGAGTAAAGCGACACCAATGCCGGTCAAAGGGTCTACCCAATAAGCTCCCGTGAAGATAATTACGATGCCGGCAAGAATCGCTCCCACTGAACCCAGAGCGTCAGCAATCACGTGCATAAATGCGCTTTTCAAATTTAGGTTGTGATCACGATTGCTGTATAGGAGAGCTGCAACAGCCAAGTTGAGCATAAGACCTATCGATGCGATGACGAGCATTCCACCGCCTGCGACCGGTTGAGCTTCAAAGAATCGGTGCAGGGCCTCGTATATGATGACTGCTGCGATGCCCCAAAGAAGTAGACCATTGAGCAGAGCCGCGAGGACTTCCGAACGTTTGAAGCCGAATGTGTGCTTGTCCGTAGCGCTGCGATTACCTACTCGCATGGCCGCAAACGAGAGCGCTAAAGCGAAAACGTCCGAGAGCATGTGACCTGCATCAGCCATCAAGGCTAACGAGTTGAACCAGAGTCCCCCCAGAAATTCAGTAACCATATATGCGGCGGTAACCAGGAGGGCAAGCAAGACCCTGTTTTGAGGATTACCGTTTGTATGATCGTGATCGTGTCCGTGCATCTATTTCTCCCAATTGCATATGCAAAAGGCCCAAGAGTATTCAATGATAATAATCATCTGGAGATTAGCTTCAAGTACCGAGATATGTTGACGGCTTAGAGCTTCTACTGTAGAACAACGGCGGTTTGCTACCTGTTTATCGTCTGGTGACCGAGTCGAGAATTAATAGATGGATCAGTTCACAAATCTTTAGTCGAGTTTAACTGTTGGATCTTTTAGCTTTATTAGGAACAGCTTTCGCTCTGGGGATGGACGCCTTCGCAGTTGCAGCGGCAGTATCGGCCGTGCTGCCGGAACTCACAAAGCGTCATTCATTCAGGTTAATTTGGCATTTTGGTCTTTTTCAGGCTCTGATGACTGTGTTCGGCTGGCTTGGTGGGGAGAGCTTTGCATCGTATACCGGTGGTTTAAACGTATGGATAGCCTCCGGGCTACTCGCATTGCTGGGACTCAATATGCTGCGGCAATCGCTTCATCAGGAGGAACGGGCTGAAGGGTTCGACCCTACGAGGGGCTGGAGTTTGATGGCTTTATCCGTGGCAACGAGCATAGACGCTCTTGCCGTCGGCATCACGTTCAGTCTTATCAACGTAGACATTGTGTCCCCGGCTCTGATCATTGGCTTTACGGCTTTAATAATGACATATATAGGAACGAGAATCGGTGTTAAAGCGGGCAATTACCTGGGCAAATGGGGCGAACGAGTCGGCGGAGTGA
>CAZTJA010000103.1:0-11298 GCA_964613745.1 uncultured Syntrophaceae bacterium
ATAGGTTCGTTTCCTTCCTAAAATTGATCTATCAATTATGACACTTATGGTCAAGACAGATTCACGATTTCGGATAAACCTTTATTGAATTTGATCGATGAAATCGATAATCTCTAAAGAAGAAAAAAGGTTTTTACTTTAAACTCGATCTACTCCGTCGACACAAAAAGAGGAGCAGTTATGAAAAATATAGATCCGGAACGGTTACGACTAATTCCGGGTGAAAGCATATATGGGTATATTCAAAGTATTGATGAATCCAAACAGCTTGCCCTATTTGTCCGGACAATTTCCGAAAAGATAGGAGAAGTAGAATCAGATAAAATTATGCAACGGGCCGGAATGATTCGATTCAACGATGTCTTGTTGATTGTCACGATGCTAAAGCTCGATGGGAATGCCGAAGAGTTTTTTGACCTTTGGTGGAACTTTCATTCACTCGACGGCAATGAAGCATTTTCAAAAATTGCTCATCAAGACAATCTTCACGTGCAGTTCTATGACCAGAGAGGAAAAGGGCCCTTTGTAGTAATTAGGAATGACTTCAGCAAATTCTTCGAAAAGACGAGATCGATTCTTGCCGAAACAAAGCCTTGGGATGAAATTGATTTTGACCGTGCAGTCCGTAGTGTTTGTTCTCAGTCCTATCCAAAGGAGAGCTTGTGGAATAGCCTGGATGGCAGAGAATTAAGAAACTCGGGAGTTGACGAGGGCGTGAATGCGATACCGGTTTATAAAGGAAATGTTCCTGATGAGCTCAAGGAATTCTACGGTTACAGCCTCGATCAGGGCCACTCGATAAGAATAATACCTTCTTTCTTGGAACAAGACGCTTTGATCGGGAATCCGGAAGACTTTTTATACCCGGCTCCCGTGAAGACCGTCCTTCGCTGCGGGCTCAGGTGGCTCAAAGGTTATCCGGTTGCACCCATTCCTTTTATTCCGGGGGTCGGATTGGCGGTTCCCCCCGAAGACAAAGAAATCTGATTACCGCTTCGGAATAGATTGCCATTCACGATAACACGAGGCCAGTGAATTATATAATTTGTCTACTTCGTTATTCGGCAAATTCGGTTCTTGTTTGACTATCTCAGCGAGAATGCTTCTGCACTCGGTCATTTTTATGTTTTCAGGTTTGCATAAATCTTTGCATTTTGGCTGATAGCTTCGTATTTCCAGCAATCTTTTGTTCACTTGTGTGATTCTTGTTTGAAACTGCGAAACTTTGGCATAATCTTTTCGTTTCAACAAAGGTTCGAGCTGCGTTTCCAGGCTTTTCAGCTCTTCTTCCAGAGCGGCGGATTCTGATTCCAGCTTCATGCAATCGGGGCAGGTCAAAGCCAGGCAGTCACCTATCCATAGTACGGACAAGAAACACAAAACAAGGGTACGAAGAACCATGGCATCATCCATTATGATCAGATTGATTAGGAGTTTAGCCTGAACTTGGGAAAATTGAAATCTCCACAATCAAAATTTTTGATTAAAAGAAGCTAATCCCTGAACCATGTCGGTTCCTGAATTCGAGTTATGTAATTCGTCGCCTTTGCCCCACATATTACCATTGGATAAATGCCGCCATTGAACGCCAACGCAGAAGACCGAACCCGGTGACATGCATTTCTCAATTCCCATTCCACCTATGAAGGACCAATTCCATCGAGAGCCTGAATTTCTGTACGTTTCGGAAACGTAACTTAGTCCGGCCCCGCTTTCAAGGAAGGGGACGATTCCTGCGAAGTAGCCGGGAAACGTAAATTTGCCCTTCGGCAGCCAACCCACTTCGAATCCGTCCCGAAAGTCGAGCCGTTTCACTTTTTCTACATCACCCTCATAGTACACGACGTATGATGCCAAAATGGACATCTGCACCTGACCGATAGCCGGACCCCACATTGTTTCCGTTGGAAAGCTTCTTACATTCTTACTAAGTTCCATTGTGGCATAGTCCAGTTCGGTGGAGGTACCGAACGTTTTTCCATACGCAAATTTCATTGAAAGATCCTCCGACGGAGGGGCCGGATGATTCGAATTGAAATTGCAGGAGTTAACCGTTTGGGAATATAACTGATTTGGAATCGCAGGTTGATCCCATGCATTTACAGATGGTAGCGACTGGGAGTAGATGAAAAGAATCAACGCAATGACAAGTGGAATCGCACGACTCGACGCAAGCACCCTATCCTCCACATAAAACTGTAACTGAATCGTTGCTCGGGTATCAGTTAATAACAACCAAGTCAATGAGAAAATTGGTAAAATTCCAAATCTTTTCTTGAATTCACATAACCTTGATCAGCTTCTCGGAAGTGTGTTAGATACAACATTAGGTTGTTCGATACGTCGTTCACCGGTAAAGCGGACATAAATGAATGAATTCGTTCAAGTCATAAATTAAGCTGGATTATTGAATACTTGACAGTAGAGCATGCACTTGATATCTGATAAACGACCTTTCGTGCAAAGCACGGGGTCAACAGCAAACCAGGGGGTAATAGTTTTTTTGGAAGAACCTCAACCTCACAGGCAGGGTGGCGTCCTGCGTTGGATAAAAAGACTACTTGGTATTGAACGCCGGCCTACGGAAATTCTCCAGGCTATAGAAGAGGGTGAAGAGCAAGGACTAATCGATGAAGACCAAGGGGACATGATTGAAGGTATTTTTGATCTCAAGCAAACAGTAGCTAGAGAGATCATGATCCCTAGAACATACATGATATGCGTTTCCGAAGACAGCAGCCAAGAACAAATCCTCAACGCAATCATAGACTCCGGCCATTCAAGAATACCCGTATATAAAGATAATGTAGACCACATCATCGGAATTCTTAATGCAAAAGATCTTTTGCCGATATGGCTGAACAAAGCTGAATTCGACATTGGACCCGTCCTGCGCGATCCATTTTTCGTACCCGAAACGAAGCAGATTAAAGACTTACTTGATGAACTCCGATACAAGAAATCTCACATGGCCATCATTGTTGATGAGTATGGAGGCACAGCCGGTATTGTCACCATTGAAGATATTATTGAAGAAATCATCGGCGATATCAGAGACGAACATGATGTGGAAGAAGAAATCTTCATTGATCAAGAAGACGGAACCGTTCTCGTCAATGCTTGGGCTAACTTGGATGATTTTGAAGAGCGCTTTGAGGTAAATCTGCCGAGGGAAGGATTCGATACGTTGGGCGGTTTTATAATTCACCTGTTGGGTAGAGTTCCCAGAAAAGGTGAAGAAGTCGGCTACGGAGAATTAATGATGAAAATCTCCGGGAGTGATCCAAAACGCATTACTCGCGTGATAGTAAGCAAACCCGGAATAACGAATCCTGAATCGTACGCGGACGCTCGTATCGAATCAAACACATGACCTTAGGCATAGCTCTCGCTGCCGTGAGCGGCTTTGTTGTTTCAGCCTGTTTTCCGCCTCTGCAACTAAGCCTCCTAGCCTGGATGGCCCTCGTTCCTCTCCTGGCAGCAATAGATCGTGAATCTGAACCGTACAAATGCACTTTGTTCGGAGCAGTTTTCGGGTTCACCTTTTTTGCTTTCGATCTCCGTTGGATGTACTTTACCCTCTCCGTACACGGACACTTCACCCCATTCTATGCTACCGCAGCGTATATCGGTTTAATGATGATACTCTCATTTTATCCTGCTCTTTTGTGTTTCGTCATTGCCGACCTCCGGTCCAGGTTGGGGAAGGAGAGTTTTCTTCTGTTTTTTCCCATTTTATGGGTAGCTCACGAATTCCTCAGAGCGAATGCCTTTACCGGATTTCCATGGAATTTACTCGGGTACTCACAATCTGAGAATCTCAACATCATCCAAATTGCAGATATCACCGGCGTGTACGGAATCTCGTTTCTTGTTGCCGCAGCAAATTCGGCTTTGTATTGCGTTTTGAAAAGCGTCTCAAACCGAGAATTCAGAGCAAGAACGCTTCTCTTCCCCTTCTTCGTTTCATGTCTGTTACTAGCTGCCCTGATGTACGGGTACCAGAAGATCAATCACACTTCAGACATCCAGCCATCTGCGAGCACGCGAATCGGAGTACTCCAGGGCAATATTCCACAAGATCTGAAATGGGAAGAGACTCAGAGGGATCTCATCTTTTCTCGATATGAGAATCTGGCCGCAAAAGCAGTTCAAGAAGGAGCGAAACTGGTGATTTGGCCGGAGACCAGTGTTCCCGTGCTGTTCGGAAGCACTGATCCCGATTGGAAAAAAGTTCCCAAAATCTCCGAGCGCTTAAGAATACCTATGATGGTTGGCGCTCCCACGGTGGAGAGAAACCAATCTCGTGTCGAATACTTTAACAGTGCAATTCTTTTGAACGGATATGACTTTCTTGGGAAGTATGACAAAGTTCATTTGGTTCCTTTCGGCGAGTATATGCCGCTCTCGTGGATTCTTCCTCTCGGGCCCGGAATCGCTGCCAGGGAAATCGATTTCACGCAGGGCAAGAATATGACCGTGTTGCCTTTCGATGCTTTACGATTTGGTACTCTCATATGCTATGAAGCCATTTTTCCCGAATTGGCCGGACAAGCAGTGGCCAACGGAGCCAATTGTCTCGTAAACATAACCAATGACGGCTGGTTTGGGAATACGGCGGCACCAAAGCAACATCTTGAAATGGCCAGGTTCCGAAGCGTCGAGAATGGACTTTGGATGCTGCGTGCTGCAAATACAGGTATTAGCGCTGCATTTGATCAGGTGGGCCGAGTAGTGCACAAAATCGATCTCAACTCGGACGGCTTTTTTGTTGCGGACATCCCCTCAATTGATAATCCAAAAACATTCTATTCTCGATTCGGCGATGTATTTGCCTGGATGTGCGTTCTTTTAACTTTTGTGACTTTTGGATATGCGGTAAGTTTGAAACCT
Source organism: uncultured Syntrophaceae bacterium (assembly GCA_964613745.1). Taxonomy (GTDB): domain Bacteria; phylum Desulfobacterota; class Desulfomonilia; order Desulfomonilales; family Desulfomonilaceae; genus CAZTJA01. The sequence goes on from CAZTJA010000103.1 coordinate 4,894, forward strand.
AGAATACAGTGCCGGGGGTTAAGGTGACTCCGCAAACAAAACGGACTCTCATCCGCTTAGGGGCGGGACTAGGTTTTTTCTTCGTCCTTCTCCTTTTAATTCAAGCGTTTTCTACGGTTACTACGCTGCTTTTAACGGCGTTCTTTCTCGCATATATCTTGAATCCCGCCGTGATACAGCTCACGCGGCTTGGAATCGGCAGATCACTTGCTTCATTAGTCATTCTGATGGGCGGCCTTTTCTTGGTTTTTTCCTTAATACTTTTTCTCGTCCCTGCCACACTGAAAGAAATTGCTTCCTTCGCTCGCTTACTTCCAGAATACATCGCCACTTTGCAAGCCAAGTTTCTTATCATCGCTGAACAACTCAATATCAATATTCCCAGTGACTGGGACGAAATTTTCGCGATGATAGCAACACGGTGGCGTCAAATACTTGCCAGAACGGCCGATCCGGCAGCGAGGTTTCTGTCATCAGTCGTTTTTTCAACCTTCCATCTGATCTCTTTTTTATTCTACGCGTTGCTTATCCCGGTAATCACGTATTACCTCTTGGTATCATTTGAAAATGTCACGACCGGCGTCAAAGAACTTATCCCTCCTTACTTGAGGGTTCCGGTTCTGGAAAAGCTTCGACAAATCGACATGGTTCTAGCCGGATTCATTCGAGGGCAACTTACGATTTGCTTGGTTCTTGCCTTTCTCTATAGTCTTGGATTCTTGTTAATTGGAATTGATTTGGCGTTGCTGTTGGGAATCGTGTCCGGACTTCTTTTCATTGTTCCTTATCTGGGAACCCTTATAGGTGTCATTGCCGGATCTTTAATGGCTTTTGCTAAATTCGGCGACTTGATTCACGTTATTTATGTACTAGCATGGATTGGAGCGGTCCAACTTCTGGAGAGCTATATTTTAACTCCAAGAATAGTGGGACATGCAATCGGCTTGCACCCGGTGGTTTATATTCTTGCATTAATAGCAGCCGGAAATCTCTTTGGGTTTGTTGGAATGCTAGTCGCTATTCCCGTCACGGCGGTGTTGAAGGTCTTACTCGTAACCGCAATTGACGCGTATAAGGCATCGTACTTGTATGAAGAGCCGCTCGAAACATCAGCACGAAATCACTAACGAGAATAAACAAGGAACCCTGTTTGTCGTATCCGTTCCGATCGGCAACCTTGGAGACATAACCTTACGCGCAATCGAGACCTTGAAATCAGTCGATTTGATTCTCTGTGAGGATACTCGCAAGAGTAGAACCCTTTTTGAGAAATATGAAATAAAGTCCCACTTCCAAAGCCTACACAAATTCAGTGAAAATCAGCGTACTTCAATGGTCCTGGAGATGCTGGCCCAGGATCTCCATGTCGCATTGATCACTGATGCAGGAACGCCGGCAATTTCAGATCCGGGAACGATTCTGGTTGCAAAGACATCGGCAAGTGGGTTCAAAGTAATTCCGATACCGGGACCGAGTTCGATTACTGCGGCTTTGTCGGTTTCCGGCTTCGATGGCTCACAATTCCAGTATCTCGGATTTGTCCCGAGATCCGAAAAAGACAAAGTAGCATTCATGGAAGAAATAAAGCGTGCGAAGTGCACCACGGTTTTTTTTGAAAGCCCACATCGCTTGGCGGCTACATTAAAGAAGGCCGGAGAGGTCCTGATCGACCGCAAGCTGGTGCTATGCCGGGAAATGACGAAGATGTTCGAAGAGGTAATACGAGGAACAGTACCCGAGATAACCCAAAAAGTTGAATCAATGCAGTCCATCAAAGGAGAAATTACTATTGTTGTTGAAGCGGCACCTCGGGAAGAGGTTTCTCTGGAAGCCGCGGAAGAAATTCTGAAAGCTATGATTCAAAATGGTATCTCCGGTAAACAATTGCTCGACAAAGCCAAAGAGATGGGGATCAAAAGAAATCAAGCCTATAAAATACTCCTGACTCACAAACCCAGTGAATAACAATGAATCTACCTGTCCTGCCCAAGTAGCGGCCCATCAATGTCCCGGATTCTCTTCGTATTGGCACACCCGGACGATGAAGCATTCATAGCCGGGACAATTTTCATGCTTAATCGTGAGGGGCATGAGCTTCATGCTTGTTGGGTCACTTCGGGTGATGCCCGGGGGAACGCTGGAATTCGCGAAAGAGAATTGCTCGATTCTTGTCGAATACTGGGACTTCGTCACGAACGGGTTCACCTGCTGAGGTTGCCAAACCGTGGTTTACTGCCGATCTTACGCACTGGAACTCAAATGATCGGAACGCTGCTGGACGAAATAAAGCCGGCCGGCGTATTTACAACTGCCTTCGAAGGTGGCCACCTGGATCATGACTGCGTAAACTACATGACCTTTAGGGCCGTCGCGCATACGTGCGAATTATACGAATTCCCTCTGTACAATCGCTGTGGAAAAATTCAGCACCTTTATTGGCTAATAAACGAATTCTGTAATTCGGAGACCAGCGAGCAACGAAAGCCCCTTAATCCTGAAGCGTTAGATGCCAAGTACGCCGTGATGAAAGCCCATAGAAGCCAATGGCGGGACATGCTGCCTTTTCGGCTATTTCTCACGCCTCACAAACTAATGCGGGCCGGGGAACCGTACAGAATGGTTTCCAGGCAGCGCGATTTTACTTCCAGGCCGCATTTCGGGCACCTGAATTACGAAGGCATTTTTTTCAAAACGGGAGTAATTTTTGATCAATTTGTCGAAGCCGTGAGAAAATCTGACGGTTAGTTAAGAGTAATACCAGCCTCTCAAACCTGAATCCTCAAACTGAGTGATGGCGGTCATCGCGCAAACAAGTATCAAGGGAGTCTTTCATTGAAGATTGTCATTGCTCCGGATTCTTACAAAGGCTGTGCCTCTGCAATCACCGTCGCGCGTGCAATACGAGACGGGATTGTGAAGGTTTTCCCCAATGCCGACATATCCATGGTACCTATTGCCGATGGTGGTGAGGGCACCGTGGAAGCCTTGGTAACAGCCACTCAAGGTAAGGTGCTGAGCGCCAAAGTCCGAGGTCCCCTTGGCGATCAAATTGTATGTGCCGATTGGGGCATATTAGGGGACGGCCGAACGGCCGTTATAGAGATGGCGGCAGCATCCGGTCTCCCGCTTATCCCTCAGGGGCTTAGGAATCCATTGCTGACTACAACCTTCGGAACCGGACAGCTCATCGTTGAAGCATTAAACCATGGCTTACGAAACATAATCATCGGATTAGGGGGTAGCGCAACAAATGATGGTGGTCAAGGAATGGCCCGAGCACTCGGGATTAGATTTTTGAATCAGGAAGGACTCGAGATTCCGGAAGGGGGAGGGGGGTTATCTGAACTGGCCGCCATTGACCTGACCGGCATTGATCCACGAATTGACGAAACTCGGATTCTTGTGGCATGTGATGTCGATAATCCGCTCTGTGGTCCCAATGGCGCTTCGGCGATATACGGGCCTCAAAAAGGAGCGACTCATCAAATGGTACATCAACTCGATTCAGCCCTGCGCAATTACTCTAAGGTCGCTCGAGTTTCTACTGGAAGAGATGTTGCAGATATACCGGGAGCCGGAGCTGCCGGGGGGCTCGGAGCAGGTCTGTTGTTCTTTACAAATGCTAAGCTGCAGCCCGGAGTGCAAATTGTGCTTGAGGCTACCGATTTTGATTCTCTGGCTCAAACGGCCGATCTAATTATTACCGGTGAGGGAATGACGGATGAGCAGACAACTCATGGAAAAGCGCCGGTTGGAGTGGCTTCTGTTGGTAAAAAATACAAAAAACCGGTGTTATGCATATCCGGAAGTCTGGGAAATAATTATCAGGAAGTGCTCCGCCATGGGATCGATGTGGTGATGCCGATCGTCCCCGGACCCATAAATCTTGAACAGGCCATGAGTCTAGGATTAATGCTCATCGAAGAGGCTGCCGAACGGGGTGCTTTACTCATGAAAATCGGAATGCATGTTACGAATCCATAAAAAAGGTCTTTTGGCAGGGTCCACCTCGCTGTCGCCCCTTAAAAATAACCCACCTGATCTTTTCTATTGCCCAAACAAAATGAATCCTGGATAAAGGGTTCAATTTGTGACCTAGTCCGTAGGAGCCTGGTCAGGAATTCGCGAACTTACGCAATCTTAGGTTCAGGATGGGGCACTTTGAATTTTCCAAGTCAAATCAGAATTAACCTGATTCGTATGGGGCGCTCTATAGTAAACTCAGGGCCTGCCTCTGCGGTTGGGAGGCATTTTCAATCCTTATATTATAGGTTCCGTTCGACACTATTCCGAGGCAGTGAATACGAATGCCCGTGCTGCGGAGGGTCTTTTAGAATTTTCATCAGGTCCGGCAAAAATCGCAAGTGTCCGGGATGCAATTCCTACCAGAGACATCGGTTCTTGGAATTATTCCTTAGTCTCAAGACCAATCTGTACTCGACACCTACCAGGATTCTGCATGTGGCACCCGAGTTCGGATTGCAGAAAAAGCTTAAAAGTTTCAAGAACATTTCTCATGTGAGCATTGATCTGTGTTCCCCGTTAGCGGACAAGCGGATGGACCTGACTCGTTTGGAGTTCCCTTCGTGCTCATTCGACGCAGTAATCTGTTTTCATGTGCTGGAAAAAATTCCGGAAGACAGAGCGGCGGTTCGTGAGATGTTCCGTATTCTTAAACCAGGAGGGTGGGCAATAATACAGGTTCCCATTGAATTGAGCAATCCTCAAACCTTTTGTGATGCACAGATTGATACTCCACTCCTCCGAGAGAGAACGTATGGTGAGTTTGACGATCAGCGTCTTTACGGGAGAGATTTCTACGATGTATTGAGGGAACTCGGTTTCAACGTTGAAACCCACACCTTGGAACAGGAAATCGACGAAATTCTCATCAAGAAATGTGTATTGCGAAAAGATAGCGGAAAAATGCCCCAGGAAATCTGCTACTGCACCAAACCGACGTCAAACGAGAGTTGCTGAGTCCAGATCCAAACTGCCCCTAAATCAGTCGGAAATGTCCTTGCCTATTGCCAATTCCATCTGAGTTGCGCTTCTCCAACGTTTTTGCGGCTCTTTCTGCAGACACTTGAGAATCATCGAATCAAGCCATCCGGGTACTGTGTAACGATGCACTTTCGGCGGAATAGGAAACGTACGCAGGTGGGCAAAACTGTACTCTTTGAGTTCAGAAGCTATGAACGGAGCCTTTCCGGTCACCAGCCGGTACAGCGCAGCTCCGAGAGCATAAATATCCAAGGCGAAGCCGTTTAATGATTTGCTTTCAATGACAAAAGCTTCAGGGGCCATCCCTCGTAAATCAGCTCCGGATTCTTCGTACAGGAAATGTTTATGTCCTCGTAGTTCAATGATCGATCTGGCGACTCCACAATCATCCAGGTGAATATGGTCCAAATCGTCCGAAACGAGGAACTTTGAAAGTTTAATGTTCAAATGGGCAAGGCGACGAACTTCGCCGTCTCTGGCGCGATGCATATGCGAGTAACCCAACCCATTGAGCATCTGAGGCAACCATTTGAAAACCAGGTCTAGAGGAAATCCGTCCGGGTAATCGGTAACAATTTGATCAAGATTTCTTCTAAAAATTTGATAGAGCAGTACGGGCTGAGATTCTAGTTCCGCTGCGCCCAGCACCGGAATGATGTTTGGGTCAACCATTCCGGCCTGATATGTAAGTATTCTCGTAAGAAGCTCTTCGGTTTTGCCCGGAACCAAGTCCGGATGAAAGCACTTGACGGCGAGTTCGGGTCCAAGTCCTGCGTCATCCAGAGCCCGATACACGGTCGCCTTAAATCCACTGTTGATAATGTCTGCGATCAAATACTCGCATTGCGGGGAAAGTTGCTGCAATTCGGGAAGGATTCGGATTTCCTCCAGAGGAAGGCCCACTCGCCTCATCAGTTCATCGGGAACGCTCATCTGCGGGAAATGCAATGTCTCCTCAGGGGCTGACTTGGTCCATTTCTGGATGTCTTCGGGTTCGGTCTTTTGCGGCGATTCTTCTCTTGCAGGGGCCGGAACTTCCGAAAGCGGTTCTCCGGATGAACTTTCCTCAGATTGTTTGTTGTTTTGGGAATGGCCGCAAGAAGGACAAATGTCAAAAAACGTCGGCTGAATGTGGCTGCAGACAATACAGTGGTGGAGTGATTCTAGGAAAGTTTTTTCCTGACGCGCTTCTTCTTCTTCAATTTTCCTGTTTCGACCGAAATACTGCTCCTTCGTTATTATACCGTCGAAAATGAGCTTTTTTATTATTGCGATCAATTCCTTCGGGTTAACGTGATGCTTTGCTAGTAAGTCTTTGTCCTTGACCCCGTTGCTGTAGTCCTCCACGAATTTCTTAACATCGAGTTTGATGTTCATCAATATTCCCGAACGAAACTTCCA
>CAZTJA010000104.1:0-11069 GCA_964613745.1 uncultured Syntrophaceae bacterium
TCGGGATTCCCATCGCCATGAATTCCAGAAAAACCATAGTTCCGGTAGCATCCTGTGTCAGGGTGTGATCTATTTTTATGCCGATCTCGTTCCCCGGCTTCATCTCACCTTTCACCAAATGCGACTCGATTATTTTTTCGGCAACAGTAAATCCCATTATTCCTCCATGTTTTGGCGAGCAACATTTATTATGCTCGTCTTGTTCGGTATGTGAACGACAGTTTATGACGGTGTACGTATTACCGGAGTGGATCCTTTATAAACATGGATTCACTCCTATCATGCTTGCGACAAACTGGTCTGCATGAATTATTATTGTAATCACAAAAAGACCAAGTTTAAAGTAATTGCCTTAACAACAGACGTCAATTCATTAATTACGTCCGTTTTCTGCAATAATTCGAGGAAGAAATTGTTCTCTAGAATTCAGTGACTTTTTTGGCCGAATCTCAACTCGTCAAATAAGGTGCCCATTGCTTTACCGTATCCTTGATCATATCCTCAGCCCCGGACCGCACGATACGATTGTGACAGGGCAAGAGTATGCTGATTCCAAGCTCTCCTATTCGCTCCAACGATTGTTTCAGCTGAGCTGGATCGGCGGATTCCAGATCATACCGACCGATTGCTCCATCAGCATAGATTGTGTCACCCGACATGAACAATCTGTCCGTCTCGTTATACAAACCAATACTTCCGATGGAATGCCCGGGTATATGAATCACTCGGAATTCGAGGCCGCCAAGGGACAACATTTCATTATCTTTAAGTGATCTCGCCACTTCTATTTTAAAGTGATCTTTCGGAACATTGTACTGGGACACTACCATTGATCTGAACATGGAATTGCCGAACACGATGGAATCATCACCTTTGATGATTCTGCTCGCCTCGTCTTCATGCATCCAAACTTCCAAATGAGGCATTGCTTTGATTAACTCCGGTAAACAACCGATGTGATCCAGGTGAGTGTGCGTCATAATCACCCGTTTTACTTCATCGAGAGGAATTCCACCTTTCTGCAATTCGGCAATTTTATACTCCCCTAACTCCATGAGACCGCAATCAACAAGAGTGTAGTCTTGGAATTCGGGTTTTCCGATCACATACATGTGGGAATCCGGCATAAACCGGTCTCTTCCAGGGATCCATTTCACGCCTTCAATTACATTTTCAATCAAAGCTCACCTCTAATGATCTTCATTACCTACACTGAAGAAGTCTATTCAAAGATCCATTCCCAGTCGTTTTCCGGCAATAAGTTTTGTTTTATCTGTTGAGTGTATTTGTCAACTATCAGCCATTCACCCCTGCCCCAGGCTATCGGTTCAGGAGAGTTCTTTCCGTTCACCGCGAAAACGGTGCCCTCGGCAATGAAGAATCGCGGCGCCTTAGGATTTCCTTTCACTCCGGCAGGTCTCCCGACAAAGAACAGCTGTTCATTTAGTTTCACCGGCCTTTTTACCGTAAAGTCCATGCGCACGGATAAACCGCATTGCCGGGTAATCATGAAGCCGGCCCATGCAGTGTTCTCATCAAAAATTGATATCAGAACCGCAGGATGAAGTTCGTCATCGTTCAATGCAAAGTACTGGGCTCGGTCGAAATCACTTTTTTCCGTTCCCCAGTTCACACAAGCTAATAATCTGTTGTCCTCGGTATCCAGAGAAAACCGCCTTCGCAGCCCCACACTTTCTCGGTAGTGCCCACATACAAAACAATTTCTATAAAAAGGTAAATCGCGACCGTTTGTCCCAGGAAACTCATCCCAGGCAAGCCGGCCCCCGGCAGATAGAGAATTAAGTTCCGCCCGCAGGTATGGAGACTTGTCTCCTTCTCTTTCAAGCCTGACGATCAGTTGAGAATTTCTTTCAGGATCTTTTTCAACCTGTAATCGTACAGTGTCTCCAATGTGCACCCCTGAACCGCCGAACTTGTAAGTCACATGAACGGGATAAGCTTCTCCCTGACTTTGACGCCATATATCTAAAGCCAATCCCATCGGCAGACCGCCATGCGGGATTCCGATTAACCCTTCATGTCTCGTCTCGAATGCAAATTCTCCTAGGAAAATGTTTTCATTTGACCCTAAATTCTTAATATTGAAAAATGGTTCATTTCCGGTGAGAAATGACCGAGGATTGGTCATAAAATCCATCATTCCTCCGTCGACAACTCTGCGATACAATTCCAGATAAATTTCACTAACAATAAATAATCATTAGAATGCGAATTGGAATCATTTATTTTCCCGGTATGTTGAATAATCGTCGGCATTGCTGAAATTTCCGTTTGGGTCTCTAGAAAGTTGCAGAAGGACTACCATGGACCCGCAAACAGATCCATGGTTTATCATGTTAACTGAGTAGTAGCAAAATGCGGACAAAACCAGCAGTCAGCTCACACACCTGGTTTACGTTATCTATCGACATAAAGAGACACGGCTTCGCCACCACCAAGACAAAGAGATGCCATACCGCTCTTTTTGTCCATATTCTTCATGGCATATATTAATGTGGTCAGGACTCTAGCTCCGCTGGCCCCAATAGGATGCCCCAACGCTACGGACCCGCCGTTGACATTGCACTTGTCGGGATCCAGCCCCAGCTCTCGGATTACCCCAACCGTTGATCCGGCAAATGCCTCATTAACTTCCATCAAATCTACATTATGGTAATCAATGCCTTCTTTGGCGGCCACTTTTGGAATCGACAGAATGGGAGCCATCAACACATATTTCATATCCAGGCCGGCACTTCCCTGTGAGCCTACTCTCACGAGAACGTCAAGGCCAAGTTCTTTCGCCTTGTCCTCAGACATCACACAAAGAGCCGATGCACCATCGGAAATTATCGAGGCATTCCCCGCAGTAGCGTATCCATTCTTCTGAAATGCCGGTTTCATTGCAGCAAGCTGTTCGTAAGAAGTCGGTCGAGGGCACTCATCGGTATCGAATATTTTTGGATCCCCTTTTCTCTGGGGAATCGCAACCGGCATAATCTCTTCTTTAAATGTTCCGTTCGTAATGGATTTTAGCGAACGCTCATAACTTAGGGCTGCATACTTGTCTTGGTCTTCTCGCGAAACCTTATACTTTTCACTGCAAAGATCATTACTGATCCCCATGTGGAAATCGTTCACAATGTCCCACAAACCGTCATGAACCATGTGATCCATTAAGGTGCCGTTTCCCATACGATAACCGAAGCGGGCTTTTTCGAGATAGTAAGGAGCGCTGCTCATATTTTCCATTCCGCCCGCCACAACTATTTCAGCATCGCCAAGCTGGATGGCCTGAGCCGCAAGCATTACCGCTTTCAATCCTGATCCACACACCTTATTGATCGTAAAACACTGAGTTTCAAAGGGAAGACCAGCCTTAAGGCAAGCCTGTCGAGCAGGGTTCTGACCATAACCGCAGGGAAGAACCTGCCCCATAATCACTTCATCTACCATGGATCTTTCAATCCCGGCCCTTTTGACGGCCTCCGCGATGACCAAACCACCAAGTTCGGTGGCTCCAATCGATCCCAATGTCCCGTTGAACGAACCCAGAGGAGTTCTCACTGCGCTTACAATGACGGCTTCCTTGTGCTGACCCATGGCTCTCCTTTCGTTTTAAACAACTGATTAGAGGTATTCTCGGATTAGGACTTCAGCTATTTGAACCGCATTCAGAGCAGCACCCTTTAGAATATTGTCTGAAACAATCCACAGATTGATTCCGCAGGGGACCGACTCGTCTTCACGTATACGTCCAACCATGGTGAAATCTTCACCGGCGGCTAATGCAGTAAGTGGGTATTCTTTATTGGCGGGATTGTCCCAGACCTTCACTCCAGGAGCCTTCGAGAGAATTTCAATGGTTTCAGAACGGGTCAATTTCTTTTCGGTCTCTACATTTACCGATTCGGAATGACCGAAGAAAGTCGGGACCCGTACCGTTGTCGCAGTCACTTTAATGTTGGGATCCAGCATTTTGTTGGTTTCCCAAACCATTTTCATTTCTTCTTTTGTATAAAAATTGTCCAAGAAAACATCTATCTGGGGCAAACACTCGAATCCAATCCTGTGTGGATAGACTTTGGTTTCCAGCACTCTAAAATTCTTGAGTCCATTCCAAAGGGCATCCAAGCCGTCTTCTTTGTTCCATTTGAGCGCATTAGCGATTTCTCGCGATTGCATCAGCATTTCCTCAATCGCATCTTTGCCCGTTCCCGAAACCGACTGGTAGGTAGAAACGACAATTCTCTTGATTTTTGCAGCATCATGGATTGGTTTCAGGGCCACAAGCATCTGTATCGTAGAGCAATTCGGGTTTGCAATTATACCTCGGGTCGTATACTGGGCTATTGCTTCAGGATTAACCTCGGGCACTACCAGAGGAATATCGGGCTCATACCTGAATTGAGCGGTATTGTCTATCACGATGCAACCGGCCGCAGCTGCTATTGGAGCAAATTTCGCACTGATGGATCCTCCGGCGGAAAACAGACCTATCTCAATGCCTTCAAAAGAAGATTCCGTAAGTTCCTGGACGGGTAAATCTTGGCCTTTAAACTTCAGCGTCTTTCCGGCAGAACGCTCAGAAGCTAACAATATAAGCTCCTTGACCGGAAAGTTTCTCTTTTCCAAGACCTTTAAAAACATATTACCTACGGCCCCGGTGGCCCCCACAATCGCAACTCTATATCCGTTGTCTTTCATGTAATGCATCTCCTTCAGGCGGCGGGCAGCATTCGAACGATGCAGCTCTCTTTTTTGCAAGCTCTTCAGTTTGCATCATCGGAAATTCTATTTCAAATAAAAAATATACGGTTCTTATCGTGAATCGGTTTTTTTCTCGGAAGGCGTCTTCACTTTATTTTCAGAAGCATCGAGCCCGTCAACGGGAATTCTGTGCAGAGAAAACTCACCGGAGGAATGATCCTTTTTCATTATCCAAACCCTTCCGGAATCGGTATCGATCATAAAAGTGTACCCTTTGGCCTGAGGAGAAACAAAAACCTGAAATCTTCCCGACCCGGTTAAGTGTTGGCCCTGATCTGATGATTTGGCTTCAGTTTGCAGAGATTCGCGTCCGAGCGGCCACTGAGCACAAACCAAGCCGGGCGCGATGCTTATCACCAGAAAAACGAGAGCTGATTTTTTTAAATTTATCACCGCACACCTCGCAGTTCGGTTTCTTTCTACAATACCACGCCTACAGACAAACATGACACACGTTCGGAACCAACTTGTAGACTTTTCTTCCTAAAGTGATGTGCTCTTTCCCAGCGGTTCGCGCCAAGTTGCCTGATCAACTGAAACTATGCTAGATTAGCCCAAAATTTTTAGGCCCAAACCGGTCAACCACTGAGCAGGAGAATTGCTCTCCTCTTTTTTTGAATTGGTCGTAGTTGACAAATTGAATATTTATATGGTATTAAGCAGTAATTCAATATTTTACATTAAACTTTTTTGAACAAGAAATTCAATTGAAGGTATCTTATGTCCGTATTCAAGATCATAATTTCAATAGCCTTTTTATTTCAGATCGGTACATTCGGCCAGTCCCATGCATCGTCGATGAATGCTCAGGAAATACTCCAGCAGGTCATCAAAAACAACTTTTCCGACAGCATCAGAATTCCATTAACTATAGAAACAACAAAAGGAAAAAAGACCACCAAACATGTCCTCTGGATGATGAGCCGAACAAAGGGCGATCTTACGGACTTTTTCATAGAGTTCGATGAACCGAAGGATTCGAAAGGCTTACGCTTTTTGTTCAAGATAAAACCGAATGAGTCGCCAAAAGCTTACATGTACTTGCCTGCCGCACAGAAAACGCTTCCATTGGGCATGGACGATCCAAGCGTTGATTTGGGAGGCACAGGGCTGACCATGGAAGATGTTCAAGGGTTTATGCCCAAGGGAGGGGAGCGCGAGGAACTCGTCAGAGAAGAAAAAGTCGACGGTCACGACACATATGTCATCAGGGTAACTCTTCCCGACAATCTTGGAGAACGACTTCTTTGGATTACCAAGAAAGACTTTCTCGTCATCAAGTCACAAAGCTTGGACAACCAGGGAAAGGTCAAAAGGCAATTTCGAGTCGTCGAGTTTTTTAGAACCGAACAGGGGAGGGAATTCCCTCGTGAAGAGGAAGTCACAATCCCCGATAAACAAATCAAAGTTAAAATTCGACAGGACAACGCTGTGATGGGCTCGGAAATTCCCGACGAACTTATGAACCCCGAAACCTTTGGGACCTATAACTGGAAAGGTTAATAAAAACTTCTCTATTTTGCTGTAATTGCGATTCTTCGCATTGGGATTAGGTATGGAAAATATATTATGGCTAAGATCCCTAGTCTTGATCTCGGCTTTAGCACTTTTGTCTTTGGCCGGCTGTGCCTCATTGCCGGATGGGAAACGAATTCAAGCCAACATGGATCAGATGGTGGGATACATGGGAATGATGGTATACAGCACAAGCCGAATGGCCGATGCAGCAGAACGGATGGAACGAAAATCAAACGGCTTAATGGCTGACCTTCAAAAGAAGGGAAACTCCGCCGAGAGAGCAATCCAGAACTACTCTCAGGCATTTCTGGATAACGATCGTGCCGTCATCAAAAATCTTCAAGGAATTAAGCAGGAATTAGGGGAATTGAAACAGACTCTCGTTCAGCTGCCTTTCCATACTTCCGATCCCGAACAGGCAAAATTAACGGCAACACTTCAGGGTAGACTGAACGAAATCGAAAGGAAGCTCTCCATAATCTCATCAAAGGTTGAGCAGAATCGTCAATAACCCGGCAGGTCAAATACAACGTATTATGGCTACATACGGCAGCTCAACTTGTACGTTGCTTCCCAATGCGAACGTTTGTCATAAAAACGAGAATATCTACGTGGTCTCCCAATCCCTAACTTTGTCCATGAACTCCTGAGGCAATTCCCAGAACAAAACTGCATCAAGCACAACTTTCTTGTATTCACGTGAAGGCAGAATGTCGCGTCGCCCTTGTCTGTTGCCTGAGGCAATATAAACCCAAGCCTGAATAGATCCCCCGTCGGGTATTCGTTCGACTGAGATACGATTTGCTCCACGTGAGAAGAAGGTCGGGTGACCTTCTTTTCGGTCGAAAGCCTTTAACAAAGAAGAGTCGATCTCAAGAACAATCCCATACACCACGGCCCCTTCTTTGCGTTCAATATTTGCCAAACCGCTGCCACGACCCGTCGAATAAAAATTCCATACGAAATCGTACCCCGACAGTTTTGCAGGATACACATTCTTAACCAGTGATGAGTCATAGCCATTGGCTTCCAGCCATGATCTCGTTTCCGACCGGTTCATGGTTGCACCATAAGCAAATATGTGATCTACGCTCATTTTTTTTGCTCCGACTTATCGAGAAAGCTGCTCAGACGGTCGTTAAAGATTCTCGTATACAGCAAATACTCGTTCGTTTTCTTTTCGCCCCTGAGAAAGGCTAAAGGTTGTATCAACTCACGAGAAAAACCATTTGCGTTTCGACATTTTCTCCCCACCTGCAAAAAAGCCATTAGCTCCGAATTCTTCACATCCCCGCTGAAAACCGGCTCACGCCGTCCTGACACCATAGCCTACTCTGGGGCATGAATGACATAAGGTCCTAGCATTTTTACAATTTTGCGGAAAATCGAAGTAACTGATCTTAAAGGAGACCGCACGCAATGTCAATTTGGCCTCGGCACGTGTGTTTTTCTCAACGGAAATTTGTGCTAAAGTTTTTCCAGGAGTCAGGATGGAAGAAGACAGAGAACATTGGGACGCAATTTGTAAAAAATGCGGCAAGTGTTGTTACGAAAAATTGGATCTCGGTGGTGGAGTAATACAATATCTCGATGAACCCTGTGTGTATCTGGACACGGAAACCAACTTATGTAAAATCTACCGAACTCGTCAGGAAATCGAACCTGACTGCATAAGTCTCACCGAAACTATCGTTAGGAACATCCATTGGTTGCCGGAAGATTGCGCCTATGTTTCGTACGTGAGACGCAAAGATATTCTTAATGCGACAAAAACCAAGGAAAAAACCTCAAAAAAGATAAAGTCCAAGAGGAGAAAAAATGGCAGTAAAGACGCTCAACGTCAATGAGGATATCCTCAGTGCAAATGATTTTTTAGCGGATAAATTAACCGCTCGCTTTCAGGAAACAGGAACTTTCGTCATCAATTTGATGTCTTCACCTGGAGCGGGAAAGACTTCGTTTATTCTTAGACTTATCGAGGCGCTTTCCTCGAAATATAAGATGGGCGTCATAGAAGGCGATATTGCATCGGATGTAGACGCACAAAAAGTTCAGCAAACAAACGTCGATGTGGTTCAGATCAATACTCAGGGTGCATGTCACCTTGATGCAAATATGATTTTATCCGCCGCTGAAAAACTCGGAATCGAAGGCAAGAAAATCGTGATCATAGAGAATGTGGGAAATCTCGTTTGCCCCGCCGAATTTAAACTCGGTGAAAATATGAAGCTAATGATCCTTTCAATTCCGGAAGGTCACGATAAGCCTTTGAAATACCCGCTAATGTTCACTGAGTCAAACGCATTGATTCTGAATAAAATCGACCTTCTGCCATATACCGATTTCAATATGGAGGAATTGCGTAACACGGTCACTGCAATGAATCCGAATATCTCCATATTTCCTTTATCCGCAAAAACCGGTGAAGGACTCCCCGAATTTGCTGCGTGGCTCGAATCTAAGATCTCCGGTAAGTAGTCCGGTTTGCGTGTCGGTCCAAAGATTCGGAAATGCAACGGCGTAAATTCGATTCGTCAAATTGGTGCTAAGGACATGCCGATTAAAGAAAAAATGACCAGAACGTTTTTTGCCGTATGTGTAACTTTCCTGACCGTAACTTTTCTTCCGCTTCTCTCCGCCGGCGCATCCGTAAAAGGAATGTCGGATGCCCAAATTTCACGAGAGATTCTAAAGGAGAACAATCGGGCAATTATAGAAGAGTTCCTCAAAGCGGAACTCAGGGAAGTCAATGAACAGGTTACAAAAGGTCTTCTGCCGAAATATCCATCGCTTAAATTCTTTTTGAAGCAAGTGGACAAAGGCCCCATGAAGAGCCTTATCTTTTTGGAAGAACAGGTTCATAAGCTCAGAGATGCCCAGAAAAATATTGATTCCCTACCCTTTTCTCTCGCCTTCCGAGGAGATGAGAGGCAAAAAATCCTCAACCTCAAACCTACTGCAGACAAAATTGTGAGCTATGGAATTCCTCTGATGAAACGTGATTTCATGAGAGTGGTCTTTGCAGCAAAGGAAGTTGCCGACAAGAAAAACAAACACCCGATAGAGCTCATGAAAGATCAATCATTCAGAGATGCGGTATACCGCCAGGTTGAACCCACGGCCCAGGGGCTCGACACTGAAATGGGCAAGCTTTCGGAAGGCGAGTTGATCTGCATGAACTTGGGTTTTGTTCTGGAACAGGTAACAGTTACCAATCTCTGGCTCAGCGTCACCGATAACAAGCTCCCCGACCAGCAGGAATACATGGTGTATCGCACCAAACGCAGTGAATACTTCCAGAAAAAATTAAAGAGAATTTACGGAGAGCAATCCGGACAGAAAAGGTGATGGTGAATAACAGTTGGTTAATATGTTCCGGCCTCGAAGAGTTAATGTATGACCCATCTTATTAAGCTGGACGCAGTTTCCAAATGTTACCATACAGGGGGGACCTGTGAGGTTTTTCCTCTCAAGGACGTTACTCTGGAGATATCCCGCGGCGAGAGAATAATCTTGCTCGGGAAAAGCGGCTCCGGCAAGAGCACATTCCTTAATCTCATAGGAGGGGTGGACTTGCCCACCACCGGCAGAATATTCTGCGACGGTCGTGAAATAACGGCGCTCTCGTCTGCGGAGCTTGCTCAGTATCGCCGAAGGGAAATCGGTTTCATTTTTCAGTCTTTTAACCTTTTTTCAACGCTGACCGTCGGGGAAAATCTCATGCTCCCTATCGAATTGTTGGGTAGCAGCGACCAGTCCCGCCCGCGCGAACTATTGTCTGCAGTGGGATTAAGTGACCACTGGGATAAGTTCCCGGAACAGTTATCCGGCGGGGAACAGCAGCGTGTTGCCATCGCTCGTGCCCTCGTAAAAAACCCAAAGATAATCCTGGCCGATGAACCAACGGGTAATCTCGATTTCGAAACGGGTAACGACATCCTACAGTTAATAGATGAAGTGTGCACGATGACCGGAGCGACTCTTGCCATGGTGACGCATAGCAGCGAAGCCTTATGGCTGGCAAACAGGATATTCCGGTTGCAAAGGGGAATGCTCATACAGGAATCAACCGAAGCCGCCAAGAGTATCCGCAATTAGTTCTTGAATAGCCGGCGGACCCTGCTCATCTGGAATTGCTTAACCTTCTTTATCTTACGCTTCATCAGGATACAATTCTGAAACCCTTGCTTTTACAAAGCATTACGGTCAGGAAAATTAGCGGCAAATGACTTTAGCTACTCTACTGAAATTTAATCTGCGTTATTATAGACGTCACCGGATGCTTGCGCTTCTATGCTTGATGGGAATATCCCTCGGTGTCGGTATAGTCATTGCCGTCGAATTGATTAACGATTCCGCACTCAAATCTTTTGCTTCCTCCGTAGACTTCCTTTCGGGCAAGGCCGATTACTCCATTATTTCCGAATACGGACGCATAGATGAAAAGAAATTTCTGGAAATATGGAGAAATCCGAAATCAAGAGCTGCTTCGCCGATCATTGAAACAATGGCCGACACCGTCGAAACTTCTCCCGAAGCAGTACGCTTTATCGGAATCGATCCGTTCTTCGACAGGCAAATTCGTGGCTTCGTACCCCAGAACGGAGAGTCCATCGACTTCATAAAATTTCTCGGCGGATCGCCCCCGGGAGCATACGCATCGGAATACCTTCTCAAGAAATTCCGTCTCAATGCCGGTGATTTTCTCAACATATCCGTTGCAGGCATAGACCACAAAATCAAGCTCCTCGGCAAAATCCCCGTTCAAACTCCCGGCAATG
>CAZTJA010000105.1:0-11047 GCA_964613745.1 uncultured Syntrophaceae bacterium
GTGGCTGTGAATGGTAGGAAGGTGAGGGCGAATCGAGCATAATTCTCGATCAAGTTTTCCTTAAAAGCACGATTCGAAACCATAGCTGCAAGCAAAGCTGCCGCATTCAATAATAAAATTAAAGCTAGATAAAGAACAGTGAACTTCAAAGCCGGCCAATGAGATAAAATCGATAGCTCCTGGTAATCCGGGATGCGGCTGATAATGTCACTTAGCAGAGCAGCATTAAGCGACAAAACAAGAAATCCGGTCCCGGTTCGAACATGACGCACTTCACTTATTTCCTGGCCGGGAAATCGTAGATTGAGTTTCACTGCTCCCAACGTGCAATTCTTCAAGCAGTTACCACAAATTTTGCAGAATTGGTTACTATGTAAGGTGGCGACTACTTGCCCGAACGTGCAACCTTCCGATTCGTCAGTTCCAACATAGCATTCATGACCGGCACACTTGGACAAACAAACAGAACTGTCCGCTCTCAATTCAATAATGGAAGTTCGGGCGAAAAGCCCGGTCATGCCGCCCAGCGGGCAGATATACCGGCACCAAGTTTGTCTTACGAACAACGTGTTCAAGAAGAATGCTACTACGAACATGAATACGAGGAGCATTCCTAAACCTGCCGGGCTTGACCGTATGTTCGTGGCCGATTCCAGCCAAATGATGAAGAGAATGCCTCCTGCGATGAGAAAATCGCTTCGCATTCGCAAAGACTCTGGAAAGGGCAATTCAAGTGATATGATTTTCTTGGCTAATTTGCTCAGAGCACCTATCGCACAAATGCTGCAAGAGATCCTTGCCCCCAAAATAGCTCCAATTATTACTCCCGGCCATGCAAGGGACCACATTACTAAAGCTGCCAAGTTTCTGGATGGATCAGGGGGCCCCAGAAAGAGGAGCATCACTATTCCCAAGAAGATGGGAACGAAAGCACTCTGGAGAATCGCCGGATAGAGAGGACTAAGCAGTGCCTGCTTGATTGGTTTGATCTTTAATAGATCGAATTTCGACCCTTCATTACCTCCGCTGGAACCAAAGCTCAAGTCTTGCCGTCGAATAACATCGCCTGGAGAAACCATGACAGCGCGTCTCATGGCATTTGCAAGTTCTAAATCATTCCCGGGCCATGAGTAATCAAGCATTGCTTTCAGAGTAAGTTCATCAATGCGCGGAATGGGCCGTTTCATCTCAAGAGCGTAGTGCGTCAAATAATTCTCGGCTAGAGCGGGCAGGAGGTATTTGCGATCTCGTAGGGGCGGTAAAATGAGAGAACACTGTTCAAGCTCGTTCAATAATGGATGTGAATCGGTTTCACGATGATTTCCGTTGAGTTCAGCCGTGCAAATGAGGCGGAAATCAACCTTGATCCGTTTAGCGCTACCTAAGGGACAATAATATCCCGTTCTCCAAGCATCCAACAATTTTTGTTGGGTAATAGGGGTTAGTAGATCAGCTCTTCTGATAAATAGTGTACCTTCATGAGCTAAATCGAGATATCCGGGAAACAGTTTCCTCCGTTTATTGGAATACTCCATCTCATATCCGAACAGAGCTTTAATTTGCTGTAGAGTCTGAGATTGAGGGTCGGAGTTCTGTCTCTTATGAGTCTTCGTAAAAATCGATTGTGAACCAATCTGCCGCGCATTTACCGGAATCAAAACTTCCTTAAATCTCTCTGCGGCATCATATATTGCGTACGCGAGAACATCTTTGCCAACACCGTTTTCTCCGATGATAAGGACGGATTCATCGGAAAAGGCAAGCTCCTGAAAGCGACGCTGTACTTCGGTAGGAATGCCCGGGTGACTTGGGTACGCACAGACGGCGGATCGAGATTCCGGATCATCAGTTGCAGGAGTTCCGAAATCACTTCGTTCTACACGGACGAATTTCTTGCTGAGAGATTTGAGCAAGGCCAAAGTGAACTCGGGATTTTCTCGCAATACTCGCTGAAATGCATCGACGGGAATTTCTAATACTGTGGATGGTTCTACGGCGATAAGTCCAGAATCGGTTGGCCACCTTCTACCTGTCAGAAACGCTAAGTCCCCAAAGATGTCACCCGGTTCGAGACTTTCTACAATGACTTCCTGCGCTGCCCGAAAACCAACGACAACTTCGGCCTTTCCTGAAATTAAGCAAAGAATTCTATCGTTGACCTCTCCGACCTGGCTGATCAATTCACCTCGGGACACATTTCGCACAGATACCCGTTCCTTCAGCAAGGGATGGAATATTTCGGGAACATCTTTCAATGCAAATAAATCGGTCTCGGAGAGGACATTACGATTGGGCATCGGACCTATCTGGATAATGCAAAAAAGTCGTAAATCTAATAATTAATTTAACAGCCGGTTGATGTAAAAACCGAATTAGCCGATTCTAAATATCAGATATTCCTACTTAGAATCAAGTACCTTGTTCCAGGAATCCAAGTACGTCTTGGTCTTCTTGTACAACTCCTCAGGATCACCATCGATAGTGATCGATTCAATGACATCGTTTTGTTTAATACTGTCCACCACTTTCTGATCGTCCGGTCCTGATACTTTCCCGAACACCGTGTGCTTTCCGTCAAGCCATGGTGTAGGTACATGTGTGATAAAGAACTGGCTGCCATTGGTTTTTGGGCCTGCATTGGCCATAGACAAGATTCCCGGTTTATCGTGTTTTAATTCAGGACTAAATTCATCCTGAAATTGGTATCCGGGGCCGCCGGTTCCCGTTCCCCTGGGACAGCCGCCTTGGATCATAAAATCATTAATGACACGATGGAATTTCAGCCCATTGTAAAAGCCTCTTTTGGACAAATTCACAAAATTTGCCACAGTGATAGGGGCTTGGTCCGGAAACAAGTCTAGTGAAATCTCGCCTTTGTTCGTCTTGATAATTGCTCTCATATTACCTCCATATGGTTCGGTAAGTATAAGTTTGAAAAGTGGTGATGGCAACACGGATTCGGCATGGCTGAATGGACAGCTCATAAAAGGCAGTCAAATTCGTTTCCCCAAGCATGGAATCGACAGTTTACCACCATTCTTTTCGTTAGATTTTACCTCAATTCAAAGGCAGGGAGACTATCCGTGAGGACAGTGAGTAAAAATTCATGTTAGTTGATCGTAATCCGGTCCTATAGAATATTTTCGGCTTACCGTTTTGAAATAGACTCGATCAATTCTCGGTATTTTCTATGGATCATATTTTTATCGAAATCCCAGAATTCATTCAACATTCGTTGTTGATCGTCAACATTGAGATATTTCATCATAGCAGGGAAGAATACCTTGTCTTCTTTGGCTATATGCCGGGGGTAAAAATCTATGAGCAGCTCGAGCTTTTCTATGACGGTATCAACCGCCGAGTTGTCCCCGGTTAAATACAGGTTTTTTGCGGATACCAACTCGCCGACCACTTTTCTTCCTAGAATGTGCTCTTGTACCAACTCTTCCATAATCTTGAACTCATCGGAATTCATGCTCTTTTTCGATAAGTCTCTGAAGAGAATTTCCTCCTCTTTCCCATGATGAGTCTGGTCCGCGTAGACTCTTATGAAATCAACTGCGTTTTCTATAAATACTGAATTCAGCTTTCTTGTGCTGCGGATGTTCGAAGCTTCAAGGCTGATCAAGTGCAGCATTCGTTCAATGAGGCGGTGTTCGATCATCAAAGGGCCTCTCGGTTGCATTTCAGTCCTCCTCTTTCGAAATCATATCAATTAGCGTAACGTACCTGACATAAGTTGGAGTATCTGGTTCCAAGCCGAATGGTGAGATACTCAATGAAGTGAGCCTCAATTCAAAACTTCATAGAATTAATAATACTTGCATGTAGTGATACAACGAACTTAAACTGTTTAGTACCGAACAATGCAGTTGAATCTTCTATTATGCCCTCAACCTTTTGATCGTTTTATCGTACTCTAAGTAGCTTTCTTACGTAGTGTGGTCTTGTTCCGGTTAGTAGGACATGGACAAAAAGGTAATTCATGATATCAGCGTCTTGCTCGGGGAAGAATCTATAGAATACCCTGGAGATGAACCTTTCTGCCGAAAAGTGATGAATACCATCCCGGAGGATGGACACGAACTGTCAATTTTGAGAATGTCTTCTCATGCCGGTACGCACATTGATGCTCCGAGCCATTTCCGACAAGGATACAGGAGTATCGATGGGTTCAAGGTGGAAGAGTTCATTATTCCGGCTCAAGTAATAGAGATTCAGAATAAACAGGTAATTTGTCCATCCGAGTTGTTAGGCGTTCGGGAGCGATGTGCGCTTCTCTTCAAAACGGAAAATTCGAGATCAGGGAAATCCTGCTCGGGAGTTTTTTCAGAAGATTACGTGTGTCTTACGATTGAAGCCGCAGAAATTTGTGTTAAAGCCAGAGCATTGCTGGTCGGCATAGATTATATTTCAGTCGAGCAGAGTAATTCAGAAACGTATCCCGTCCACCAATTACTGCTTGGAAACAATATTCCGCTGCTTGAGGGTCTCAGTCTATCCGAGGTCCTACCAGGAGCTTATACCCTTATATGTCTTCCTCTGAAGATTAAGAATGGGGAAGCATCGCCGGTCCGTGCAGTCCTGATGGAGTAATAATCTTAACGGACCTTCTTATTCGTCTCACTTCATAGTATCGCGTCATCAAACAAATCAGCTACCGGTAATCGAGGTGTCTCGTGGAATCTAAAATCGTTTCTCTGCAAGACTTGATAACGAAAGTAAAAAACCGCTCTAACATTTCTCAAGCGGGAATGATACTCTGCCATAATGGAATAGTTAGGGATTGTGATCGTTCCGGCGAAAAATGTGTAACCGGCTTAAAAGTAAATGTGAATAGGTCGGCAATAGAAGAAATTAGATCATGGGCTGAATCACAAAAAGGAATTGTGGCTGCTGAAATTCATGCTTTCGAAGGCGAATTTCAAATTGGCGATGATCTATTGTACGTGGTCATTGCCGGAGATGTACGAGAGAATGTCTTTACAACCATGAGAGAAACAGTTGAAAGGATTAAGGCCTCCGGCGTTCAGAAAACCGAACACTACAAATAAGTGGCCACAGGCGGTAAGCATTTGTTTATTTAAGGCCTTCTGCATGGCTCATGCAGTGCCCGGGAACCATTATCTGAGTTGACGATACAGCTATAATGAATCATTATCGTGAATATTGGCCCATATTGAGGAACGGTATATGGAAGAGATTTTGTTGACGAGACTTTCGAAGTCTTCAGGCTGAGCGGCTAAAATGGGTCCGGGTGACCTGAATGATGCCTTAAAAAAATTAGATATACCGGCTGATCCAAATCTTCTGGTCGGATTGGAAGGTTCAGAAGATGCCGGAGTTTACAAAATAAATGATGAAACGGCTCTGGTTCAAACCATCGATTTTTTTACTCCAATAGTGGACGATCCTTATATATTCGGTAGAGCTGCAGCAGCAAATTCTCTCAGCGACGTTTATGCAATGGGCGGAAAACCTATCACTGCAATGAATGTTGTTTGCTTTCCGACTAAGAAATTGGGAATAGACATTTTGACCGACATTCTTAGGGGGGGATTGAGTATTCTCAAGGAAGCCGGAGTGGCTCTTTTGGGGGGGCACAGTGTAGAGGATGATGAGCCGAAATATGGGTTGTCAGTCACAGGTCTCGTTCGACCGGATCAGGTGATGCGCAATGCGGGACTCAAGTCGGGTGATCATCTTGTGTTGACCAAGAGTATTGGAACCGGAATCATTGCTACCGCTCTCAAGGCAGGATTGGCCACCACGGAAGCTCTGAATGCAATGGTAAGCTCCATATGCGCCCTTAACAAAACTGCTTCGGAGGTTGCAGTCAATTTTGATCTCAAAGCCTGCACGGACATAACCGGTTTTGGATTAGCCGGTCATTTGGTCGAGATGGCCAGGGCCGGCAAGTGTCTCATAGAGATTTCAGCCAAAGAAATACCTGTTCTTCCCGGAGCCTTGGAGGGAGCCGTTTCAGGATTGATACCAGGTGGAGCATATGCCAATCGAAAATATTTCGCTTCTTGGACCAGAATAGATGAGAAAATCCCGACGCCACTTACGGATGTCATGTTCGACCCCCAAACATCCGGTGGACTCGTAATCGGAGTTCCGGAAAATAAATTGGCGGAGTTCACCAAATCTCTAGACCAGGCAGGTATACGTTCAGCCAAGATCATAGGCAAAGTTGTAGCTCAACATCAGGAAGGTCTACTCGAAGTCCTTGAATAAAAGTGCAATTTCAAGAACCTGATCTTCACTTTACTCCAGAGTACTTGTTGATAATATGGCAAGTTTATACAACGTCATATTGGACGGCACGATTTCCGAAAAGTTTCGTAAACCGGATGTCGTCAGAAATCTCTCCTCAGTTTTCAAAAAAGATATCGAAACCATAGCAGCAATTCTGGACGGGAAACCGAGAATTATTAAGAAGCGAGTCGATAGAGAGACCGCGTTAAAATACAAGGAACTCTGTACCAGAGCAGGTGCTCTCGCCAGAATTAGAGAATTGGAAGGGCATTCAGGAGGAGCTCAGGTCATAGTTGCGGAGTCAGGAGACCAGCCAGAGGATTCCGTGCACTTAGAAGATTCAAAATCAGACGTAAGGATTGCTGTGTCTGCACGTTCAGCAGCACGGGATTTGATGAATGGTCCGGTTCCAAAAAGAGTAGAATCTGTCGAGCAGCGGCTAGATGACCAAGAAATCATCTCAAGCCATCCTGAAAATCCCCAGCCCGGCGAAAAATTGGGTCAGTCCGTTAAGGATACATGTCCGAGATGTGATTACAAAGCTTCCAATTCGGAAGATGTCATGCTGATTCGCGGAGATTGTCCGAAGTGCGGATTCATTGTCAATCCTGGGCTAATCCATAGTTTTGAAAGTTTGGCGGAATCATCAAGCCATTATGATGAATCTCCGGCAGAGTTGCCTGTAATCATTGAAAATGTTGATCCTGGAATTCGATTCCTGGCTTCAATTCAGACGTTTACGATCTTTCTCGTGATTTACATTTTGCTGGTGTTCGTAGCAATATTTGCCGTAGTTCCCCTCGAAGCTGTTCCAAGCCAGATCATGCGTAGATTCCTGGAAATCTCGCTTCTCAATTCACCATTTCTTTTCGGCATTTTTTCGATATTGATAACAGGAGTTATATTGCCGTTTTTTTTGGGTGGATTGACCTGGGGCCAGAAACTCTCCGGAATCCAAGTAAGCTATACTCGAGAGGCGCAATCATCCGGCTTGGCAACTTCCCTGTTGTTGCGCTCTGCCGTTGTACTTGCAATAAGCTATGGCCCCGGCTGGATTTCTTGGTCATTGTTCGAGAAATTCAATTTGCTGAGGAACCTTTGGCTGGGACCGTTTTTGCTTATCTTCGGGGCGGTCATTTGTTGGAGTGCAATTGCTGTGCATAGTTTGTACGCAAAGCGCAGCATTCTTGATGTAGCGGCGGGAACCGTGCAATCGAGAAATCTTCAATTAGGTAATCCCACACTTCGGAGTTCCTTAATTCCCTTCTTGGGCGTACTGAGTTTTATCATTGTATTGGGTTGTGTCATTCCCCTGATCATTTCACGTTTGGGACCAGCGTCAGCAAAATGAATTTCCGATAAAATCTCGGAATCTACCCGGCAATTTCAAGGGCGCTTATTATGCTCAAAGATCGAATTTTCGCTTTGCTCAAGTCTCGCAGCACTCTCATCTACATGGTTTCCGAAGAGGAAGATAGAGTTGATCAGGCGATTACCAAATGTGCGGCAAATTTCAAGAATTTACCGGTATACCGTTGGTCCAGCGTCGAAGGTCTTGTCCTCGGAAACAATCTAGAAGCCGATCTGTTTGATCCCGTGGACGCTCTCTCCCAATTTATCAAAATGGAAATTCCCGGACTTCTCATATTCAGGGATTTACATCTGTTACTTGCCGAGGCGAATGTAAAACTAATCCGTATCATAAAAGACAGTAGGATGAAGCTTAGAAGGACGGGCAAGAAAATTTTCTTTCCCGCGCCGAGATTGAGTTTACCCGATGAGTTGTACAGCCACTTTAAAATCGTAGATATTCCTCTGCCTACATCTGAAGAATTGTCCAACTTACTGGACGTATGCATTCAATCCAAGAAGCACAAACAAAAACTCCTCCTATCAATGTCGCAGGATATTCGGGAAAAAATAATTAGAGCTTCTATGGGTTTTACTTATCACGAAGCCATGGATGCGTTCGATAACGCGCTGCTTGCGTCTGATACTTTATCGCTAAAGACTATAGATCTCGTGCTTGAAGAGAAAAGAGGCATGGTAGCCAAAAGCGGGGTGCTGGAATATGTAGATTCACAAGCAGGCGCTTGGGAAATCGGCGGACTCGATAATCTAAAGAAATGGTTGTTGGAACGAGATCGAGCATATACATCCGGGGCGGGTGATCTTCATTTAACCCCGCCCAAAGGAATCCTCGTAATGGGGGTAAGCGGCTGCGGAAAAAGTCTATGTATAAAAGCTATAGCTTCTCATTGGAAACTTCCGCTGTTACGGTTGGACATGGGAAAAATATATGACGGATTGGCAGGTCCACCCGAAGAAGCAATGCGAAAAGCGATTAAAACATCCGAAGCGGTGGCTCCCTGTGTTTTATGGATTGACGAAATTGAAGCCGGCATCGCAAACCAGCAACAAAAGCAGGCCGGTGGAAAGGAAGCTCGTGTACTGGCGCTTTTTTTGACTTGGATGCAGGAAAAAACGGCGCCTGTTTTTGTCGGGGCTACGGCAAACGAAGTGGAGGTACTGCCCCCTGAAATCCTGAGAAAAGGAAGGTTCGATGAGCTTTTCTTTATGGGACTGCCTCAAAAAAATGAGAGACGAGAAATCCTAACTATTCATCTCAGGCGAAGAAAGATAGACCCATCCAGCTTTGATCTAGAATACTTGGCGCAATCAACAGAGGGTCTGAATGGAGCGGAAATCGAGCAAGGCGTGATAGCGGCTTTGTTCGAAAGCGCTTCTGCCGATCACGATTTGACCGAGCATGTTCTAGCAAATTCACTAAGGAATATTGTGCCTCTGTCCAGAACCATGAGAGAACGAATACAAAAAATTGAGGCTTGGGCAAGAGATCGAGCCATGAAAGCTTCCAGACAAGATTTCTAACCGATACAGATGCGGATTGTTTTGGCAGCGTTTCTTTCAGCTTTGTGCGGCACTAATCGATTCTAAATCTCGGTTAGAGAATACAGCGGTCATAATCCTACTTACTTCAACGCCAAAAATTCATCTAAATAACCAAACTTCCGATATTATTGATTTCGCTATGTTGAGTTTTCTTGACGAAATAAATCTAGAAGGGTATTTGTGATGGATTATCATACATGCAAAGTCAATTTTGTTTTTCAAAATGAAAACCGTGCCCGAAAGGAGAAGTACGAATGCCAGCTCGAGAAAAGAAAACCGGCATTAAAAGCCAATTAAGCAAGGAGTCAGCACAGGAACAGACTCAAAAATCCGGTAAACAGAAAATCGATGAGATCATCGATTTGATATCCAGAATTGCCGATTCCGATGGTCTGTTCGAAGCGAAAGAATTGTACGCCAACACAAAAGGAAGGGAGCTTGCAAAAAGTGCATCAATAGTGATTTCAAACCTGAGAGGGCAGGGATTCACTCAAGGCACCAAGTTGCGAGTTCCGGCATCCGAAGACAAGGTTTTCTTGAAAAATTTCGTCAATCTGGCGTCTCGTCTTAAAAGATCCAACACTAAATTGTCATTCCAAGAAGCGGTTCAGCTCCTCCAAGAAAACAGGTCCGACAAAACAGAGAAATCCGAGAAGCCTGAAAAAGTAGCCAAGACCGAGAAAGTCAAAAAAGCTGATAAGATCGCGAAATCTGAATCTAAGGAAAAAATTTCCGAACCCAGGAGAAGAGTGAATAAGGACATCGAAAAACCTGTAGTCAGGACGAGATCGGAAGAAAGATACAAACCTTTACTGGACGAATCTCGCGAGAAAGTCATCAAATTGGAAGCCGAGCTATCAGCTTACAAAGACATGTATTTCCATCTCCTCGAGATGTGGAAAAAATAGGTTTTGCCCCTGTCTTATTGGGCTATGTTAATAATTTGATCAGCTTGCGTCGATTTATCGACATGGAGGAATTTGCCCGAACTTTTTAATTGTTCTTTTCACTTTAATTAGTTTCTCTACATATATAATTATGCTATGATTTTGAGTCAGCGAATATTCATTGATGAGTTGTTGTGGAGCAGAATTGAATTTTAATTTGGCCCTGGAAAAGTTTCTAGCTCATTTGGCAACCGAAAAAATGCGCTCCAACGAAACGATTAGAGCATACCGATCCGATCTGATCGAGTGGCGTGATTACATGCTTAATGGTGATCGTGTTCGAGAACTCGAGAGTCTCGAACTGATCACTGTGCTGCACATTCGGGGATTCGTTGCAAATAGGTTCGGTAAGATCAAAAAGACTTCCACAGGTCGAAAACTAGCAGCGCTAAAGAGCTTTTTTCGTTTTCTTGTACGTGAACAAATTATCCAGGCTAATCCTGCATCAACAATTAAAACTCCGAAAAAAGAAAAGCAATTGCCCAAATCACTGTCCGTGGACGAAATAGATCGATTTTTTTCAGCGTCGGACAAGATGAGTAAGAGAGACGAGGCAATCTTTGAACTACTCTACTCGTCGGGTCTGCGGGTTGGCGAACTCGTGGGCGTCAAACTGGAGGATATTGATCTTCAAAACGGATGGCTTAGGGTTTTCGGTAAAGGACGCAAGGAGAGATTTGTACCTGTAGGATCAACCGCCGTCACCAAAATTAAAGATTATCTTGACATAAGGTCTCATGTCCTCTCCTGCAAAGGTGTGAAAAGCGATCACCTGTTCATCAATTCAAAGGGGTCTTCTCTTAGTACGCGAAGCATTCGACGGTTCTTGAAAAGTGCCCTTACGCATTCGAATGCTGGAGCCAAAGTGACTCCTCATCAGTTCAGGCATTCCTTTGCCACTCATTTGTTACAAGGCGGAGCGGATT